>JBGMRK010000029.1:0-20186 GCA_048061375.1 Longimicrobiales bacterium | reverse complement strand
GATCTGGACTTCACCAACCTTCCCGCGGGAGAGTTGCATGTGGACGGGGCGATCGGCAGGCACGCGCACAACTGACTTCGAGCAGGGTTGGGACCCCCGTTCTCCCGTCCCGGAAGGCCGCCTAGCCAACGCCCTCCCCAAGTGATTGCCGTTGTCGGTGGTGGAATCTCGGGCCTTGCGCTAGCGCACTACCTGAGGGCGCGGGGAGCCGACTGCACCGTCCTGGAATCTCAGCTCCGCAGTGGTGGAGTGATTCAAACCGTGAATATCGAGGGACTCCCCCTCGACATGGGACCCCAACGAACACGGCTCACACCCGACGTGCGTGCGCTGATCGCCGATGTCGGACTTGCGGATGAGGTGTTGATCGCCTCCGAGGAGCTCTCGCTCCTGGTCTTTCGGAAGGGCCGATTGAGCCAGGCACCCCTCTCCGTTCGCCAGGCGTTTACTACGGACCTGCTCACGTGGACTGAAAAGGCGCGGGTACTGTTGGAACCGCTGACGGGTGGCCTCAGGGAGGGGGAGACCGCCGGTGGTTTCTTCCGGCGGAAGCTTGGAGGAGCGGCCTACGAGGCCATCGTCGCTCCCCTTTACGGTGGCCTGTACGCATCCGATCCCGACCGCATGCCTGCGCGGCACGCCCTGGCCGCGACGCTACGTGAACTCGGCGTGAAGCGAAGCATCCTCTGGCGGGCGCTCACCGCCCGAAAGGGCGTGGCGTCGGCACCTCCCTGCTCTTTTCGGCGCGGTATGGGTGCGCTCCCATCGGCCTTGGCGAACGGACTCGGACCATCGCTACATACGGGGTGCGCCGTAACCGGCTTGCGTCCACGTCCGGAGGGAGGGTTCGTATTGGCGTTGGATGGCGATGACGACGTGGTAGCAGATGAAGTGGCACTATGTTGCCCGGCGCGTGCCGCGGCTGGGCTCCTGAAGCCGACGGCCCCGGACGCGGCGGCTCGCCTCGAGCAGGTCCGGTACAACCCCCTCGCGGTCGTTCATCTCAAGGGCGAAGAGGATCTGGTTGGGGCCGGCTACCAGGTCGCGCTGGGCGAGGGTCTGCAGACCCGGGGCGTCACGTGGAACGCCAGCCTTTTTGGGCGATCTGGGATTTACACGGCCTTCCTTGGGGGCATGCGAAACCCGGCCGTAGTCGAGGAAGACGACGGCCGGCTAGGCCAGATCGCGGCTGACGAATTCACTCGAGTAACCGGATGCGACGTACGGGTGCTCCACGTCGGCAGAACGTGGATTCCCGCGTGGGACGAGAGCTGGGACGCACTCGACGGGCTTCGCTTGCCGGATGGGGTACACATCTGCGCGAACTACGCAGCGCGTCCAGGAATCCAAGGCCGCCTGACGGACGCGAAGAGGCTCGCGGCCCGCCTCTCGCCCTAAGAGGTGCCCGCGGGAGCAGATATTTGAGGCCGCGTTAGCTCGAGGCGTTGAGGCAGAACGTGTCAGGCCGGCCACGGCAAAGGCAGCGTTTCATACCCAGTGGTCCCATGACGGGCTCGGCTCGAAGGGCGTTCATTACGAGATCGGCCAGCAACCCGGTGAAGCGTGCGCTGTCGTGGGGGATAGGCACTCGATAGAACTCCAAGCCCACCTGTTCGGCTTCTTGCCGCAGCTCGATGTCGAGCTCGGAAAGCGTCTCGGACTGTTCGTGCATGAAGCTCACCGCAACCACTACGACCCTTTTGGCCTCGACCTCCTTGATCACGGATTCGGTGTCGGGCTGAGTCCACTCGACCGGTCTGTTGCTGTGGTTCTGGTAACCGATCAGGTAGTCCGCCACCCCGAGTGCCCGTGCGATCATGCGGCAGGTCTCCTCTACATACAGCACGTAGCGCGGTCCATCATCGAGATACTTCAGGGGAGTGCCGTGGGCCGAGAACACGAGCCTGGTGCCGGCGTCGTGCAGAGCGATCCGCTGGTCGATGGCGTACTCGTTGATGTGGTCCGCATGCAGCTGCAGGTACTCGGGGTGGCGGTGCCACCCGGTGATCTCCCTCACCTGGGGTGCCCAGTCGAGATCGTCCAGCGCGGCTTGTAGGTCGTCCAGTGCGGCCACGGTGGTACTCTTGCCGCAAAGGGGATACACGGGCAACCCGACCAACCGCTCCATGCCGTCTTCCTTGGCTCTCGCCACGGCTTCACGGATGAACGGCTCCACGAACTGCATGCCGATATAGCAGGTGGCGTCCAGTCCCTTCCTCTTCAACTCACGCTCGAGCTGATGGGCCTGTTGACGCGCTTGCGCGTTGACCGGAGAGCCGCCGATCGCGCGGTATTCCTCGATCAGGCCCGGTGCACGAGCCCTTGCCATCTTCTTGCTTCTTGCCGCGGCCTCTTTGGGGGTGATCGGTCCGCCCAGACCGGCGTTCGCCATGAAGATGCGCTCCAGGAAGGGCTCCACAGCTTCCTTGGTGGCCTCCTCCGGTTCACCGAAGTTGAGCACCATGACGCCGGTCTTCATGCGGTGGCTTCTCCCAGGGTAAAGTCGTGTACCGCGTCGACGACGGCCGCGAGCACGCGGTGGTCGGTATCCGGGAGGATTCCGTGGCCGAGGTTGAAGATGTGTCCCGGTCTGCCATTCGCGAGCTGGAGAATTTCCCGAGTCTTCCGCACCGCCACCTCCGGGCCTGCAAGCAGAGCGATGGGGTCGAGGTTGCCCTGGATCGCCCTGTCGTAGCCCATCGTATTCCACGCCTCGTCCAGCGGCAGCCGCCAATCCACGGAAATGGCATCTCCACCCGCCTCGGCGACGTGGGTCAGAAGGGCGGGATTCCCGTTGAAGAAGTGAATCGTCGGGACTCCGGCGTCTTCCATCGTGCGAAGTAGCCGCTGAGTCGGTGGGAGCACGTACTCGCGGTAGTCCTCAACCGAAAGCGCTCCGGCCCACGAATCGAAGACCTGGACGGCGCCTGCACCTGCCCGATGTTGGGCGATTCCAAACTGCGCCAGGTGTTCGGCCCAAAAATCCGCGAGTTTCGCCCAGGCTTCGGGCTGCTCCAAAATGAATGACTTGACTCCCTTGAGGTCGCGATGCCGTGGGCTCTCGATCAAGTAGGAACAAAGCGTGAACGGTGCGCCGACGAACCCCAGAACCGGCACGTCGATGCGTTCCACCAAAATCTTTATCTGATCGAGGTTGAAGCCGAGCGCTTCCTGTGGGTCGAAGGGACGAAGGTGCTCGACATCGGCAGCGGATCGAATCGGATCCGCGATTACGGGCCCAACACCCTTGCGCATCTCCACGCTGATGCCGGCCGCCAGATACGGTGTGGCCAAGTCGTTGTAGAGCACCGCCGCGTCCACAGGATAGTATTGGAGCGGCAGTGCCGTGATCTCGGCGGAGGCCTCCGCATCGCGGATCAACTCGAACATCTCACGTTCTCCGCGCAACTCGCGGTAACGAGGGAGCGACCGGCCAGCTTGGCGCATGAACCAGACGGGTGTGCGGTCCACTGGCTCACGGCGAATCGCGCGGAGAATACGATCGTTCATGAGAGAGGATATACAAGGCTGCGGTTGGTGTGTACCCCCACGAAACAAAGGCCGCCGGCCTCGTATTCGGCATGCGAGGTCGGGAAACTCCAGAATCAGGGATGCGGCCGTGTAGCCTTGCATTTCCCGCAATCCCGCCGTTCCGGAGGGGTGGATGGAAGCCAGCATCGAACCGACGACAAACGCCATCTTGTTGGTGGCGGATATCAGCGGATGGACCAAGTTCGTCCGCCGTCACGCCGTGTCTGCCACCCACGCGCGTCAGATTGTGGTACACCTCCTGCGGGCGATCATCGATGCCACGGAGCCTCCACTCACCGTAGCGGAGTTGGAGGGCGACGCGGTGTTCCTCTATGCCCTGAGCGAACCCGGGGAGCTCGGCCGGGTTGCCGCGAAGGTGAAGGCCCAGATCCCACGCCTCTTCAGGGCTTTCGCGGCCGAGATGAAGCTGCTGTCCACCCGTCCCCGGTGCTCGTGTGAATCCTGTTCCGGCGTCGAGAGGCTGCGCCTCAAGCAAGTCGTGCACGCCGGAGAGGTAGCGCTCGAGCGGATTGGAAAGTTCGAGAAGCTCTTCGGTCTGGATGTGATTATCGTGCACCGGATGCTGAAGAACTCGGTGGAAGCCAAACAATACCTGATGATTTCGGAGCCGGCGTACGATGCCATGGACGGATTCTACGGCCTGGAGCCCGAGAAGCGCGTGGAGAAGCTCAAGGGAGTGGGGCGCTTGCCGACCCGAGTCTTCGACGAGGATCAAATCGCGGAAGTCCTCGAACTCGTGAAGAGCGAGGAGGGCTCGCTTCCGGAGCCCACCCTGGGTCAGATCATCAAGTGGCGCCTAAAGCTCATCGCGAGATCGCTGATCGCGAGGGCGTCGGGCAACGTATTCCGAAATTCGAAGGATGGAAGCCTCTAGTTGCCCTCCCCGGGGGTGCGGGACAGCGCCCGGTAGTACTCCTCCACAAGCTTGCGGAACCCGGAGGGCACATCCTCGGATCCCGACAAGAAGGCTCGGTCCACCGCTTCTCCTTCCAGCTCGCGCCGCAGCCCGAACTCGAGCTGCTTGAGTCCCTCCAGGACCTGAGCTTGAAGACGTGACAGTTCGGCCGTGTCCTCGTAGACCCGATCGCGATCCAGGGCTCGAAGCGCCTGCACGACATCGGCTAACTGCCGGGAGTCGATGTCCTCCTCATCGAGTACGCGCTGGAGATCACGGACTTCGGAGGCCCGCTCCCGCACCTCACTCCTGAACTGCCGGATTTCGTCGGGCGACATCTCACCCGTTCGAACCCCGGCTCTGCCGCCGGAGGGTGAACCGTTACCCACCCCTTCGCGTTCCTGGTCGCCCTGCTGGCCTTCTCGACCCTGGCCTTGGCCCTGTTGACCCTCCTGGCCCTGACCTTGTTGACCCTCCTGGCCCTCCTGACCTTGGCCTCGTCGATCCCCCTGGCCACGCTCCTCGAGACGTCGCCCTAGAGACTCCACGCCACGTACGAGGTCGCGCGTGCGGTCGAGGGCCTCCGCACGACGGTCACCATCGCCGGACTCGTTGATGGCTTCCATCCCTTCGGCGATCCTGTCACGCAGTTCGTCGATGGCGTTGGCGGTCTCTTCCTCGAACCCTTCCGTGAACTCTGGATCCCGAGCTTGGATCAGCCCACGTGAGTACCGGATGCGTTCCTTGAGCTTGTTGTCCCTGATCGAATTCGCCGCCTCTTTGAGGCGCTCTGACGCGTCTCGCTGCCCCTGGCGCGAGTCTGCTGACACCCGGTCGAGTTGGCGCTCCAGATCAGCCACCTCGGCGGCCTGGGCCTCCTTGCGCTCGAACAGTCTGCGCGCCTGCTCGAACTGTTGGTTGATGTCGGCCTCTCCCAGCCGGGACATGCCCTCCTTGATGTCCTCCTGCTCCCGCACAAGATCCTCCGCTCTGCGGAGCGCGTCCTGGGCCTCTTGTCTGAGGCGATCGACCCGGTTCTGCTGAAGGCGCCTTTGAGCCTCGGCGAGTCGGTCCTGCGCGGTGCCGGCCTCGGCTGTGCCTTCGCTTCCGCTGGATGACGCCGAGCGCCGCATGGCCTCGGAGGCCTGCTGTAGCTGGCGGGCCGTCTCCTCGAGTTGCTGATCGCCGGTCTCACGGGCCAACCTCTGCAGCTCACGGGCGACCTCTTCGGTCTCCTCCGCCAACTGTCTCTGGCTGCGCCCACCCCCGCCTCCGCCTCCCTGTTGGGCTTCCGCGCGACGCCGCTGACGCTCCGCCTCTTGTTGCTGCCTGCGCGCGAGTTCCTTGAGCTTCTCCAGTAGTTCGTCGACCTGCTCGGAGGCCTGCTGCCGCTCGCCGCGCTGGACGGTCTCGTATTGGTTCTTCAGCTTGTCGAGTTCGAGTTCGAAGAGATCCGCGAGATCGTCGGCGGTCGCACCACCCCCACCCCCGCCACCCTGTTGGCCGCCCCGCTGCACGGTAGCTTCGTAGGTCTCCTCAGCCTTTTGGAGCTTGAGGAGGGCCTTCTGTTCAGGCGCGATCGCTGCCTTCGGGTCGCCGGCCTCCAGGTGAGCCTCGGCCTCCTTCATGTCCTCGACGGCCTGGGGCAGCAGCTCGGCTATGCGCTGAAATTGCTCGTCCGCGCCGGCGAGCCCGCGACTCACCATGCGCTCGTGTAGGCCTTCCACCTGCTCGCGAACCCGCGACTGCGAGAGCCTCACGCTGACGAGGTTCTCGTCGTATTCGCCTGGAAAGTAGTCGTCGCGGTCCCGGTTGAGGTTGAACGTGGCCGCGACGACCTGACGTTGAAGCTCGGAGAGGGCCTGCTCGGGCTGGCCGCCGCCGCCACCTCCACCTTGTTGCTCACTCTGCCGATAGTCGATGCGGAAGGGTCGGATCTGGATGAAGTAGATGTCGCTCGTGACCTCGCCCCGGTCCCTGGCCCGGCGGTTGTCGGATGCGACGGCGTAGTAGGAGACGAGATCGCCCGGCTCGAGCCCCAGATCTTCGAGGTACAGCGTGTGTCCGGCCGTCACCTCGGGCATCGGTCGCCCACCACCGCTGAACAGCGAGACCGACTGCTCCTCGTCGCCGTTGACCGAGTAGACCAGGGTCAACGCGTCGATGCCGTAATCGTCGTCCGCGCGGGCCTCCAGGAAGACCTCCTCGATGTTGCTCGCGCGCGTGTCTCGGCCCGGTTTCGAGAACGAAACCGAGGGAGGTTGGTCCGTGAGGACGTCGATGGCGTACTTCGGCGATGCCGGCACGAACTCACCGTCGGTGCGCATCAACTCGACCTCGTAAAACCCGTCCTGCTCCACGCTGATGCTGCCCGTCCAGGTCCCGTCCCCGGCGTCGGACAACTCGACCGGAGCGCCATCCAACAGGATTCGTCCTCCGGGTATGAGCATCGTCGGGATGACGCGTACGAAAACCTTCGTGCCCCTTAGCGCGGCGATATCACCCCCGCGCTCGACGATGCGGGGCGAGAGGCTTGTGTATGCCGGGAAGCGGTACTCGAGCTCCAGGTGGTCCACGTACGGCAAGTCGGCCACTTCGATCTCGTATGTCGCCGAGCGGATTCCGCTCGATTCCATGAAATATTCCGTGCTTTCGCCAAGGCCGAAGAGCAGTAGCTCGAAATCCGCCGCCTCGCCGGGAAGCATGGACATCGCATCGAAGTTGCTGGTGCCCTCCGCCCTGAGATAGACCCTGACCTCACCACTCTGGAACCCCCGGAGATTGGCGGTGACCATTTGGTCGGAGCCGCGGGCGATTACCACATCACCCGGCGTGACCGAGATGCTATAGGGATTTACCGAGCTCGGGTCCACCGTGGGATTCAGAAGTGCGGACGCTCCATGGCGGAGCGGTGCGGGCCCGAGGACCATGACGGCAATAGCGACGAAACTTACGGTGGCAAGGGTGCCCGACGTACGGTAAAGACCCCGTCGCTCGATGCGGGCACCGTTCTTTACCGCGCGGGCTTTCTGCAGCGCATTCTCCACAAGCCGATCGACGAGAGCCTCTGACACGCCAGGGGTCGACGTCCCCTTACCCGCCTCCATGGCGCTGAGAACGGCGGCCTCCAAGCTGGGCTCGTGCTCCTCCAGATACAGCGCTGCCTGTTCGTCGGTCACGCGGCGACTCAAGGGCCAGATCAGGTGGCGGGCCAGCAAGCCCGCGCCTGTGAGCCAGAACACCCAGCGAAAGACCAGAACAGCCTTCGGCGAGAACCGGAAATACTCTAGTCCGAACGCGGAGAAGAGGAATGCGAGGAGGCCGGCGCCAAGGACGATCGCCAGGCCGTGCAATAAGATTCTGAGACGCCAGCGCGCGCGGACCCGTCGGACCACCTTGAGGATCTGAGCTCGCTGCGATCTAGCCGATCGACTCTGCATGTCCCCTCCCATCTTCGAACCGAGGAGAACCCGCGACACGGGACAGCCAGTTGGAGAGAGCCGTCTCCGTCACCAGAAGAATAAATGCCGCTACCAAGAGAAAGCGCCAGAGCGACTGGCGGCGTTCCCTGTCTTTATTGGCGATCTCCCCCACGATTCCCGAGGCGGAGCCAACCTGTACGGTTGGTTCTCGGGGAGCCACCGCTGCCGCGAGTTCGTCGGGATCCATCGTGGAAAGATCGGACTCCGATCGATCGACGTTCACCGCCAGTGTAAGCGGCCTGGGCTCGTTGGTCCCGGGAGGTCTCACTTCGTAGAACCCCTGTTCTTTGAGTTCTAGGTACCTCGGCCCGTCCCCCGCCGGCAGTAAGATGCTACCGCCCCCGGGAGCCAGAGCCACGCGCTCTTCATCGGGTCGAATCATCTCTTCGGGATTCCGGGTTGCTCCAGCGACCAGATCGAGATCCGACACATCGAGCACCTGCCCGGCGTTGAACCACGGGACTTGCTCGCTATAGCCTCCGAGGTGCTGTGCAAGCCGGTGCACGAACGGCAGGAACACCGGCTGAAGGGCGAGGTCGTTCCAGAAGCCATCCAGCGTCGACGCCCAAAGCATGACCGTGCCCTCACCTAGCTGCCGCTCGACAAGGGCTGCCGAGCCGTCGTCGAAGCGGGCGAGCACCCGTTCGCCCTCCTCCACGGTCAGCGGTCTCGACCGGAAAAAGCGGGCTCGAGAAAAGTCACCCCCCCGAGGGCCCGAGAACACCTCGAACACAGGATGGCTGTAGTCGACGAACCCGATTCGCGCCGGAGCGCGCCGAGCATGATCGGTCGCTGCACCGAACCGGGCCGGCAGAATGGCTTCGAGCCCGTCCTGCCATGCGCTGCGCTCGCCGAGGACCATGAGAAGTCCGCCACCGGCCTCGACGAACTCCCGCAGCCGCTGGCCACTGGCACCACCAGGGAATCGGGCGCCGTTCAGAATGACCAGCGCGTGCGTCCCGAGATCTGCTGCCGTCACGGTCGTGGACGGCCGCACCACCACCCGGAAGGCGGCAGCCTCCGAAATCTCGAGTGCGCGCTGCAGATAGAGACTGGCGTCGTCTCGAGCGCCTCGGCCCTCTAGGATCAGAATCGAGAGTGCTCGCCCGGGTGACAGCACGAAGTTGATCGCGTTGTCCTGTGGCATGGCATCGGCGTCGATCCGGACCGTACCTCTCGTAAACGGGTCGGCAAGAGTGAACGCGTCGAACGTCACTGCGGCCGATCCGGTAGGATCGAGGCGAGCCGTCCGCACTTGATGCTCGCGCCCGTCGAGCTCGAGCCGGACCAAGACGTCCTCGATGGATTCGCCCGCCTCACGGGTCAGCCGGGCCGCGACTCGGATACGCTCGCGTCCGGAGAAGAACTCTCTGCGCAGCGTGACTCCTGCCACCGACATGTTCGGCCGAGCTTCATCGCCGATCTCGACGGGAGTGACCATCGTCCCCGTGGGGAACACCACGTTCTCGTCTCCGGACCATGCGGAGCGCTGGAAGTCGCTTATGATTACGGCCTCCAGGTCGGAGTACTCGGATTCCTCGAGAATACTCTGCGCCAATTTCAGAGCGGGTCCAAAGCGGGTAGCCTCGGCGCTCAGGTTGGTCGAATCCAGTGCGGCCAGCAGCCTTGGCCTGTCGGAGCTGGCACGAAGTACGGCCTGTGCCCCGGTGGAAAAGAAGATGAGGCTTACACGGTCCGTCGACTGCATTCCCTCGATGACCTCGCGGGCTGCGTCAGTGGCGCGCTCCCAGCGTGTCCCGTAACCCATACTGTACGACCGGTCCACCAGAACTACGATCTCCCTCGGTCCTCGAACCGCCCGAGTCGAGATCTCGGAACTCTCGAGAAAGGGGCGGGAAAACGCGGCCACCAGCAACAACAGGGCGAGGCAGCGGAGCGCCAACAGGAACCAGTTTCGAATCTTGTGACGCTCGGTCGAGCGAAATGGAATCCTGCGCAGGAACATGAGCGATGGGAACTCGACGATCTTCTTGTGTTGCCTCTCGGTCAGGTGCAGGATGACCGGCACGCTCAGAGCCGCGAGGCCGACGAAGAACAGGGGGGTGAGGAATCCCATCACCTTACCCTGCGTAGTTTCTCGCGACTGGACAGATACTGGAACAGTGCAAAATCCAGTGGCTGGGCGGTATTCAGGACCGCATAGTCGATCTGGCTGGCGGCGAACCGGCGCTCGAGTTCGGCTGTATGCTCGCGGACCAGCGTACGGTATTCCCCGGCGAGTTCGTCCGGGACGACGGGAATCATCTGCCCGCTCTCGAGATCCTGGAAGCTGGAGGCTTCCTCGAAGGGGAAGTCCATCTCCGCGGGGTCGAGCACATGAAACACGATCAGGTCGTGGCCGCGGTAGCGCAGTTGCCTGCTCGCCTCGATGACCGTGTCCGGTTCCTCATAGAAGTCCGAGATCAGCAGCACGACGCCCCGGTGGCTCAGGTTTTCCCCGATCTGCAGAAGGGGAGGTACGAGATCGCCGGGACGTCCAGGTTCCGCCTTGTCGAGCGCGTGGAGGATCAACTCCATATGCCTGGTCGACGGGGGGATGTAATCCACGACCTCATGGTCGAAGGTGGCTAGTCCGACCCGGTCACGTTGCTTTTGAGAGAAAAAGGTGAGGCACGCCGCCAGGTAGCGGGCGTAGTCGAGCTTCGACACGTGGTGCGTGCCGAAGCTCATCGAGCGAGAGACGTCGAGGAGGACGATGAAGTCCGCGCTGGTTTCGGCCTCGAACAGCTTTACGAAGAACCGGTCGGTACGAGCGAACAGGCGCCAGTCTATCCGGCGGATGTCGTCGCCCGGCATGTACGCTCGGTGCTCGGCGAAGTCCAATGAGAGGCCGAGATGGGGTGATCGGTGCAAACCGTGGAGAAAGCCATCCACGACGGTACGCGCCAAGAGCTCCAGGTTGTCGATCCGGCTCAGTACCACCGGATCGAGGAACTGCGCTCCGCTGGAAGACCGAAACCCCGGCTGTGCCCGCAGCGTCATGCCACACCCTCCGCTTTCGTCACGGTCCTACATCCCCGACGGAGGTATCGGCACCGCCTCGAGGAGGAGGTCGACCAGGGTGCCGGTCGAGACACCCTCGGACTCGGCGTGGAAGTTGGTCAAGATCCGATGGCGCAGAACGGGGTGGGCGAGCGCTCGGATATCATCGAAGCTCACGTTGTAACGGCCCTGCGTGAGGGCACGGGCTTTCGCTCCGAGGATGAGATATTGGGCCGCCCGTACGCTGGCGCCGAATGCGACCCATTTCTTAATGAAGTCCGGCGTTTCTCCGTTGGGATTCGGCCGCGACGTACGAGCCAGGCTCACGCTGTAGCGCAGAACCGCATCCGGAACCGGAACCTTGCGCACGAGCTGCTGGAAGGCGACGAGGTCGGGACCGGTGATGGCGTGGTTGAACTGGGGGTCCTGAATCCCCGTAGTCGTCCGTACGACTTCGAGCTCTTCGGATTCGGAGAGGTGGTCGATGATGATCTCGAACATGAATCGGTCGAGCTGCGCCTCGGGCAAGGGATAGGTGCCCTCCAACTCAATGGGGTTCTGCGTAGCGAAGACGTAGAACGGCTCTTCCAACGTGTACGTCTCGCCCTGAACCGTGACGCGGTGCTCCTGCATGGCCTCGAGCAGCGCCGATTGCGTCTTCGGAGGCGTCCGGTTGATCTCGTCGGCGAGCACGATGTTGGCGAAGATCGGGCCGGGAGCAAAGACCATCTGGCGACGCCCGGTCTTCGGATCCTCTTGAATGATGTCCGTGCCGGTGATGTCGGATGGCATGAGGTCCGGCGTGAACTGGATACGCGAGAACTTCAGGTCCAACACCTGGGCGACCGTGTGGATCAACAGCGTTTTCGCAAGGCCAGGCACGCCGACCAAGAGGCTGTTCCCCCCCACGAAGAGGCTGAGCAGCATCTGCTCGATGACCTCCTCCTGCCCGATGATGAGCTTGCGCAGCTCAATGATTATCTGCTCACGGCCGGCCTTCATCCGGTCCGCGAGATCGATGTCGTTGGGCGCGTCGAGGGCCGTCGGATCCTCGACCACCGCGGTATCGATCACGTCTACGTCCTGCTCTTCCTTGAAGGCCATGCGGCTCCCTTTGCTCCCTCTCTCGAGTTTCCATATTTGTGTGTGTCCGCCGGCGAATCGCGAAGAGAATTGTCGTGAATCAAGGCGCGCAAGGCGAGCGACCGAAGACGTACTCCCTGTACGTCGCAGGAAGCGAGTCCGCCGCGCAACGCCGAGTCACGGCAATTATCGAAGCGATTCAATGGGTCATGGCGTAGATTACGTAGTTGACACCCAGCTTGTAGGCCTCGTTGGACAAGTCGATGGGGTAGTATCCGACGTCCGAAAACTCCCAATACTCCCCGATATCGTTGTTGTAATTAGCGATCACGATGAGGCGCTTCTCAGGATCGTCATCTTCGAAAATACCCCAGTAACTGGGCTGCTCCCTGCCGTATGAGGTCAGCGTCTCCAATGACTCGATCCTGAAGAACGAGTCGAAGATCGCATGGGACTCATCGAGTTCGACGAACCGGGCATCTGGAAGCACCCTCTTCATCTGAGCCTCGAAGTTCCACCAATCGCGACCCCGGAAGTCGTCTGCGATAAGGAATCCCCCCTTGAGCAGGTAGTTCCTCAGGCCTAAGACCTCTTCTTCGCTCGGGGCCCAGTAGCCCGGCTCTGACAGATATGCCAACGGGTACTTCGTCAGCTCCGGGTCGTCCGTGGTGAAAACGTTGCCCCCGTTCATGAACGGTGCGATGAACGTCGTCTCCTTCAGGATCTCCATGAAGTTTCGCTCGGCCCTCGGAAAGTCATGCGCCCAGGGCGCCTGTTGACGCCTACCGAAGAATCGTCCCTCACTTAGCCCCGTTGCATACCGGATCCGGGCAAACGTGAATCGCCCGTCGTACTCGACGTTACCGAGGTCCTGTGCGACCATCGTGCCTGGTCTTTCCGGATCGAGGCTCGGCCCACCCGCCTTGGCGCGGGCGAGACCGGCTCCGCCCAACGCCACGAGGGCTCCAGCTACGAGCAGCCTTTGAATGGGCGCGCGCATCAGCGGGTCGGCCCCGTGACGGGTGGAATCGGCTGGGACTCGGTTCCACTCCTCAAGTCCAAGAGCAACTCGAGGGCCTCCGCATAGTTGGGCGCCACGTCGAGCGCTCTGAGCACCGTGCGCCGCGCGGCGGCGATGTCATCATCCGCCCGGTAGGCGACGGCCAATAGATAGAGCGCTTCTGCACGGTCGGTGGGATCGAGCGCGACCACGGCCCGCCGTTCCCTTACGACTCCGGCGGTATTGCCCAGAGAGGCGTTGGCCTCGGCGAGCTTGCGATGGAGTTCGATCTCGTACGGGAAGATGAACACGCCGCTCTCCAGGGCGTTCGCCGCAGCCTCGAGATCCCCCAGCCGCTCGAGGATGCTCGCCTGCTCGATCCGAGCCCGGTAGTCGCTCTCGTTCAGGGCATTGAGCCGGGCCAACGCCGCCGCGGCTTGCGAGAGCTCGCCACGGGCCTCGTGTATCTGCGAAAGGTACCAGTAGGCGCTGCGAGGTCCTCCGTACTCCGGAAAGAGTCTGACGGCCGCCCGGAGATGAGGCTCGGCTTCGTCGGTCCGGCCTTCCTCGAAGAGCTTGATGCCGGCTCTGAGCCTGGCGAGGAAGTTGTTCGGGTGTTCCCGTGCGAGCCGCATGATGGTGGGTGAGTCCAGTGTCGCGTTCGGGAGCCCAGTGGTCGGCGGTGCTTCGTGGAGCGAGGAAAGCGGTCGCTCGAAGCGCTCCTCGAAGTACTCCACGAAGGCGCTGTCGAGCTCTTCCATCTCGAGACCGAGAACGCTCTCTACCAACTCGGGAGTGGTCCGCCCATCCCGATAACCCCACATCATATCGAGAATCGCTTGCGACCCCCAACGCCCTTCGATGTACTCGAAGACCACCGCTGCCTGAAAGTACGAGTACACAACCTGGCCCGGATACTGCGGGCGGACGAAACCCTCGTTGAGCTGGCTCACCGGGAGCATGAGGCCCTGCTTATAGATTTGCAGGAAGTCCGGCGAGGGCTGATGGCCCCACCCGGGACGGGCCAGGTGTTGCTCGTGTACGGCCAACCCCTCGGAGAACCAGCGCGGCACCTCGTGACGCGTCAGTCCCAGATGGAATACGTGCGCCATCTCGTGCCATAGCGTGGAGGCCCAGTTGAACTCGCCGCGCGTCCTGGCCGACGGCGAGTCCATGGCGATCACGCTGCCGAAACTCACCCCGAGTGCGCCGATGCCGGCGAGCCCGACGGTTCGCACCGAAAAATCAGCGTGACTCGGGAAGATCTCGATCCGGATGGGTAGAGGAGGGGTGTAGTCGCCGTAGCGCTTCTGGAGGGTCTCGAACGCTGCGTTGGCTATCTCCTCGACGTAAGGCGCGAGAAGCTCAGATTCACGCTCGTGTAGCAGGATCTCGAACCGGTCCGTGCGAAGCACGTCGTAGCGCTCGAAGGTGTCGGTGAGATCCAGCGTGTTCTTGTACCATGGATTGAACGGGTCGCCCTCGAAGGCGACTTCGAGGTTGCCGATACCCTCACTGATGTCTCCCAGCCTGAGCTGATTCATCCCGAGAAGACCCCAGGCTATCCACGATCGCTTATCGACTGCGATCGCTTCCGAGGCGAGTTCGACGGCCTCGCGGTATTTGCGGTTTCGTACCGCGATGTCGGCCACCGTGTTGAAGAGATCCGGGTACTGAGGGCTCAGAGTGAGCACGTCGTCGCGAATGCGCGCGTAGTCGTCCCGCTCGTCGCGCAGATAGTAGCTGGCCGCCAGCATGGACATTGCCTCGAGCGAACGCGGGTTCGCCTCGAGGGCGAGCCGCAGCTCCTCACGCGCGGCCTCGTGATTCTCGGCCGCCAGGTGCAGTTTGGCCTTGAACACGCGCGCGGCCACCAGGTTCGGATTCACCGCCAGGGCGGCCTCGACCCTTTCCAAGGCGTCACCCCGCTGATTGAACTCGCTCGTGCGTGCCCTACCCAGCAGCGCTTCGGCGTCCCTGGGATTCCTGTCGAGCACGTTGTCGAACGCGGCGTCGGCGTCGATCCCCTGATAGGTGCGTAGGAACAGCTCTCCGGTCAGCTTGCGCGCGTCCAGCGACTTCGGATCCGCGGCGATGGCCTCGTCCGCGGCGCGCAACGCGTCGTGTAGGAGGTCCGCGTTGGTCGCACTCAGGTACCGCACTGCCTGCGCCACGGCCGTGAGGTCGCGGGCGCCCAACTCCTGGCCGCTGTTGTAGAGGTCGATGAACTCGTCGAAGCGTTCCATCGCCTCGTCGCGATCGCCGTATTGGTATTCGAGAATCGCGAGGTTGACGCGAGCCACGTTCCGGTCTTCAGCGCCTCCGTCGACCGCACGTTGGAAGGCGGCGCGCGCTGCCTCCACCTGGCCGGTCGCGAAGAGGACCACACCAAGTGTGTTGGACAGTTCATCGGCGAACCCGGGCGGAGCCCCTCTCAGCATGTCGGCTGCGTCGTCGTAGCGGCCGATCGCGGCCAGTCCGTCGGCCAGGGCCACGAAGGCGTCCGGGGCGATCACCGTTTCGGTGATGTCCTCGAGCGCGTCGATGGCGGACTCGTATTCCCCCTTGGAAAGCAATTCCAACGCCTCGTCGAGGGTCTGCGCGGCGGACGGACTCGGGAGCAAGGCCAAGAGAGCGAGCCACCGGGCGCCTCGGACGCAGGCCCGGATCCAGAGGGCGCGACGCCACATCATCCGCCCCCCTCCCGTGCGCGGATCTCGCGGTTCTTCAACGCCAGTTCGACAAGCAGTACCTCGAGCTGGGCCTCGTACCGCTCGGGGTCCATTTGGTCTCTGAGGGCCCGCAGCTCATCGATGCGGCTCTGCAGCACCGTGCGCTCCTCGTAGAGCCGCTGGAGTACCGGGTCATCGGTGCTCTGTCCGGCGGCCTGTGCGGCGGGCACCAGGAACATCGTCTGGGCCAGTGACCCGTCTGCCTGCCCTGTTGCCGGGTCGGCGCTCCCCTTGCCGTCCCCGTTGTCGTCCAGCATTGCGTGCTCGGTGAGCAGCCTGTTGTCCTGCTCGTATGCTCGGGCGACCTCCTGGCGCGCGAACCGGAAGGCCTCGAGCAGTGACACGCGCTCGTCCTTGTCCAGATCTGCGCCCTCCTGCGCGAAAGCGTCTACGAAGTATTTGCCGAAGACGGCGTCGTTGCGCTCCATCCCCGTTTTGGTTGCCGTGATGATCGTGCGGTCCTCACCCGAGAGGGCCTCCACGAACCCACCACTGGCGCTCGAGACATTGATGAACGCCACCTTTTGTTCGGAGAGCTGGTCGAGCATGAGCGCGAAATCTTTGGCCGAAAGGTCGGGCCCGGGAAGGTTGAAGCGCGACTCTCCGCCGGCGTAGCTGCCGTGCCCGATCAGAAGCATGAAGACGTGATCGCCTGGGTCGGCATGTGCCGAGATTTCTGCGACCGCTTGGCGCACGTTGTCACTCGTGGAGCGAGCGTGGGTTCTGGCATCCCCGTCCGGCTTCTCAGCCAGGTACACCACTGACTCCGCAGGCACACCGTGCCGCTCGACCACGGCATCGATAAAGCGATCGGCCCAGTCCGTGAAGGTCTCGCTATGCGCAGGGTCGCCGCCGAGGCCTGTGATCACCAGGATGTGAGTGGCCTGCGCTTCCGCGCGGAAGGCCCCTAGAACCAAGCCGGCCACCATGGTGAATGCCAGCCGAGGAAGCACGCGGAAACCTCGTCCTGAGGTACGAGATCCGGTCATATGAGGCCCCGCGCACGCCGGTACATCCATTCACCCCCAAGGAGCGACAGGAGCAGCAGCAGCAGGAAAGGCATGTCCCACAGGTCCCGCTCTTCGGTGAGCGTCACGCCTGCGCCGGTCAGGCTGATGTCCTCGGGCAAGTTCGATACGGTCTCCGGTGTATAGAAGCGCCCACCCGTCTCGTCCGCGACGCGCTCCAGGGTGGTGCGCCGCATGCCGGAATCGAAGTACTCCTCGTCGCTTTCCTTCACGTACACGAACGTGGATCCGGTGCCCAACGAATCCGCGTCCCGGGTGGCTTCCACACGGATCTCGTACAGCCCCGGCTCCGTGGGAACGAATGCGGCGTCGTACACGCCGTCCTCGTCCACTGTCCACTCCATCCGTCGCTCGACCGGTTGTCCGGACGGTCCCTCGATGAACGCCGACACGAATCCGTTGTTGACGTCCATGAATGCCGAGTCGCTCACGGTAGCCCTGAACTCGACGGACTCACCGACCTCGACTCGCTCGCGATCGGTCTCCGCGATGACACCGTCGGGTACGCCATCGACGAGCCAGCGAAGAAGTTGGCGCCAGAATGTCTCGTGGCGTTGGTCATCCACGCTCACGTCGGCGTGCATCTGCCAGATCCAGGAATCCTGGATGGGCAGTACGATCGCCTTGCCCCGCCCGAACCGATGGTACGCGAGAACGATCTGTCTAGCCGAACGACTGCCGCTTGCCGCCTCGAGTAGGGCGGTCGCCCCAGGCTTCAGCTTCGAGATCGGGTTGAGGCTCGTGACCGGCGGGAGCGTCTCCCATGCCTCTTCCAGGGCCTCCTCCTTTTGGCCGAGCTGGATGGCTGGGTGCGTGAGCCCGGACCGTGTGGGCCTAACATCGAGTTCGGCAAAGTAGGGCCCGGATCCGTCAGAGAGCTCGTCGTCCATGAAGACGGGCATCACCTGGGCAATTGGTGTACCCTCGTAACCGCCTTCTCGGAACGCGTTGCGTCCACCCAGCATGAGAAGACCGCCACCACGCTCGCTCACGAAGTCGGCGATCATGTTGAGCTGGTCGTGGGTGAAGAAGCTGGCTTCCACACTCCCGAGGACCAAACCCTGATAGCGGAACAGCTCCTCACGTGTCCTCGGGAAGCCCGCGGCCAGCTCCTCCGGAGTGTCTACATTCAGGCGCAGGAACTTGTTCTCGGCCGTACGCTGAAGGATCACGACCTGGAGGTTCTCGTCGTCCGCCACCGCGCGCCGGAGGTACTTGACCTCCCAGCGCGGCTCACCCTCGAAATACAGGATCTTCTCACGCTCGTCGCGGACGTTGAGGAGCACTTCGCGCGTGTTGTTGCGCCCGACTCGCTCGTCGGGCTGGAGCGGAATGCCGAACCGGAGCAACCGAGGTCCCGCCTCGGAAGCCTCGAACCGCACGCGGGCCAGAACCGGCTCGCCGTCCCCCTTCAGCTCGACGTCCTGGCTCGCGACGATGCGGCCGGCGTCTTCCACCACGAGCGGCACGGTTCGTCCCCGGAAGCCTCGCTGGGAGATTATCACATCCACGACCAGCGACGCCCCCGCCAGCACCGAGCGCGGAATTTCCACCCGGCTGACCTGGATGTCCGGCGAGAGGATCTCCTCGCCGAGCCCGATCGTGTACACCGGCGTAGAGGCGGCCTGGAGCGGGAGCAGCGCCTCGCTCAGCGGCTCGCGAGAGTTGTCCGCGCCGTCCGTGATCATGATCAACCCAGAAAGCGGGACGCCGGCAAGTTCCTCCTGAGCCCTGACCAGGGCCGGGCCGATCTCCGAGCGGCTGCCCCGGTATCCCAACTCGCTTAGATCACCGAGCCGCTGCGTGCCGCTCGAGAAGCGGAAGAATCGAAGCGTGAAGCGCTCCGCCAGTTGCTTCAGGAGTTCGCTCTCCCCTCCCGTGAAGTTGCGAGCGACGAACTCGCTACGCGGCCGTCCGTCCTGGTCGGCGATCGACATGCTGCGCGAATCGTCGATGAGGATACCCACGAAATTCCGCTGAGGAACCACGGAAGTAATGATCAGGGTCGGCTGGAGGAGAACGAACACGAGAATGGAGAGCGTCCCCAGTCGCAGGCCGCCCATGATGCCACGGTCGCCCGCGGTGCTGTCGCCGCGAGCGGCCGTGTAGGTCAGAGCCGATGGGACCGCGAGCGCCGCGGCCACCATGAGGCCGATCGCCCAAGGCCAGGGAGAGGTGAACGAAAATCCACCCTCCTGGAAGACGAGTAGCCGGTACTTGAACAGGAACTCGAACAAGCCTTCGAACATTCCTCCTACCTCAGTGGCTCATGGCGTAAACGATCATGTTCACACCCATTTCGTACGCGTACGTCGAGAATTTCAAGGGGTAGTACGGGTCGTCGGCCCACTCCCAGGCGTCTCCCAGGTCCGTGTTGAAGTTGATCACGACCATGAGGCGGCCGTTATCGTCATAGATTCCCTTGACCGCGGGCAGACAGCCGGAGCACTCGGCGGTGCTACCGCCGTTCACGCTCGCCCACCCGTTGCGAATGTTGGGAACCTGGAGCAATTCGGTGATCTCGTAGAACGTGCTGAAGATCTCATGGTCCTGGCTCAAGTCGACGATGGCGTAACCGGGCAGGACCTGCTCGATCTGGTACTCGAAGTTCGCCCACTCGCGCGAGCCCCAGAAGTCGTCGATGACCAGGAAGCCACCGGCCAGAAGGAAACCCCGAAGGCCCTCGACCTCCGGTGGCGTCAGGTTCATGTACCCCACCTCTAGCGCGTAGAGATACGGGAAGCGGCGAAGTTCCGGATCATCCAGGAGTACCGGGTGTTGCCACTCGTAGGCGTCGAGGTTGCTGAGCAACCGGTCTAGGAACGACAAGAAAATCTGGTCGGCCTTGGGGTAGTCGACCGCCCATGATCCGCCGCCGCGCCCGAGGCCACGCGCCCACCCGCGGGCGTATCCCGTATAGGCCACGCGGGAGAAGTAGTATTCGCGAAACGCCGGGTGGTGGGGAAGCTCCGGTGCCGCCTGCGTCGAAGGAGGCCCGAAGAAACGGGTGGATCCGGGTAGCCGAGTCGACGCAGGCACGGATTCATTGGCGGAAGTCCCGAGCAGAGAACGGTGGCCGGAGGCGGACGTCAACATCAGCAGGAGGACGACCGGCAGGAAAGCGAAAGCCCGCACTACCAACTCCAATTCTACAAGTCTTAGCCAGTTCCCTCCTGGGCCCGGCGTACCCGGCTTCTAGGTACGGGAAAGAGGGAAGTCTCGTACTGTTTCAGGAACCAAAGGTTCCTTGCGACAAGGCCTCGTTGTGAATCCAAACGCCTTTCACTTGCGTATGGTTCACCGCCTCCAGTACGGTAGTGGTCGGCATGCGATCGGCCGACTCCGCAAATCGCACCAATCAGGCTTGTGAGCACGTCATGGACTACAGGACCAAGGTCTCGATCCGGGACT
>JBGMRK010000028.1:5398-20342 GCA_048061375.1 Longimicrobiales bacterium | reverse complement strand
CCTAAAAGACGTACGACAGCCCCAACTCGATCTCCCTGAAGGATTCCATACCGCAATAGGGGTCGTACCGAGGTGAGTCGTTCCCGGAACATGTGCTGAAATCCACCCAATGCACGCCAAAACCCCCAGTGAGCTTCACCGGTAGCGTAGATACGGGTGTCACGGCCGCAGAGACCAGAGCCGTGAATCCTATGATCCCCGCATTGGGAGCCAAAAGATCCGCCTCCAGCCCCGACTCTGTACCGACACTCGCCGTCGTCAGCTGGTTGAAGCTCAGACCTCCTCCGGCCCCCAATCGCACTCGATCCCCCAAGGGGAGTGCCAACATGAGGGCCGCCCGGAGACCCGAAAGAGTCACCGAGGTTTGGGTCACCTCCGTCCGGCAGTTGATCCGCAGGGCATATTGGTCACAAACGATGCCATCCTTCCGCGTATCGCCCGAGACCCGGTTGTAGGAAAGCCGGGTCAAAAACGATCCACCGAATTCCCAGGAGGTGGTGACGCCGAACCCCCTTGGACTCGGAAGCTCCTTGTGGTCGGACTGGGCCGAGATGCCGATGATCCCCAGCTCCTGAAGGAGGCTGGGTTGTTGAGAGGAGAGGGGAGCGGGGCCGGCCAAGAAGAGGCCGGAGATCACCAATAGGAATGGAATCAGTGTTTTTTTCACCGAGAACTCGAGAAAAGAAGGGTGGAGACCGGACGGGACGAAGCTTTAGGACTCGTGATGTTGTAGGAGGGACCGGCGCCCCGCAAGATCCACCCTCGAGCAGGTGGGCTCCGGTTCGTGGGTTGGGCGCGTTACACCGACCGCAGTTTCCCCCGGTCGACCTTGCCTAAATGCGTCCTCGGAAACGTCTCCAGGAACGCCACTTTCCTGGGGTACTTGTACGGCGCCAGGCGATCCTTCACGAACATGGTCAACTCGGTGGCGAGCGCGTCGTCCGGCTGACACACGCCGTCCTCGTTCTTCACCACGAACGCATACGGCTTGGTGAGCCCGTTGTCGTCCACGACGCCGACCACGGTGACCTCGCGCACGGCCGGGTGCTGGAGCAGGCAGTTCTCCACCTCCCGTGGCGACAGCCACTTACCCGACACCTTCATCATGTCGTCGTCGCGGCCGTAATACGTGAAGATCCCGCTCTCGTCGCGGCTCACCATGTCGCCCGAGACATACCATTCGCCCCGGAACGCCTCCTTGGTCTTCTCGAGTTGCTGCCAGTAGCCGATCGCCCGAGACCGTCCGCGCACGTGAAGCATGCCCACATCGCCGTGCGGGACCTCTTGGCCCCCTTCGTCGCACACACGCACGTCGAACCCCGGCACCACGGTGCCCAGCGTTCCCAGGTGCACGTTGCCGGGGCGGTTCGTGATGAAGATGTGCCACATCTCCGCAGTGCCCAGTCCGTCGAGCAGATCCACGCCGAACGTTCGGTTCCAGCGCTCGTGCAGGTCCACGGGCAGTGCCTCCCCCGCCGACGTCGAGAACCTCAGGCACGACAGGTCCTGCTCGTCCGCTTCGGGATGGTCCAGGAGATGGGCGACCATGGTGGGTACGTTGATCAGGATTGTTGGCCGGAACCGCTTGATCTTCTCGAACAGCACGTCGGCCACGCAGCGTTCGGGAAACAGCACCGCCGTGGCGCCGACGCTGAACGGGAAGAACAGGTTCGCCCCGGTCGCGTACCCGAAGTAGAGTTTCGGCACGGACAGCGTGATGTCGTCCTCGTTGTAGCCCAGCACGCCCTTCGCGTAGCACTCGGTGGAGTTGGCGAACGAGGCGTGCGGCTGCACCACCGCCTTGGGCTCTCCGGTCGTTCCGCCAGAAAACAGCCACACGGCGGCGTCGTCCCGGTGCGTGGGATAGGTCTCCAACTCCGCTGAGGCCTCGGCGAGCGCCTGGTCCACGGCCACATCACCCACCACCACCAACCGTTTCAGGTGCCTCGCGTTTCGTGCGGCCTCCATGAAGCCGTCCATGGCGTCCTTGTGGACGATGGCCACCGGAGCCCGCGTGTACTGGAAGAAGTACGCCACCTCGTCCGGCTTAAGGTGCGGGTTGACCATCACTACGACCGCGCCAATCTTGAGCACGCCGAAGAGGGCGCCGACGTACTCGGGACCGTCCGGAAGCGCGATGATCACGCGTTGCTCCGGGTCGACTCCCATGGATGCGAGCAGGTTCCCGAAGCGGTTGGCCAGACGCTGGACGTCCGCATAGCTCAACGACTGCTCGTCGGTGAGCAGCGCCGTCTTCTCGCCCTTTCCCTCGCGGATGCGAGCGTCCAGGAAGTAGTCGGCGATGTTGAACTCTTCCGGGGGCAGGAAAGTCATGAACCGATGATAGAGGGTAGGCCGAAACAGGGTCAAACCCTTCCGGGTGATGGCCACGTCCCCGTGCGGGCTCGCTGAATGCCGGTCCATCAGTTCTCCGACCTCACCTGGCGGGACGTTCGGGCGCTCGATGCCGGGCGCTGGGTTGCCGTCCTTCCCACGGGCGCGGTCGAGGCGCACGGGCCCCATCTTCCGCTCGACACGGACGGCATCATTGCGCGAGCGATGGCGCGGGCGGGCGCGGAGCGGCTGGCCGAGCGCGACCTGGATGTCCTGATTCTACCGACCTTGGCGTATGCGTCCGCTCCCTTCGCGCAGGCGTTCGCGGGCACGGTTTCGGTGAATCCGATGGCCGTAGCGGGCATCGTGTTGGACGTAGCCCGCTCCATGGGGGCTCAGGGAGCGGCGGTCCTCGCGGTCGCCAACGCACATTTGGACCCCATGCACTTGGGCTGCCTGCACCACGCGGTGGGAGAGGCCGAGACGGCCCGCCTCGTGCCGATCGCTTTCCCGGACCTGACCAGGAAGCCGTGGGCGCTTCGCCTCACGGAGGAGTTCCGCTCGGGCGCGGCCCACGCCGGCCGCTACGAGACCTCGGTGATCATGGCGGAACGGACAGACCTCGTGAGGGACGATGTGCGCCGGGGGCTGGCGCCCAACCCGGCGTCCCTCTCGGACGCGATCCGCGAGGGCAAGCAAGACTTCGAGGAGGCAGGCGGGCCGGACGCCTATTTCGGCTGTCCGGCGGACGCCACCGCCGAGGAGGGCCGCGATACCGTGCGCGTGCTGGGCGAGATTCTGGAGGAGGCCGTGATGGCGGTACTGGATGATGGAGGTTCCGAGTGAGCCTGAGGGGAAGGGGGGCGGTCGTCACCGGCGGAGGCCGCGGGATCGGTGAGGCTGTGGCGCGCGCGCTGGCCGAGGCGGGCTGCCGGGTGGTCGTCACCGCGCGGTCCACCGATCAGATCGAGGCCGTGGCGGGCTCGCTGGTCGAGGCGGGGCATGAAGCCTGGGCGGTCTCGTGCGACGTCTCGGACGAATCGGCGGTGGTCGAGCTGGCATGGCAGGCCGGCGAGCACCTCGGCCCTGTGGACATCCTCGTGAACAATGCGGGTGTGGCCCCGACCGCACCTCTCTCGCGTTTGACGCTCGATATGTGGAACCAGGCGCTCGGCGTGAATGCCACGGGCACGTTCCTGTGCACGCGTGCGTTCCTGCCCGCGATGATGGAGCGGGGTTGGGGGCGCGTGGTGAACGTTGCGTCGGTGGCGGGTTTGTTCGGAGCCAAGTACATGGGGGCGTATGCCGCGTCGAAGCACGCCGTCATCGGGTTCACGCGCTCGGTGGCGCCGGAGGCTGCGGAGGGCGGGGCCACGGTGAACGCGGTGTGTCCGGGCTTCGTGGACACTCCCATGACGGATGAGGGCATCCGCATGATCGGGGAACGATCGGGCAAGAGCCGTCAGGAAGCGGTGGACGCGATCCTCGCCGACACTCCTCAGGCCCGCCTCATCAGCCCGGAGGAAGTGGCCCAGGCTGTGCTCTCGCTGTGCGAGGATGCCGCTGCGGACACCAATGGAGAGGCCGTCGTCTTGGACGGCGCCCCGGGCCCGAACTGATGGTTTTGCACTGGCCCCCACGCGACACGTCCGCCAGGTTGAGCCCATGAGCTACGAGATCATCAACCCCGAAGACCTGGGTGCCCCCAGGGGCTGGAACAACGGTATGCTCGCGCCCCGAGCCGGCCGAATCCTCTTCGTGGCGGGGCAGGCACCCTCGGATGAGACCGGCGCGGTCGACGCGGCCGACTTCGTCACTCAGTTTTCTCTCGCGCTGGCGCGGGCGATCCGGGTGGTCGAGGAGGCCGGCGGAAACGTCGAGGACATCGGCCGTCTCACCATCTTCGTGAGCGACATGGACGCCTACCGTTCGAGTATGCACTCGCTGGGCGCAGCGTACCGGGCGCTCATGGGTCGGCATTATCCCGCGATGTCCCTCGTCGAGGTGAGCCGCATGGTCGACGACAACGCGATCATCGAAATCGAGACCACGGCGGTCATTCCGTAACACCCGCGGGCCCGCGCCAGCCGGCCGCACGAGCCACAATCGAGATCCGGAGCACGAACCGATGACGTTGGCACCCGAGTCCTTCATTTACGAGCACGACACCGAGACATCGGTCGCCACGATCACGCTGAATCGTCCCGACCGGCTGAACGCTCTCACGTTCCAGGTATACGACGAGCTGAGGAACACCTTCCGGGAGCTGGACCGCGAGCCGGGCGTGCGCTCCGTCGTCATCACGGGAGCGGGGCGGGCGTTCTGCTCCGGCGGGGACGTCGAGGACATCATCGGCAAGCTGTTCGACCGCGACTTCGAGGGGCTGGTCGAGTTCACGCGCATGACCTGCGACCTGATCCTCGCCATCCGGCAGTGCCGCCGGCCCGTGATCGCGGCGCTGAACGGCACGGTCGCCGGAGCGGGCGCGGTGATCGCCACCGCGTGCGATATTCGCGTGGCGGCCGAGTCCGCGAAGATCGCGTACCTGTTCACCAAGGTGGGTCTCTCCGGCGCCGACATGGGCGCTTCGTGGATGTTGCCCCGCATCATCGGGTTGGCCAAAGCGAGCGAGCTGCTGATGACGGGTGACTTCATCGATGCTGCCGAGGCCCACCGCATTGGGCTGTATAACCAGGTCGTTGCCCAAGACGATGTGGTGCCCACCGCCCGCGCTCTGGCCGAGAAGCTGGCGCGGGGACCCTCCTACGCGCTGGAGGTCACCAAGTTCGCGCTCAACCGTGAGGCCACCATGGACCTCGCGAGCGCGCTCGACGCCGAGGCCGAGGCTCAGGCCGTGTGTATGCTGAACGCCAACTTTCGTGAGTCGTACGATGCGTTCGTGGAAAAACGGGAGACCAAGTTCGTATGAGCGACGCGCACGCCGTCCGCGCCCTGCTCGAGCCCGAGCACTTGGAGCTCGCCGCTGCCGCCGAGGCGTTCGCGACCGAAACGCTGGCCGGGCAAGGGCACCCGGAGGACGATGCGGAGGCCCGCACCCGCGCGCGTGATTATCTCGTGAGCCTGGGCGGGGGCGGCTGGTTCGACAGAATCGAACGCCAGGACCTTCGCGCGTGCTGCCTCGTGCGCGAGGCGTTGGCCGGTGCCTCGCCGCTGGCCGACGCGGTGTTCGCCCTCCAGGCTCTGGCGGCCACGCCCATCCTGCTCTTCGCGAACGACGAAACACGTGAGCGGTGGTTGCCTGCCCTGATTGCGGGGGATGCCATGGGCGCGTTCGCGATGACCGAGCCCGGCGCGGGCTCCGACGTTCAGTCGCTCGCGACCACGGCCGTGAAGGACGGCGATCACTATGTGCTGAACGGACGCAAGTCGTTCATCTCGAACGCAGGCATCGCGGACGTGTATGTCATGTTCGCCTCGACGGATTCAGGGGCCGGCAGCCGCGCCCTCTCGACCTTCGTGGTTCCAGCCGACACCGAAGGTTTTTCGTTCGCGGGGGCTCAGGTCATGAGCGCACCGCACCCTCTGGGCGAGCTCGAGCTGGACGATTGCCGCGTTCCGGCGGCCGCTATGCTCGGCCGGGAAGGCGACGGGTTCAAGATCGGCATGGCCACGCTGGACCGCCTGCGCCCCACGGTGGCCGCCGCGGCGTGCGGCATGGCCGAGCGCGCCCTCACCGAAGCGATCGCCCACGCGCTCGAACGCCACCAGTTCGGCCAGGCTCTGGCCGATTTCCAGCTCATCCAGCAGAAGCTCGCCCGCATGGCCACCGAGCTCGCGGCCGCGCGCTTTCTGGTTTACCGGGCCGCCTGGGAGAAGGACCAGGGCGCCGAACGCATCACGCTCGAGGCCGCCATGGCGAAGGCCTACGCCACGGAGGCCGCCCAGCGCATCGTGGACGATGCCGTGCAGATCCTGGGCGGGCGGGGGGTGCTGGCCGACTCCGTGGTTGATCACCTTTACCGCGCAGTACGGGCTCTGCGCATCTATGAAGGCACGACGGAGATCCAGCATCTCGTCATCGCCGGGCAGGTACTGAAGCGCTACCGAGAAAAAGGCTCCGCACCGTGAAGGTCAACATCCTGGGCGGCGGCCCCGGCGGACTCTATTCGGCCATACTTCTCAAGGCCACGGACCCGACGCGAGAGGTCGTCGTCCACGAACGTAACCAGCCGGACGACACGTTCGGCTTCGGCGTGGTGTTCTCCGACGCTACGATGGCCGAGTTGGAGAGCGCCGAGCCGGGCACGTACCGAGAGATCGCGGATGCGTTCGCCCACTGGGACGACATCGACATCCACTACGGCGGAGAGGTGCTCCGCTCTGGGGGGCACGGCTTCGCGGGACTCTCTCGTATGCGCTTGCTGGAGATCCTTCAGCGACGGGCCGTCGATCACGGCGTCCGACTCCACTTCGAGTCCGGCGTCGAGGACATCGAGACGCTTCGTGACGCAGATCTGGTGATCGCGGCGGATGGCGTGAACAGCGCGACCCGCGACCGGTACGCGGAGTCATTCCAGCCCGACGTCGACTTCAGGCCCAATCGCTTCGTCTGGCTCGGCACTACACGCCCGTTCGACGCGTTCACATTCTTCTTCCGTGAGACCGAGCACGGCCTTTGGCGCGTTCACGCCTACCAGTACGAGGACGGGCAGGCCACGTTCATCGTGGAGGCCCGCGAAGAGACCTGGCGGGCTTCGGAGCTCCCTGAGCACGACGAGGATGCCGCAAGAGACTTCTGCGCGAACCTGTTCGCCGAGGAGCTCCAGGGTCATCCGCTTCTCACCAACCGCTCGGTGTGGCGTCAGTTCCCGACCGTGCGGAACGGGTGCTGGCGCCACGAGAACGTCGTTCTCCTCGGAGACGCCGCACACACGGCCCATTTCTCAGTGGGGTCGGGCACTCGGATCGCGATGCTGGACGCCATCGCGCTCACTGATGCGCTGGAAGAGAAGTGCGACGTGCAGGCCGCATTCGCTTCGTACGAAGAGGAACGCCGCCCCCAGGTAGAGAGCCTCCAACGTGCCGCGCAAACGAGCCTCCAGTGGTTCGAGGACACCGAGCGCTACATGAGCCTGGCGCCCATCCAGTTCGGGTTCACCCTCCTTACGCGCAGCCTCCGCATCACGCACGAGAACCTCCGTGCTCGTGACCCGGCGTTCGTGGACCGGGTGGATACGTGGTTCGCCGGCGAGGCGGAGCGGCAGTCGGGCGAGACGGTTCGCACGAGCCCCCCCCCGCCCCCGATGTTCACCCCCTTCAAGCTGCGGGACATGGTGCTGGCCAACCGGGTCGCGGTGTCGCCCATGTGCCAGTACAGCGCAGCCGAGGGTACACCCAACGACTGGCACCTCGTGCACTTGGGGAGCCGGGCGGTCGGTGGCGCGGGCCTGGTGATCGCTGAGATGACCGATGTGAGCCGAGATGGCCGCATTTCGCCGGGATGCACCGGCCTCTATGCCGACGAGCACGCCGGTGCGTGGGGGCGCATCGTGGACTTCATCCACGAGAATAGTCCGGCCAAGGTCGGCATCCAGCTCGGGCACGCGGGTCGGAAGGGTGCCACCCAGCTGCTGTGGGAGGGACCCGACCTGCCGCTGGAGAGCGGTGCGTGGGATCTCGTATCGGCGTCGCCCATCCCTTATCTGTCGCAGAGCCAGGTGCCTAAGGAGATGACGAAGGCCGATATGGACGAGGCCAAGTCCGATTACGTGCGGGCGGCCGAAATAGCCGATGAGGCACGCTTCGACATGCTCGAGGTGCACATGGCCCACGGCTACCTTCTGGCCACGTTCATCTCGCCGCTCACCAACGAGAGGGACGACGAGTACGGGGGCAGCCTGGAGAACCGCATGCGCTTTCCGCTCGAGGTATTCGACGCGGTGCGCGTCGCATGGCCCGGCGAGAAGCCGATATCGGTGCGGATCAGCGCTGTCGACTGGAAGCCCGGAGGCATGCAGCCCGAGGACTCTGTGGAGGTTTCGCGCATGCTCGAGGCGCACGGCTGTGACATCGTGGATGTCTCGGCCGGCCAGACGGTGTCGGACCAGCAGCCCGTGTACGGCCGTTTATTCCAGACTCCGTTCAGTGACCGGATCCGCCACGATGTGGGTATCCACACCATGGCTGTGGGCAACATCTCGTCGTACATGGACGTAAACACGATTCTTGCGGCGGGCCGCGCCGATTTGTGCCTGCTCGCGCGCGCGCACCTGTTCGATCCCTATTGGACCCGCCACGCAGCGTACACCCTGGGCTACGATCTCGAGTGGCCCGACCAATACAAGTCGTTAAGCGGCTATACGGCCCGCTTCGCGTTCGATTTGGGTGCAACGGAGAGTACATGAAGAAGGCGCTTACGTACGGGAGCTATCTGCAGCTCGACGAGCTTCTCTCGCTTCAGGAGCCCCTCTCGGAGGGGCCGGAGCACGACGAGATGCTGTTCATCGTCATCCATCAGGTCTACGAGTTGTGGTTCAAGGAGGTGCTTCACGAGCTGGACTACGTGGTTCGCTTGCTCGCCGACGGAGACCGGCCGCGCATGCTCCACACCATGAAGCGGGTGCTCACGATCCTGAAGGTTCTCGTGTCCCAGCTCGACATCCTGGAAACCATGACGCCCCTCGAGTTCATGTCGTTCCGCTCGCGCCTGGAGGCCGCCAGCGGCTTCCAATCCCATCAATTCCGCGAGCTCGAGTTTTTGCTGGGGGTGAAGGACGAGCTCGCGATCCGGCGGTTCCCGGAAGGAGGTACGGGGCGGAGGGCGCTCGAGAAGCGCTACGGTGAGAGGAGCCTGTGGGACGCCTTCCTGTGGTTCCTGCACGGTGTGGGATACAGCCTCTCACTCGAGACCCTCGGACGTGATGTGACCCATTCGGTGGAGCCGTCCGAAGACGTTCAGGACGTCCTGCTGGAGGTGTACCGGAACGATTCGGAGATCGCTGCCATGTGCGAGCGGTTGGTCGACCTCGACGAGGGCATTCAGGAGTGGCGTTACCGGCACATGAAGATGGTGGAGCGGACCATAGGAGTGAAGCGAGGCACTGGGGGCTCGTCTGGCGCGGAGTTCCTGCACACTACTCTGAACCGCCCTGTGTTCCCGGACCTGTGGGCTATTCGGGCGCGCTTGTGAGGCTCGACCCCCAGGCCCTCGCACCCCACTACTCCCGGTTCCGCGTCTCCGAGCGACTGCTCCTCACCGGCCACTCACACCAGGCCTGGCCGGACGTGGCGTTCGAGGGACAGAAGCAGGCGTGGCTGGATGCGGCAGAGCTCGCCGACCTCAAGTGGGAGAACGCCGAAGCGAAGGCCGAGCGTTTCCGGCAGGGCGTGACGAAGCTGCTTGACGACCCCGGCGGTCACATCGCGCTCGCCCCCAACACGCACGAACTGGTCGTGCGGTTCCTCTCGGCCCTGCCGCTTCGCGAGCGACCTCGTTTGGTCACCACGGACGGAGAATTCCACACGATCAGGCGCCAGCTCGACCGCCTGGCCGAAGCGTCCATCGAGGTGATCAAAGTAGCGGCGCTTCCGGCGGCCACGTTGACGGAGCGGCTGTCCGACGCGGTGGACGGCCGTACGGCCGCCGTGCTGGTGTCCAGCGTGCTGTTCCAGAATGCGCACATCGTGCCGGGTCTGGGCGGTGTCATGGAGGCCTGCCAACAAGCGGGCGCCGAGCTGCTCGTGGACGCTTACCACCAAGTGAACGTCGTTCCTTTCTCGATCTCCGACACAGGGCTTGCACAGGCGTTCGTGGTGGGCGGCGGCTACAAGTACCTGCAGATGGGGGAGGGGAACTGCTACATGCGGGTGCCGGGGGATTGCACTTTGCGTCCGGTGATCACCGGGTGGTTCAGCGAGTTCGAGACGCTCGCGGAGGAGGGCAGCCCGGATCTCACGGCCTACGGGGAGGGCGCGGCCCGCTTTGCCGGAGCCACCTACGATCCCACAAGCCACTATAGGGCGGCGGCCGTGTTCGATTTCTTTTCGGCGCGGGGCATGACGCTTCAGGCGCTTCGAGAGACCAGCCGGCACCAGGTCGGCGTCTTGGCCAAGGCCTTCGACGCTCTGGACACCGACCCGGCTGTCATCGACCGGGATCGTTCGGTTCGGCTGGAGGACGTCGGGGGCTTCCTCGCGCTCCACTCGACCCGGGCCGGCGAGCTGTCGGCCGCTCTCTCCGAGCGGGGGGTTATGACGGACTACCGGGGCGAGACGCTCCGCTTGGGCCCGGCGCCCTACCTGACGGACGCGCAGCTTCAGGACGCGGTGGCGGTGTTGGGGGAGGTGGTCGAGGCCTAGAGTCTACCCCCCGCTGTTCACCCACGCCGTATACCACACACTCCGCAGCATCTCCGCTCCGGCCGTGAGGCGCTCCAGCGCGAAGGCCGCCGCTTCCGGACGTGGGCTCGCTGGGTCGAACCCCACGTCTTTCTCCAACTCGTAAAGCCGCTCCACAAGTGCGTTTGACTCGTCGAGGTAGGCCCAGACCGCACTGCGGACGTCCCCGAGGATTTCGGCGCTCCCGTCGAGACCATCCCCCACCTGGTCGGCTTCCACTGCCGCCGACACGAATGCCGACTCGAAGCGGGAGTGGAAGTCACGGGCGGTCGAGAAGCCGCGGGGGTTTGGCGCATCGGGTGACCATCCGTTGAAGTGGATGGTCGTGTGGTGTGGATTCGAGCCGTCAGCCACGTAGTGCCCCAGCACCCCGGCGTCGTTCAGGATGCGCTCCTCGATCCACGCCCGTTCCTCCCCGGAGGCCGCTCTCCACCGGCGGAAGCCCGTCTCCAGGCGCTGGGCCAGCTCCACGATGCGGAAAGGCAGGAAGCCCGCGTCGCGCTCCGGCCGTTTCAGGGTGGTTTCCCGGTAGAGCACGTCTATGAACTGGAAGCGATCGCGCGCTTCCCGGGCCGCAGCGGGCAGGTTTTCCATGTCGACGTAGTGGTCGTACCGGAACGCCTCGTTCATCTCGGCCATGTCGCCATCTCGCCAGCGGTCCGGCTCGAAATTGAGGTAGCGGAGCCTCCGCACCTCACTCCGGAAGAACGCAGGCATGTCGGCCGGGACGTGGGCCGCGGCCGCCCGTCCCACCATCAAGTGGCCGTCCTGGCCCCACGGAGCCGGAGCATCGTGGATAGGCATTCCACGGGGTTCGGAGGTCGGGGTGGCGCCGAGGGTCGCTACCAAGGCGAGGCCGAGGAGGGATCGGCCGAGTTTCTGTGTGCTCATCGATGGAGACTCCAATGAGATGGTGTGCAGCACGGGCTCAGCCTCGTACAGCGCCGAGATCCGGTGGGTCCGTGGTGGCGAGGCGGGCGAGGCCATGAGAGGGTGCGCATCGATCCTGCCGATGGACCCTCATCTGCTCGGCGCGGTATGGGATTGTCGAACCTTTGTCATGATAAAGGGAGTGCCAGACGCTTGATGATGATGACCCCGTGGGTAAAGCGAATTCTCATCGCCACTATAGTCGTCTACTTCGTGGCGCCGCCGGGTAGTACTCTCTACCATCTCCTTACGTTCAATCCGGCCGCCGTATTCGGCGTCGATCAGTTCTACATTCCGAGCATCCCGTTCCGGCCGTGGACGCTCGTCTCGTACATATTCCTGCACGCGAGCTTCGCCCACATCCTCTTCAACATGATCGGGCTCTTCTTCTTCGGCCCCCGGCTCGAGTCGAAGCTGGGCGGCAAGAGCTTCCTGTATCTGTACTTCCTGAGCGGAATCGGGGGCGCGCTGCTGTCGATGCCGTTCATGTTCAACGCCCGCATCGTGGGCGCGTCGGGGGCGGTCTACGGCGTCGTGCTGGGCTTCGCGTACTTTTGGCCACGAGAGCGCATCTACATCTGGGGTGTACTGCCCGTGCAGGCCTGGTTGCTTGCGACCTTCCTGGTGCTCAGTAGCCTCTACAGTGGGATCACCGGATCTAATTCGGGTGTGGCCAATTTCGCTCACCTCGGCGGGCTGGCGGCAGGCTTCGCGTACCTGAAGTGGTCGGAGTGGCACACCGGCAAGGATCGCCGTGAGTTTCAGCGGAAGCTCCGGCACACGCCATCGATGGACGCGAGCGACAACGAGATACGGCGTCGCTGGGCCACCATCAGGCTCGATGGTTTGCACGAGTTGAATCGGGGGGAGGTGGAGGAGCTGCTGGCCAAGGTCGAGGCGTCCGGCGTGCGCAGTCTCTCGCCGGATCAGCGCATGTTCCTCGACCGTATGGCCGGGTCCGTCTAGCTACGATCAAGGGCTTGAGGCGCTTACTCGTTGGCTGGCTCTGGCCGGGCGGCGCCGTGGTCACCGCCGTGGCCACACTCCTCTGGTTTGCACGTGAAGCTCCTTGGCTGATCGACGCCTCCGCGAGCTATCCTCCCGTGATCTTCGGTGCCGGCGGTCTGCTGGCGTGGCGCTTTCGCCGTAGCCGAGCCGTGGGCGCGATCGCCGCCCTCGCCGTGGTGCGATGGCTGGGTACGGCGACGAGCCCGGTGTTGCTGGCGATCCTGGTACCCCTCTCGCTCGCCGCGCTCACGACCACGAAGGACCGCGGCGCGTTGGCCACGCGAGGATTGGCCCAAGTTGCGGGCACACTGGCCGCGGTCTCACTCGTGGTAGGGCTTCCCGCGCTGCTCCCCGGGTTGTCCGCCGGACTCGCAGCGTGGGACTTCATCCCGGGCGTGGGGGGCGCCGTATCCGGTGGCCTGGTGCCTGGCGGGGCGTTCTCCGACGCGAGCATCCTGGCGGCCATTCTTTCTGGTGCGGTGATCGTCGGGTTCGCCTGGTTCAGGGACGATCCGGTGGACCGCGGCATGGCGTGGGGTCTCGTAGCCCTGCTCCTGGCGCTTGCCGCGGCGAACGACCCCGTGGCGTCGTCGGTCCACTTGATGGGTGCCGGTCTCGTGCTCGCGACCGCCGTGGTGGAGAAGTCCTACGCCATGGCGTATCACGACGAGCTGACCGGGCTCCCGGCACGCAGGGCGCTCTGGCAGGATCTCGAGGTGGCCGGCACGACCTACACGGTCGCCATGGTGGACATCGATTACTTCAAGAAGTTCAACGACCGCCACGGACACGACGTGGGGGACCAGGTGCTGATGATGGTAGCGGCCCAGCTTGCGACGGTCTCCGGGGGAGGGCGCACGTTTCGCTACGGGGGGGAGGAATTCACCGTGGTTTTCCCTGGGAAGACCCGCAAAGAGGCCATGCCCTATCTGGAGGAGTTGCGCGCCAAGGTCGAGGAGAGCCGCTTCTCGGTGCGCCGACGCGGCCGGCCGCGGAAGAGACCGTCGGGGACCAAGACCGCCAGAGCTCGCAAGCCGGCCGGAAAGCTACGGGTCACGGTGAGCATCGGAGTGGCGGAGCGGACCGACAAGCAACCCACCCCGCAGCACGTGGTCAAGAGCGCGGATCGTGCGCTGTACCGGGCGAAGAGGGACGGACGGAACCGCGTGTCGAAGTAGGCGCTTCAGCTTCCGCCCTGTCCGGACGCCGGACCCCCGCGCCACCGGGGCCCACCCGGATAGCCGCGGCCCAATCCACCGTCGACTGGGCCAGTTCCGCCAGCACCTCCTCGTGGGTACGGCCCGAGCGCTTGAGCACGTGAAAGCCGTGGTCGGCACCGTCCACGAGTTGAAGGGTGGCCCGGTCTCCAAGGTCGTCGAGTAGGGGGTGGAGCAGGTCGGGCTTCGCGAAAGTGTCGCGGCTTCCCTGAAGGAAGAGCATCGGCACCGCCACGCCGCTCAGATGCTCGGCCCGCTCTCGACCGGGCTTGGCCGGTGGGTGGAGCGGGAACCCGAAGAAGACGAGGCCCTTTACTCCTGGGAGGGCCTCGCGAGAGGCAGCGGTCGAGGTCATGCGCCCGCCCATGGATTTGCCTCCAGCCAGGATCGGCAGGTCGGGTACGAGCCGGGACGCCTCCGCGATCGCGGACTGGACGGTCTTTACCAGCACGTTCGAATGGTCGGGGCGCCTGCGGCCGGCTTCCGCATACGGGAAGTTGTAGCGTAGCGTGGCTATACCGCGCCCGGCGAGTTCCTCAGCCAGGCCATCCATGAAAGGGTGGCGCATCCCCGCGCCGGCCCCATGTGCCAGAACGAGCAGGCAACGAGCGTCGGGGCGCCGAAGCAGACGGCCGGAGACTTCCCCGGTTCCGTCGGTGGCCTGGAAGCGAAGGTCCAGGGCCGCCGCCCTACCTGAACCTGATCGGGACCGAGAAGCGGGTGCGGTCCCAGCTGAGGTGCATGACTCCACCGCCCTCCATTTCCTGGAAGGAGATCGTAAAACGCTCTACGACATCGCGGAGTTGGTCGATGGTCATCGATACGCGCCCAAAGTCCTGTGACTCGTCGTACTCGGTGCCCCACTGTCCGGTCTGTCGGTTGACGATCAGCTCCCGCGACGACTCGGTAAAGGTGGTCCACAGGGAGTACGAGCCAGCGGGCAAGTCCATGTCGTTCAGGATCAGGTCCGTATCGGTCGTGAACATCGTCGCTGAGTTGGCCCCCGTGCGCCAAACCTCGCCGTAGGGTACCAACCCGCCCCAGATGTCTCTGCCGCGCTTGGCCGGCTGCGAATACGCCACCTCGATTCGGGCGCC
>JBGMRK010000028.1:0-5298 GCA_048061375.1 Longimicrobiales bacterium | reverse complement strand
CTGTCCCCGCGGCTCTCGCCTCCCGTGCGGCCTGCTCGATCACGAACAAGGCCAGGGGGATCTGCCCGAGCGAGGGCAGGGCACCGGGTCCTACCTCCATCTCGGTCGTGCCGTCCGCCTGGCCTCCCACATTGACGACGGTTGCGGTGTTACCCTCCACCGTGATGACCGACGTCCAGGACTCGGCGCCGTCCGGATTGGTGGCCGGCGTGCTCCAGGCTACCTCCAGCCGCCCGATGCGGCCCTCGGGCGTAAGCTCGGCCAGGTAGCGCCCAACGGTGGTTACCGGATTCCGGTTGACGTAGACGCCCCTGATCTGGTCCTCGGTGCGCAGGAACGACTCGATGGCGATGGTGTCCTCGCCGAGCAGCGTCACGAACTCGCGCTGCCCCTCCGGTTGGACCGAGTACCCCGCGCTCGCTCCCTCGTCCGCCTCGCCTCCGCACCCTGCCACCAGCAACGTCGAGGCGAGAATCATAATCCAGTGTGAAACGTCTGCACGGGCCATCGATCTGTCCTCCGGAAGTTCGTCCATGCACCCTGCGAAACTTGATTCTGCCGGTTGGCCGGCTCACCGGTCAAGGGGCAACGCGAAGGTAACTAGGCGGTCGGCCGCTCTGTCACGTACTATGGTTTGGACGGATCGTGGTATATCCACCCGGCTGTCCCTTAGAGGAGGCACCCATGCCGCTCAAGCGCACGCTCGCCCTGGCCCCCGTTCTCTTGATCGCCTGCACGGCCCCCGAGCCGTTCTTGGACATGTCGGCTCCGGAGGTGGAGGTCGCCTACCTCACGACGCCCGGCCTGGAACAGTTGGATCTTCCCTTCTCGGAAGCGGTTCGCGCCGGGGAAATGTTGATCTTGTCGGGGCAGGTCGGTGTGCTGCCCGGCACGCTGACACTCGCAGAGGGCGGGATCCAAGCGGAGACCCGCCAAACGATGGAGAACATCAAGACCGTACTGGAGCGCCACGGGTCGTCCCTCGAGCGCGTTGTGAAATGCACGGTCATGCTCGAGGACATCGACGAGTGGGGCGAGATGAATGAGGTTTACCGTGAGTATTTTCCGGTGCGCAAGCCGGCGCGCAGCGCCTTCGGGGCCGATGGGCTGGCCCTTGGCGCAAAGGTCGAGATCGAGTGCTTGGCGATGGCTGGGTAGAGTGAATGGCGACCCGCGCCGGGGAGCGGCTTAGACTCGGACCCGGCGATGTTCCCGGTTCCGATTGCTCGGGCGGCCGGAATGCTACCCGCCGAGCACGCCCTGCATGATGCGTGCGACCGCCAGACCGAGATAGTTTCCCGCGGCATATCCGAGTAGGCCGACGGCCACACCCGGAAGGAGGCGGTCGGCGTATCCCCGCGCGCTCGCCAACGCGATCGCGGAAGCCGGCCCACCGACGTTGGCCTGCGACGCGACAGCCAGGGTGCCGGCATCGATACCCGCGAGTCTCCCCACGCCGAAAATCACCACGCCGTGGATGGCCACGGTCGTGGCCGCGAAGTAGAAGACTCCGGGGCCTACCTCGAAGATCTTCGCGATCACCGAGCTTGCGCCGTTACTAGCCAGGAAGAGGAGTACGAGGTAGTTGCCTAGCACCGCGCTCCCACTCAGCCGCTTTACGGCGGGGACCTGGGCGAGCAGAAGCGCGATGGTCGTGAGCCACAGCACGCTCGGAATCGCCGTCCAGAATTGGCCGAACCACCCGGCCGCCCACGTGGTGCCGATTCCCAACGTGACGAGGCCGGCAACGTCGGCGAGCTTGAGGGGCCGCGGGGAGGCGAACAACGCGAGGTGGAGCGAGTCGGGGCTGTCGTCAGGCGCATCATCCTTGTTGGTCTGATACGGCTCCACGGTAATGGGGGCGCCGGTGCGTCCGCTCCCGCCAAGCAGCAGCGGCGCTGTCAGGCAAGCCGCCATCCAGAGCGCGGTGATGATGACGTCCGCGGCGATGCCGGCCGTGAAGAGGTCGCCGCTGGTGCCGACCGCCTGCCCGACGGCCGCGAAGTTGACGCCTCCCCCGGTGTAGGTCCCGGTGAATTGGCCTGACAGCTTCCAAGTCTCGGGGCCCACCATGCCCGACCACAGGAAGGCGCCGGTCACGGCTCCGGCTACGGTGCCCACGGCGCCTATGGCGAACGCCCCCAGCATCGACGGACCGGCCGAGAACACGGTGCGCACGTCGACGCTGAAGAGGATCAGCGCGATGCCCACGCTCACGCCGGGCCCGACGAGGAAGACGTAGGCTGGGGACTCGCCTGGAATGATGCCCACGTTGGAGAGCACCAGGGCGATCAGGATCGCGACCAGCGCGGAGCCCAGAGAGCGGAAGAGGTGGTACTCCTCCTCGAGTCTGACCGCCAGGTAGACTACGCCCGCCAGCACGACGAGCACGGCCATGGGATCGGAGATCATGGCGGAGGACGCTAGGTGGGCGAACCTCCCGAGGCAACCGCGTGGCGCCTAACCGGCTATCACCACCAGGGCCCCGAGCACGACCAAACCAACCCCCAGCGCTCGACTCACAGCCGGTCCGCGAGGCGCCAGATTCTCGATGCAAACGACCACCGTGAGGACCGCCATCCACACAAGATTCATCAGGCCCAACACGAAGCCGAGCAGCATCAACGCCCAGCAGCAGCCCAGGCAGTACGCGCCGTGCGAGACGCCCATGCCGAGTGCTCCGACCGGACCGTCGCGCCAGCGCGCCAGAAAGAAGCCCATCGGGTTGCGGCAATGGCGGAGGCAGGCCGCTTTCACGGCAGACATCTGGTAGAGGCCGGCAGCCGCCAGTGCCAACCCTCCGAGCGGGGCGGCAAGAGCCAACTCCGAACCCAAGAGACCCGCCCCTCGTAGTCCGATTTGCAGGCCCGCCCCCACGACCGCGAACGCCACCCAGGTCGCGAAGTACCCTGCAGAAAAGAGCCCCACGGAAGCGCCCGGAAGCGATCCGCGCCCCGAGGGAGCCTTCGAAAGGGCCCCCATCGCCACCAGCCACGGGAGCGTGGCGGGCATCATCATGGCTACCATCATCAGGAGCCACACCACCGTGGCGGTGACGATCGAGGGGGAGCCCATCACCCCGCCCGTCGAGAGGACGATCCAGGCGAGGGCGCTTACTCCGAGGGCGGATCCCACCAGGATCCACCGCTCCCCGCGTGCCAGGCCCGAGACCGAGACGCCGAGAGGCCCGGCCTCAGTGATCCCTACGCCGCCCGAGCTCACTCCGCGGCGACCCGCCAATCGAACTTCGAGTGGAGTGCGTGAGAATCCTTGGTCTCGACAGCGATGTCCCCGTCGTCGTAGTGGGTCTCGCCCGTGGCGATCACCTGTTCGCCCGCGTGGATCTGGTTGAACATGTTCTGGAAGGTGACGGGGCGGCTCCGATCGCGGCCGCGGATGTCCTCGATCGTAGCCTCCAGAAGTCCCTCTACCGCTACCCGCTTCAGGGTTCCCTCGTCCGTGATCGCGATGGACGCAATGCGTGTCGGGAGCCGGGTCCCAACGAAACGCCCAAGCACTTCCCACGGCCCTCCGGCCCGGCCAGTGAGGATGTTCTCCAGGGCCTCGATTTGGGCCTGGCTCGCCGAGTCGTCCACGATCAGCACTTCCGTCCAATCGCCCGAGATCATGTGCTGCGGCGTATCGTATGCGATCACGGCCCGGACCCCGCTCAGGTCGACCGTGCCGTATTCACCCTCGTCGAAGCGAACCGCCCAATAGCCCTTGCAGCGCTCGTGCGTACAGTTCTGGCTGAAATGCACGTGGCCTGGGCAGATGACCGTGCAGTTGCAGCTCTCGAAGAGCAGGCCTCGGGCCCACCAGGAAGGTGTGTCGGGCGCTTCGGTATTCATCGGTGTCCTCACATGGATGTGGCAACCCGCGCTTCGCCGTTGCCAACCCCATTGGCCGCTCCGAAGATCCCGTCCATCAGCTCTGTGAGTTGGCGCTGAAGCGTCTCGATCCGCTCCTCTGCGACTCCGTAGGCCGAGATCCAGACGCCACACGCCCAGGTATCGCTCGCGCACGGCTCCATCTCGACGAAGATGAGCCCGTCGTTCAGCTCCTCGAGCGTGCCCGCCAGGTTGCGGGGCGCCCGCACGTACGCGGTCTCGCCCGAGAAGGACGAGGCACCGACACTGAAGGCCAGGGCGTCGCCGGCGGCCAGCGTTTCCAGCGAGGACACGGCCATTCCACCCGGGCCCAGCAGCCCCGCCCAGACCTCGTCGAACGGACGTGTGGTCTTTCGGCGATCCGAGATCATCGTGCGGGGGGTTCCCGGGTGCCTCTCCAAGTAGTGGCGTAGATTCCACAGGAAGTACGTCCATCCCGCTTCGGTCGCGTCGTAGTACTCGTCCCAGTCGGCCGAAGCCGAGAAGCCCGAGTGCACCAAACGAACGATGGACCCTCCGCCCCGGGTCTCGACGTGAAACTCCACCGCGGTCAGAGTGGCGCCGCCCTCGTCCTCCGAGGAGCCCCACTCCTCGATCCAGCGAATCCGCTTCGAGGGCTCCCAAATGTCGATGGTCGCTTCGCCCTCCATGCCCGCTCCCCAGGAAAGCCAGATCGAGCCGCCCACGCCCGGGCTTACGCGCGCCTCGGGTGCGAACCAGCGACGGATTCCTTCGCCCTCCGAGATGGCCTCCCACACCTGTTCGGGAGAGGCGTCGACTGCGACCTCGATCTCGATCGTCCTGGTTCGATCCTGGGGTGGGTCGCTCATGAGGTCTCCTGTGCGGTTGGTCTACACGTAGTGCGGAGCGCTTCGCTCTCGCGGGGCAAGGCCGGGTACCCGGCGAGCATGAAGCGGAAGCTTCTTCCACCCAGGCCGCGCTTATGGTCGTACTTCTTGGTCAGCTGCGTCATGCACGTCGCGAGTTCTTCGGCGAAGGCGTTCTGGGCAGCGGGATCCATGAAGTGCACCTCGGTCTCGAGCGAGAGGGTCGCGAGCTTCTTGCCGGAGCGGTCGGCGTGTTGCCGCTGGATGCATACGTCGCGCACCGCCTCGGACACCATTCCCACCAGGTACGCGCTCGAGAAGCGGTCCTGGGCGGCGTCGAGGTTGGCGCCGAGCTCACCCAGCGCTTGCGGGGCGATCAGGTAATAGCGCCCGGTCGACTGAACCAATTTCTCGACGAAGTTTCCTTTACGTCGCTCGCCCACCTCGCGGAGCAGGTCGGCGTCCTTCAGGGCTCGCACGTGATAGCTGATCCGCTGGCGGGGAAGTTCTAGGCGGCGCGCCACGTTCGCAGCGGAATCGGGCTCCCGCAGCTGCTTGAGGATTTCCAAGCGCATGGGGTT
>JBGMRK010000027.1:12543-20627 GCA_048061375.1 Longimicrobiales bacterium | reverse complement strand
TGCTCGGCGGGAGCCCACATTACGTGAGCCATCCCCACGAGCGGGAGCCACAGCAGCGCGTGGAGGATCCAGTCGGAGTAGGAGACCGCGTCCAACATTTAGAAGGCCACCCATCCCAGGATCGCCAGAACCCCGATCGTGAGGATGAACGCATAGGTATTGATCTGGCCTGTCTGGAACAGGCTCCCCACCCATCCGAACGCCCTGGCCAGATTACCCACCAGGTTCACGGTACCGTCGATGATCACGCTGTCCACGAAGCGCCAAGAGAAGCGCGACACTGTTTGGAGCGGCCTCACGATGATCGCGTCGTATGCCTCGTCCACGTAATACTTTCGGTAGAGCACCCGACCGAGACCCGTCGGTTCGGCGGCATCGACGGCCGGCACGTGCTTCTGGCCGCTGATCACACGGGCTGCGACCAAAACCACGAGCGCAGCCGCGGCGGTCGACACCAGCGCCCACACCAGCTCACCACCACCGTACGGGGCCTGATGCGAGATCTCCCCTAGATACTGGGCCTGAATCTCGTGCGCACCCGCCATGACCGGCTCGAGCCATTCATGGAGAACCTCTCCCATCGGCAAGAACCCGAAACCTCCCAGGAAGGACTCGGAGATCGCCGCCGGCACGTTGATCCAGCCACCAAACACAGAGAGGACGGCTAACACAGCCAGCGGAATCCACATCACGAGCGGCGTCTCGTGGAGGTGCTTCGCCTCCTCCTCACCGGTCCGATTCGCGCCGTGAAACGTGATCACCATGAGACGGGTCATGTAGAGCGCTGTAAGCAGCGCTGTCACGAGCGCGAGTACCCAATAGAGGGTATAGAGCGTCGGATAGGGCGCGTTCGCGGCCCCTGCCCATGCGCCCGTGGCCCAGATGATCTCGTCCTTTGAGAAAAACCCCGCGAACGGCCATATCCCAGAGATGGCCAGGGCCGCGATCCACATGGTCACCCACGTGATCGGCATGTGCCTTCTGAGGCCGCCCATGTTCCTCATGTCCTGGGCATCCCAGTCCTTGTCGGTGTGGTGCAGAGCATGGTGCATCGAGTGGATAACGGCGCCCGCGCCCAGGAACAGCAGCGCCTTGAAGAAGGCGTGGGTCATGAGGTGGAAGACACCGGCGGTATACGCGCCCACGCCCACACCAAGGAACATGTAGCCCAACTGCGAGATGGTCGAATAGGCCAGCACGCGCTTGATGTCGTATTGCTTGAGCGCGATGGTTGCCGCGAACAATGCAGTGAGCACACCGATGCCGGCCACCGCGGCGCTCCCTATGGGCGAGAGCGCGAACAATACGGACGAACGGGCCACCAGGTAGACGCCGGCCGTGACCATCGTGGCCGCGTGGATCAATGCCGACACGGGCGTGGGTCCCGCCATGGCGTCGGGCAGCCAGATGTAGAGCGGAATCTGAGCGCTCTTGCCCGCGGCGCCTAGCAGAAAGAAGAGTGTGACGATGGTCGCCAACGACTGCCCGTACGGGATCCGCTCGGGAGCGGCACTGAAGATCTCGACGAAGTCGAGCGTCTGGAACGTCGTGAACAGAAAGAACATCGCCACCAGAAAGCCAAGGTCGCCAATTCGGTTGACGATGAAGGCCTTCCTGCCCGCATTGGCCTTTTCGCGGTCGCTGAACCAATATCCGATCAGCAGGTAACTGCTCAGCCCGACCCCCTCCCAGCCCACGAACATGAGCAGGTAGCCCGCCCCCATCACCAGCACCAGCATGAAGAAGACGAACAGGTTCAGGTAGGCGAAGAAACGGGGGTAGCCCGCGTCGTCCTTCATGTAACCCACGCTGAATACGTGGATCAGGAACCCTACGCCCGTTACGATCAGCATCATCACCATGGAGAGCTGGTCGAGCTGGATCGCAGCGCCCACCTCCAGCGATCCGGTAACGATCCAGGTCCAATACGTCCGGATGATGGGTTCGTGAAGCTCGACGCCCGCCATGCCCACGAAGTTCACGACCGTGATCAGGAAGGCGAGGCCCAGTGCTCCGGGGCCGATCCACGTGGGAAGCGTATGCGTGAGCGGCCGGTCGCCCGCGGCAAGATCCAACTCTCCTCCGGCGCGCACCGCGTCGGCGGACCTGCGTGCGTGGGTGAGCGCCAGCGCCCCGTTGATGACGAAGCCCAAGAGCGGCAGCAGGATCACGAGGCTCGGAAGAATCGGCGACCACTCGCGGATGCCTTCCGTGGTCGCTTGCAGAGCGAGGAGCATCGGAAGCGTCACGTCCTCACCACTTCAACAGGTTGAAGTTATCCACGTTCACCGATCCATAATGGCGGAAGATCGAAATGATGATTGCCAAGCCTACCGCCGCCTCGGCAGCGGCCACGGTCATGACGAAGATGACGAACACCTGCCCTTCGATCCCCACGGACCGCGAAAGCGCGACGAACGCGAGGTTCACGGCATTCAACTGGAGTTCGATGCAGAGGAAAATGATGATCACATTCCGCCTCACGAGCACGCCGAGCGTTCCGATTACGAAAATCAGCGCGCTAAGGAAGAGGGCTTCCGTGATCATCGCTCAGACCCTCTTCTTCGCGAGTACGATGGCGCCCACGATCGCAACGAGGAGGAGGATCCCCACGAGCTCGAACGGCACCACGTAGTCTGTAAACAATGGGCGGGCGATAACCCCGACCGCACCGTGCTCGGCCAGGGCGGCGTCGATCGCGGCTCCACCGTTCCCGGCCAGAAACGTCGGCGAGTCCACACTCCGGCCGAACTGGCGCATGAGCAGCCCGGCAAGTCCACCCGTGGTGGCGAACGCCATTATAGCCCACAAGCCACCCTTCACATCCCGCTTATAATCATGGCCGAGGTTGAGCAGCATGATGACAAACAGGAACAACACCATGATGGCGCCGGCGTAGACGATCACCTGGATCGCGGCCAAGAAGTGTGCTTCGAGCAGCACGAAGATGCCCGCCACGGCGGCAAGGGTGGCCACCATGAACATGAGGCTTCCCACCGGGTTCTTCGCAACGACGACACCCATGGCGCCTCCGATGGCAATCGTCGCAAACAGGAAGAAGAGCACTTCGGCCATGCTCAGGAGCCGCGCTCGAGATCGTTGAATCGCGGGGGGCTCACGCTCGCCTCACTCACTCGCTGGATCCGAGGGATCCCACAGGAGTGTGGTTGGATGGTCCTGCTCCATCAGCCTGTCCAAGTCGTAGACGAAACGCTCGCGTGTATACTCCGCGTTCTCGAAATGCCGCCCGACATGGATGGCCTCGACAGGGCAAACCTCCTGGCACATTCCACAGAAAATGCAGCGGAACTCGTCGATCTCGTAGACGATGGGGTACCGGTTGCCCTGATCGTCTTCTCCACCCACGAGCCGGATGCAATTGGCCGGGCACACCGTTGGACAAAGCCCGCAGGCCACACATTTGGGACGCCCATCGGCGTGCACCTCCATGCGGTGCGTGCCACGCCACCGTGGACTCAACTCCGTCTGCTCCTCCGGATACTGCTGGGTCACGGCGCTGGGCTTGAGCATGTGGCGCAGCGTGAGGCTCATTCCTTTTGCCGCGGCCCGCACGTACGACGTGCGGCCGGCCTCCGGCCGATGCATGGTCTTGACGGTTATCGCCACGTCGATTCCCCTCTTTTCTGCATGCGCATCAGTCGCCCCCATCCGTGCGTACCGGGGCAGGTTTCTGCCGGCGCGCGCCGGCGCCTTTGATAATCCGGTCGTCGTCGAGATAGAAGATGAACAGGCCGGTGCATACCAAGCTCACCCCGGTCAATGCCAGACCGTAACCGAACCCATACTCGACCCCCACCTGATCCAGTACCAGCAACGAGGCTGCCATTATCATGATGTACACAAGGGAGGTGGGCAGCAGCACCTTCCAGCCCAACTGCATCACCTGGTCATAACGAAAGCGCGGCAGAGTCCACCGGACCCAGATGAAGAACACCAAGAAGAAGCCGGTCTTGAGCGCGAACACACCCAGGGTGAACAACGTCTTCCACCACGCGAGCGAGGCCGCGAGCGGCACTCCGTCGGGCCCGAAGCCGCGAATGAGCACACCTTCGTACCAGAAAGCATCATCCCACGTCGCGAAGGGGACGTCCCACCCCCCAAGGAACAGCGTTGCCATCAGAGCGGAGGCAGTAAGCATGGCCGAGTACTCCGCGACGAAGAACATGCTGAACTTCATGGCCGAGTATTCGGTGTGGAAGCCCGTCACGAGTTCCGACTCGGCCTCCTGCATGTCGAACGGCAGCCTATTGGTCTCCGCGAATGCCGAGATTACGAACAGCAGAAAGGCGAGCGACAGCGGCAACGCGAACCACATGTCGAGTTGCTGCTGCTGCCAGACCATCTCCGTGAGCGTCACGTTCCCCGTCATCATGAGGACCACGATCAAGCTGAGCCCGAGCGACACTTCGTAGCTGACCATCTGCGCAGACGCGCGGAGGGCGCCCAGAAAGGCGTACTTATTGTTCGACGCCCACCCACCCAACACGATCCCGTACACACCGAGCGAACTAAAGGCCAGGATGTAAAGGATGCCGATCGGCACGTCCGCGATGATCATGTCGACCACACCCCACGGTGTGGGAAGCGGCGCGGCGAACGGAATCACCGCGAACGTCACCATGGCGGGCACGATAGCGAGGATCGGACCCAGGATGAAGAAGGAACGCGAAGCCGCAGCCGGCGACGTCTCTTCCTTCAGCATGTTCTTGATGCCGTCCGCGATGGGTTGAAGAAGGCCGAACGGCCCCACACGGTTCGGCCCAAGCCGGTCTTGGATGAACGCGGACACCCGCCTCTCGGCCAACGTCGTATAGGCTACCACCACCATCACACCCGAGAAGACCGCGAGGATCTTCGCCGAGGACGACAACAACGCAGGAAGTCCGGAGATCGGTTCCATTACGCCGGCGCTCCCACGAGGGGAAGAATCACTTCTGATGCGGGTCGAGCCGAAGCTGGGGCCTCGAGCGCCGGCGAGAACTGCTGTACGGTTCCCTCGTGGTTCGTGAACGTGCCCTCCCGCTCCGCGAACGTGCACACTGGAAGCGTGAAGTGCGCCCTGGACGCCCCGGCGGAGGTATGAGCGCCCAGGTAGACGTACAGACTCGCCTGCGCTCCGAAAGACTCATCCTGATCGGCAAGGTCGTCCCCGAGCACCACGATCAAACCGTCGTGATCCGCCACGCCTTCCAGCCCGCCCCGTCCCTCGTCGTCACCAACGCGCGTCATACCGAGGAGTTCCGCTCCCTTGATATTGGGCACGAGATCACGGCGGCGTGCCAGGGACGGGAAACCGTGCAACGGGCTCTCGTCCTCAGCCCGCGCCGAACGGAAAACGATCTCTCCGCCGCCCAAGGATTCGACGAGTTTGGCCACTGCATCGAGGTCTTCATTGGACCATGAGGCAGACACCACCGCTTTGACTCCGCCGCTCACGCCGCCGAACCGTCGCTCCAAAGCTTCGAGCGCAGCGTCCCATCCGAGCTGTACCGGTCCGCCGTCCTCCACGAACGTCGGCTCCTCGACACGGCCGCCCCGATTCAGCCACTCGTAGTTCGCCCGGCCGAAGTCGCATATCCAATGCCCGTTCACATCGGCGTTGAACCGGGGTTTGATCCTTTGTACCAGATTGTCGCGCGTGTGCAGGTCGATGTTGCACCCCTGGCTGCAGCTCCCGCACACCGAGGGCGTGTGCTTCAAATCCCACGGCCTCGCCTTGTGCAGGAAATCCTTCGATACGAGTGCACCGACCGGACATAGATCGACGACGTTGCCGCCCCACTCGGCCTCCTCGAGGCCTCGGTCGAAGAAAGTGTCGATGACTGAACGGTCCCCCCGGTCGACGACGCTCAAGAGAGGCTTCTGCTCGATCTCGTCCATGAAGCGCACGCAACGCGTGCACATGACGCAGCGGTCGCCGTAGAAGAGTATGTCACCGCCGAAATCGTCCCGGCCGAAAATACGTTTCGGCTCACGGCTCCGGCCACGCTCCCGTCCCTCGGAGAAGACGTAGTCCTGTAGCTTGCACTCGCCTGACATGTCGCAGATCGGACAATCCAACGGGTGATTGACCAGGTAGAATTCCAGCACCCCGCGCCGCATGCCCGCGGCATTCTCGCTCTCGGTATGAACGACCTGCCCTTCCGTGGCCTGCGTCACACAGGAAGGCAGAAGCTTCGGTGCACCCTCCACTTCGACGAGGCAAAGCCGGCACATCGCCGGCGACGATAGGCCAGGGTGGTAGCAGTAGTGCGGGATCTCGGTACCTGCCTCACCGATCGCCTGGAGGATGGTGGTCCCCTTGGGAACCGTGACGTCCTCGCCGTCGATGGTCAGTGTGACCGATTCGTTTGTGCCGTTATCGCTCATTATCGCTTATAGCAGTCGTTTTGGACGGTCGCTGCTGCGTAGGAAACCCTCGGCTCACGCCGCCCCCACCCTCTCTCCGCGCCGTATCAGGGCAAGGTACTCTTCCCGGAACTTCTCGATGGACGACTGCACCGGCGCGGCCACGGAATCAGAGAGCACGCAGATCGTGGTGCCTGTCATCTGGCGCGTGATTTCCATGAGGGTATCGAGGTCCTCTTCGGTTCCGCGCCCATCCTCGATCCTACGTAGAATCTTCACGACCCAGGCCGTACCCTCCCGACAGGGAGTACACTGCCCACATGACTCGTGGGCGTAGAACTCGGCCATCCGGCGAACCATGTGGACCATGTCGGTGGTTTCGTCCATGACGATCACGGAGGCGCAGCCCAGCATCGAACCCGCTTCTACCACACCCTCGTAGTCGAGCGTACAGTCCCTGCATTCGACGTCTGAGAGTATCGGTACTGAACTCCCACCGGGAATCACCGCCTTGAGCGCGTTGTCATCCCGAATCCCACCACACACTTCGTAGATCAACTCCGAGAGGGGAAAGCCCAACGGCAGCTCGTAATTGCCCGGCCGTTTCACGTGGCCGCTCACACAAAAAATCTTCGTGCCCGGGCTCTTCTCGGTGCCCCACTGTCGGTACCACTCACCCCCGTTCGCCAAGATGTGGGGCACGGCCGCCAAGGTCTCGACGTTGTTGATGGTCGTGGGCATGCCGAACACGCCAGCGGCCGCCGGGAACGGGGGCTTGATCCTGGGTTGCCCGCGGCCTCCCTCGAGCGAGTTCATGAGCCCGGTCTCTTCGCCGCAGATGTAGGCGCCCGCTCCAACATGTACAGTCAGATCGATCCTGTGTCCCGAATCCATGGCATCCAAGCCGATGATACCAGCTTCGTAGGCCTCCTCCACAGCCCGCGCCAATACCTGGGTCGTCTCGAAGAATTCTCCACGGCAATAGATGTAGACGTGCTCCGCCTGGATCGCGTGGGCGGCGATGAGACAACCCTCGATGACCTGGTGGGGCGTCCACCGAAGCAGCTCACGGTCCTTGAACGTGCCCGGCTCGGATTCGTCCGCATTGCAGCACAGGTAGTGGGGCTTCACTCGCTCCTTGGGCATGAAACTCCACTTGACACCCGCCGGGAAGCCCGCTCCACCCCGTCCGCGGAGCCCCGAGTCCTTGACTACTTCGACGACGTCCGCCGGACTCATGGCGAGGGCCTTTTCCAGCGCGGCGTACCCCCCGCGGGCCCTCCATCCGGCCAGCGTTCTGGCTTCCGGATCTCCGAAATGTTTGGTGAGGACCGGGACTTCCGAATCGTGACTGTAGGGGTAGCCCACCCTCAGCTCCCCTTCCCTTCACCATCGGTATCGACCGTCGACTTGAGATATTCCAGAAGCTCCGGCACGCTCTCGGCCGTGAGATTCTCGTAGTAGGTGGAGTTGATTTGTACGCAGGTCGGGAAGCCACAGGCGGCGAGACATTCCGCCTCGATGACGGTGAAGTTGCCGTCTTGGGAGGTCTCACCGAGCCCTGTGTCGGCGTACGAGAGGAACGCCTCCAGCACGTCCTCGGCGCCACACAGGTTACAGCTGATGTTGGTGCAGACCTGCACCAGGAAGCGCCCAACCGGCTGTTTATTGTACATCGTGTAGAAGCTCGTCACGCCGCGCACGTAGGCGGGCGG
>JBGMRK010000027.1:0-12443 GCA_048061375.1 Longimicrobiales bacterium | reverse complement strand
GTGCCCACGTAGTCGTGGCCTCGCACCTGAGCTTCGGTGAGGTCATACTCGCCGGTGTTTCCGGCCCACCCGGGGTTCTTGAACGGAGTGCCGTCGCTCATCGGTCGATCTCTCCGAGGACGATGTCCAGGCTCGCGTTGATCATGATGAGGTCGGAAACCATGTGTCCCTCCGCAAGCTTCGCGATAACGGACAGGTTCACGAAGGAGGGGGGTCGAATCCGCCAGCGCACCGGTTTCGGCCCGCCGTCACCCACCACGTACATGCCCAACTCGCCCTTGGAGCCCTCCACCGCGAAATAGCAGTCCTCGGCCGGCGCCGGGATCCCCTCGGTGATGAGCTTGAAGTGGTGAATCATGGACTCCATGTCGCTCATGCAATCTGTCTTGCTGGGAAGCGTAATCCGCGGGTCCTCGACATCGATGGGGCCGTCCGGGAGCCGGTCGAGCGCCTGGTGCAGGATGCGTACGCTCTGGGACATCTCCTCCATTCGAACCAGATAGCGGTCGTAACAATCGCCATATTGTCCGACAGGTACCTCGAAATCGTAGGTCTCGTAGTCGTAGTAGGGAGCATCCTTACGCAGGTCGTACTCGACCCCCGTAGCTCTCAGGTTCGGTCCCGTGAGTCCACAATTCACCGCGTCTTCGGCAGAAATCACACCAACGTCCTGGGTTCTCCCGAGGTGGATCGCATTGGTGGTCAGCAGCTGATGGATCTCATCCAGTGTGTTCGGAAACGTGGTGCAGAATTCACGCAACGCCTCGGCCCAGCCCTCCGGCAGATCGGCCATCATGCCGCCGATACGCGTAGCCGATGTCGTGATGCGGGCACCGGTCAGGGACTCGTGCAGCGTGTAGATCCGCTCGCGCTCCTGGAACGCGTAAAGGAACGGCGTGAATGCCCCGACGTCGATCGCCGCCGTGCCCAGCCAGAGGAGGTGGCCGAAGATCCTGTCCAGCTCCATGAGGATCACCCGCACGACTTTGCAGCGCTCGGTGACCTCGATCCCCATTAGCTTCTCTACAGCCATCACGTAGGCGCAGTTGTAGATGAGTGGCGCCAGGTAGTCCATGCGGTCGGTGAGAGGCACGATCTGGTTCCAGGTCCTGTATTCGCCGAGCTTCTCGAATCCGGTGTGCAAGTAGCCGATCTCAGGCGTCACCTTCAACACCGTCTCACCGTCGAGCTCGCAAAGCAATCTCAGCACCCCGTGCGTGGCCGGGTGTTGAGGACCGATGTTGATGAGCATGTGCTCCGAGCCGATATCGGGCTCGGGAAGATCGGCGGGTACCTCCATACCCTGAGTGGGACGAAAGTCCATGCCCGCCTCGGGGTTTCGGCTTACCGTGTATTCGACCGTCCTACGCGCCATCGCTCGTCGTCCCGCCGGCCGTCAGGCCGAATCAATCCCGGTAGGGGGCTCGACCTGGTCGGACACAGCCGGCGCGCCCCCCACGTCGAACTCTTCTGGCCTGTAGTAGTGCGCCGGATCCTGGGTGAGGGCACGGCGTGTTTGTTCGGCCCTCGAAAACCGTCCCCGAAGCGGGAAGTCCTTGCGCAGCGGATGCCCTTCCTCGTAGTCGTCCGGCATCATGATGCGCCGCAAGTCCGGGTGGCCGGTGAAGGTAACGCCGAAGAGGTCGAACACTTCCCGCTCGAGCCAGTCGGCCGCCTGCCAAAGCGAGACTACGGACGTGACCTCGAGGGCATCCAGCGGGAGTTCACACTTCACGCGCAACGCACGTTTATGCGGGATCGACCACAGTTGATAGACGACCTCGATGGGACGACCGCCACCGTAATCCACGGCAGTCACATCCACCAAGAGATCGTAGCGATGTTCGGCGTCGTCTTTGAGCCAGGCCAACACCTCGGTGTTCCGGTCCCGGTTGATGTAGACGACGTCCTGTCCCGCCGAAGTGACTTCGATCCGTTGCACGGCGTCGCCGAAACGGGCGTTCAGTGCTCCCACAGAAGGGTTGCTCGGGGTGGTGCCTTCGGGCATATGAATCAGCCACGCTCCGGACGGGTCGTGGTTGGAAGCTCGGAGGGCAGAATTCCACCCGATTCCTCCTGCTGGGTCGAGTTGCCGAAGGGACCCGAGAGAGCGGCGACCTCTTCGGCCGTGGCCCGGGGCGCACCTACGAGCGCGGGATCCTCGGCCCTGAGCTCACCATGTCGTGAGAGGCTCTCTCCCCGAATCTTCTCCTGGATCATCATAAGGCCGTAGATGAGGCCCTCCGGCCGTGGCGGGCACCCCGGGATGTAGACGTCCACCGGTACGATCGTATCGATCCCCTGCACCATGGGGTACGTGTCGAACACACCGCCCGAACTGGCGCACGCTCCCATCGAGATGCACCACTTCGGTTGCGGCATCTGGTCCCAGATGCGCCTCAGGACCGGCGCGAGTTTATAGGGCACGCGTCCCGCGCAGATGAGCACGTCGGCCTGGCGCGGGCTGAACGACATGCGCTCCATGCCGAACCGGGCCAGGTCGAAGTTGGAGGCGGCCGACGCCATCATCTCGATCGCACAACACGCCGTGCCGAACGGCATCGGCCACAGCGAATTGCGCCGAGCCCAGTTGACGACGAAGTCGATCTTGGTGGTCAGGAACGTGGGCGAGGCGAATCCAATCAGCCCTCCCTGATCGCTGGATGGAGATCCCTCTAAGCCCATTCCAGGCCTCCATGCTCCCATTCGTAGTGAGAAATCATGCCGGACCCATGTGGCATGGCCTTCCGCAGGGTGGGACGGGGGAAGTCGACGATAGGAGACACCACCACCACCCTGCCGATGGCGTTGGCCACCGACGCGCCGAGGAAGATCAGGAGCGGTTCGTGCGATCCCGACATGGCTGCTTGGGAGAGTTTGTGAAAAGGTTCACTAGGGACGCCGGGAATCTACCCGGAGCTTCGGACGAGTGTCAATGTGCACACCCCACGCCGTCGATCGGGCCACAGTGGCGCCCGGTTTGCAGACACGCGGGCCGGGCCGATATCTTGTGCGCCACTACCCGTCCCCGTGGGGCCCGTTCCGATTTTGAGATGGCACGCCGGACCCCGACTTATCGACGCGTTCCGTCCACCCGGGAGCCGTAGAAGAGAATGCCGATCAAGAGTGACCGTTGGATCCAGCGAATGGCCGAGGAAAAGGGGATGATCGAGCCGTTCGAGGCCGATCAGGTCCGTGACGGATGTATCTCGTACGGGCTGTCCTCGTACGGTTATGACATCCGCGTCGCGCCCGAGTTCAAGGTCTTCACGAACGTCCACAGCGTGATCGTGGATCCTAAGGGCTTTGACGACCGATCGTTCGTCGACGTGAACGAGACCGAGTGTATCATCCCACCCAACTCGTTCGCTCTCGCTCGCACGGAGGAGTACTTCCGGATTCCCCGCGATGTGCTCGTCCTGTGCGTGGGCAAGAGCACGTACGCACGTTGCGGGATCATCGTGAACGTGACGCCGCTCGAACCCACCTGGTGCGGGTACCTGACGCTGGAGATTTCCAACACGACACCGCTGCCGGCCAAGATCTACGGTGGCGAGGGAATCGCGCAGCTCCTGTTCTTCGGTGGGGACGAGGAGCCGCGCATCGCCTACGCGGACCGCCACGGCAAGTACCAAGACCAGGTCGGCGTGACGCTTCCCCGACTATGAGATCTTTACTCCACGACGGCGATTGCTTGCAGCTCCACCTCGAATACAACCGTGGCGTTGGGTGGCACAGCCCCGTTTCCGGCTGCGCCCCAAGCGAGGTGCGTAGGCACGACCAACTTTCTGGTGCCCTCCACCCTCATGCCCAGGATTCCCTCCAGTAATCCCGCAATGACGACACTGGGAAGCAGGTCGAAGGTGTTCGTGCCAGTGTCGAAAAGCGTGCCGTCTGTCAACCAGCCCGAGATCAGCACCGTCGCCGTGGCGCCCAGCACGGCCTCTTCGCCAGTTCCGACCACGGTATCGATCCAGTAGAGGCCCGAGGGCGATAGATTCATCTGGCTGAGGTCGATACCGAGCGAAGGCGCAAACACGTCGGTGGGGACATCGGTGATGTTGGTGCTGATACTGCTACAGGTAGCCGCGCCCATCACCAGCCCGATAGTCAATACCGCGCGCGCCGCACGCTTCCGAAGTACACTCGTCATCCTCAACTCTCCATGGTGGGTCATAGCCAGCTCATCCACGTTCTCACGTACGCACTAAGACTCCCTACCTTACGGGTGCGTCAGGTCCTCGTGCCCCCCCGACCTGCTTACCCCTCGAGCGTCGCCATCGTCGAGCGCACCGCATCGGCGCTTTTGCTCAATGCCTCACGCTCGGCCCCGGTGAGCTCCACTTCCAGGATGCCCAGCAACCCACCCTCGCCGAGCTTACAGGGCACACCCAGGTAGATCCCATCTTGTCCGTACTCACCCTGAAGGAACGCCGCGCACGGAAGCACGCGTCGCTTGTCCTTGACGATCGCCTCCACCATCTGGACAGCCGCCGCCGACGGCGCGTAGTAGGCGCTGCCTGTCTTGAGGTGGCCCACGATCTCCGCCCCGCCCTTCCGCGTACGCTCGATGAGAGCGTCGATCTTGTCGCTCGACAAGAGTTGGGTCAGCGGAATGCCGCTGACCGTCGTGTAGCTCACCAGTGGCACCATCGTGTCGCCATGGCCGCCGAGAACCAGGGCTTGGATGTCCTCCACGCTGACGTCCACCTCCATCGCGATGAACGACCGGTAGCGGGCGGTATCCAAGATTCCCGCCATGCCGATCACTCGCTCACGGGCGAATCCCGTAGTCTGGAGCGCCACATACGCCATGACGTCGAGCGGGTTGGACACAACGATCACGATCGCGTCCGGCGCCACGCGCCGAATCTCCTTCGACACGGACTCGACGATGCCCGCGTTCGTCTTGAGCAGGTCGTCACGGCTCATTCCGGGCTTTCGGGCGATCCCCGCGGTCACGACGAAAATATCGGATCCTGTGGCCGCTTCGTAGTCGTTCGTGCCGATGAGCTTGGAGTCGAATCCCTCGATGGGGGCACTTTCCCACTGGTCCAGCGCCTTTCCCTGAGGGATTCCCTCGACGATGTCGACAAGGACGACTTCCCTGGCCAATTCCTTCTCGGCCAGACGTTGTGCACATGTCTCTCCGACGTGACCCGCTCCGACCACCGTGATCTTGCGCGCACTCATGAGATCATATCTCCCGGATTATCATTTGGGTGGGCTCGCCCGCCATATCTGGGCAGAGAATCAACGGAAAAATCGGGTCGAATGGTCCCGAGGGGAACCCCCGGACGAAAATCTGGCGGAGCCTCAGCCCCCGGTTTGCGAGAGCGCGACCAGACCGCCCGACCCGATGTCGCTCCCTTGAACGAGGTCGTGCCGTTCGGGCTTGATGCGAAGGGTTTCTTCAATGAGAGGTACGATGTCCTCACCACGGCGGAGAGCGTCTCTGAGATTGGTCTGGATGGTCCCGAACAAGCACGGCCGGAGGTGTCCGTCGGCCGTAAGCCGCAACCGATTGCAGTCGTCACAGAAGTTGTGACTCATTGGCGTGATCACGCCGATCGTGCCTACTGCATCGGGATAGCGGTAGTACGTGGCCGGGCCGTTTCCAACCGGACCTTCTACCGGCTCGAGGGCGTCGACCTCTCGTAATCGACCGAGAGCTTCGCTACATGAGAGGAAGCTCTCCGCACTGAGTTCCAGGTTGGAGCCAGTCGGCATGATCTCGATGAAGCGCACGTGGAGAGGCCGTTCTCTCGTCAACTCCGCAAACGCCTCGATCTCGTCGTCGTTGCGGCCACGTATCAGCACGACGTTGATCTTGATGGGGTGGAACTCACCCGCCTCGGCGGCCTCGAGACCCTCCATGATGTCGACGTGGGCCCCGGGGCGACGAACCAACTCGTCGACGCGATCGCCGTGCAGAGAGTCGAGCGAGATGTTCACCCGGTTGAGACCGGCCCGCTTGAGAGCCTCGGCTTCCTTGGCGAACAGAACGGCATTCGTGGAAAGGGAGAGGTCCTGGATCCCGTCGATCGCAGAAAGCATCTCGACCAGGTCCACCAGATCGCGGCGCACCAAGGGCTCGCCACCGGTCAGCCGAACACGCTTTAGGCCCATCCCGGCGGCGGTACGCACGATGGCCGTGATCTCTTCGTACGTAAGGATTTCGGCACGCTTCAGCCAAGGCAGGCCTTCCATAGGCATGCAGTAAATGCACCGCAGATTGCATTTGTCCGTGACCGAGATCCTGAGATACTCGATCCGGCGACCGAATTGATCGATCACGCTTCCCCCTCCGCCGAAACCTTCGGATTCTTGCCCGCAACCCACTCCGAGGTGCCGTCCTCGAAGCGTTCCTTCTTCCAAACGGGCAGTCGGACCTTGATCTCTTCGATGACGTAGCGCGATGCCTCATACGCGTCGGCGCGGTGTGTACTGGACACCGCGATCGCCACGCTGACGTCACCGATCCCCAATTCGCCTACCCGATGAACCGCAGCTAAGTGCCCTACGCGATATTGTTCCTCCGCCTCCGTCAGAATTTCCTCGAGCGTCCCCAGTGCCATCTCATCATAGGCATCATACCGCATCGCCTCGACACCACGCCCTTCATGGTGATTTCGGACGACGCCGAGGAATAGGATCACCGCACCGCTCGAGGGATCCTCGACGCGAGCGAGCAGCGCCTCAGGATCGATGGCCTCCGTGGTGATCTCCGCGCGGGACATACTCGACGACGCTACCAGCTCAGCCGCCCGCCACGGGCGGTATGACGGCCACCTCGTCGCCGTCGGTGAGCACGGCGTCGGACGTGCAGTAGCTTCGGTTCACCGCGACGGCCGGGTCGGCCGGAAGCACGGACGCCGCATCGTCACGCCCACGCAGGAGCGTGATCAAATCGGACACGGTGGCACCGTCGGGCAGATCCACTTCGAAATCGGCGCCTCCCATGATCTCTCTGTACGAAGCGAAGAACAGGGCTCTGACCTTCAAGGGTAACCTCTTGGAAGAAAAAACGGCGGGCGGTGGACGCCACCACAAGTGTTCCAGAAGGTAGAGAAACCTCGAGCCTCGGGTCAACGCCGAGCAACGCCGGCGAGTGGATCAGCCCGGTGGCCAGCTTCCCCCGGGTCGGAATCCGCCGGAAAGCAAGTCGCCGCCCGGCCCCATTCCCCCCTGAGCCCCACCGCCTCGACGCAAACGCCGAATCCGATCGGCGAACGCATCGCGAGCCTGAAGTAGACGCAATATTTGATCGGGGCGTAGGGTCTGGAGTAGCGCGGTCTGCTCATCCGTGAAGATCTGCGCCTCCTCCTGGCGAAGCTGGGCGATGGCTTCCAGCGCCTCCCTCGCCTCGGTCTCGGGAATCTCCTCGCCATCGGCCCGGCGTGCTTGGAGATCCTGCACGCGCTCCCGAGCCCTTCGCTCACGCCGCGCGAATTCGACGCGGTGCTTCCGGAACGTCGCCATGACCCCCTGGACGCTCGATCGCTCGCCGCTCGTGAGACCGAGGTCGGCGAAAAGCCTTCTCTCGAAGGTTGCACGCACCCGTTGCTCCAGCTCGATGCGGCCGCGCCCCTGGCCCCGCAATGGATTCCGGCCGCGGCGTTGCGCAAGCAGCGGTGCGGGGACAGAGATCAGAACCGCCGCCAAAAGTGTGATGATCGTACGCTTGTTCATCCGCCCAGCTCCTCCAAGAGCTCCGCGAGCGCTTCGTCCGAGAGGTCGTCCAGCATCGCCACGCCCGCGATGAACCCATCGTCGGTGGGCCACGTCAGCGCGAGCGGCTCCTCGTCCAACACACCATTTCCGGCGCCGGGTGGCTGACGCCAGATGACCGCCGTTCCGAGGGCCACCACCGTGATGGCCGCGGCCGCGAGCCGTGGGCTCATCCATACGCGCCGGCGAAGAGGCGCCGCCGCAATGGATGCCTTTACTCGCGCCTGGAGATCGCCTGGCAGGACAGGCACCCCGGCGTGGAGCGCACGCAGGAGGCGTTCCTCGGCACGACACTCCTCACACCCGGCGACATGCTCCTCGACCGAGCGCCGGTCGTCGGCACAGAGTTCCTCCCTCACCCAAGGGGCAAGGAGGTCTCTTACGTGGTCACAAGCGATGGGGTTCATGTCACCATCTCTCTGAGACGACGGATGCCGTGATAGTAGTTCACCCGGGCCGCACCCTCCGATGAGCCGATGATTTCACCGATCTCCCTGAAGCTCAAGCCTTCATCGATTCGCAACGTGACAGCCAGGCGTTGTTTGTCCGGTAGTTTGGCCACCATTGCACGCGCCCGCTCCGCCTCCTGATTCAACTCCGTGACATCACCCGCCTCGGGTCGATCGGAGAGCAGAGGCCCGGCGCTCTCCAGTGCCTGCTCCGCACGTCGCTTACGCTGTCGAAAGACTCCTTTCGCCTCGTTTCCTGCAATCGTCAACAACCAGGTCCGAAACGAGGCGTCGCCTCGAAAACGGGGAAGCGCCCTGACGGCTTTCACGAAACACGCCTGCGTCGCGTCGGCCGCCTCGTCGTCGTCTCCCAGAACCGCCCTGCACGTCCGATACACGCTCGCGACGTGCCTTGCGCATAGCTCATCCAAAGCCTCGCGATCGCCCTTTTTTGCAAGGCGCACCAACTCCGAGTCGGGTAGACCACCGGCTTCCTCCTTCACCATGAGTCAGACGCCCTGGGACGATACTCCGTTAAGCGGATCATCCAGCGTACTGCCGAGCAAGGAGTCGCGTCTGTACAGGTGATGCCCGAGGGGATGGGGTAGCCGCCTAGATGGACGGCGTTGAAATCGGCGCCAACGAGAGCCTCAGTCGTCGCTAATCCCGTCCAACTGCCCTACTCGGGTGCGGAGGTGCTTGGAGGGTTTGAACACCGGGACGCTGCGCGACGCCACCTCGACCGGCTCTCCGGTTCTCGGGTTGCGGGCCATGCGGCTCTTACGGCGACGGACCTTGAAGGTGCCAAAGCCTCGAATCTCGATGTTCTCGCCGTTGGCCAGGGCACGCTTGATGGCGTTTAGAAAGCCATCGACGACTAGCGCGCAGTCCTTCTTGGTGATTCCGGGTCCGATGGCCTCGGCAACCTGCTCAACGAGGTCCGCTTTCGTCATCCAATCCTCCGAAGGTGGCGTTGGTGTCCCGGTTTCGGTTTGGGGCAGCCACGGTAGCACGCCCAAGGCTGGAACGTCAAGTGGCCCTTGGATCTACGCTCGTTTGCCATCGGCTACGTCGCTTCCCCCGTGACCATCAAGTCGATGAATTGGTCGAAGAGATAGCTGGAGTCATGTGGCCCCGGCGCCGCTTCGGGATGGTACTGTACCGAAAACACGGGACGGGATTCATGCGCCAACCCCTCCACCGTATCGTCGTAGAGATTGACGTGGGTGAGTCGCAGATCGGGTGCCCCGGGCAGGTCGTCGCCGTCGCCTCTGAGAACGGCGAAGCCGTGATTCTGCGAGGTGATCTCGACGATGTCCCGGTCGAGATTGCGAACCGGATGATTCACGCCGTGATGCCCGAACGGCAACTTGAAGGTCGTCGCTCCGAAGGCGCGAGCAATGAGCTGGTGTCCCAGACAGATGCCAAATACCGGGATGTTCTGGTCGGCGAGCCGCCGAATCGTTTCCGTCGCATTGTCGACGGCAGCCGGGTCTCCTGGGCCATTCGAGATGAAGAGTCCGTCGGGCGCCATGCTGATGACTTCGGCGACCGAGGTGTCGGCGGGAATCACAGTGACGCGGCATCCCCGTTGCGCCAGCAGCGCCGGCGAGCTGGCCTTCACACCGAAATCGTAGGCGATGACGTGAAATCGTTCACGCGTCTCTGCCGGCACTTCGTAGGGAGCGGCGGTCGAGACGCCGCGGGCGAGGTCCAGCCCCTCCATGCGGGGGTGCTCCATGATGCGCCGCAGGAGCTCCTCCTCGGATAGCTCCGCCGGAGCGATGGCGCCGCGCATCGCTCCCTCGGCGCGGATGTGGCGCGTCAAAGCACGGGTGTCGATCTCGGACAGCGCAACCACGCCGTGTCGCGACAGGTAGTCCTGGAGCGACTCGCTCGCCCTCCTGGAGCTGAAGTGCTCCGCAACCTCCCGGACGATGAACCCGGACGCCTTTGGGCCCGGGGACTCCTCGTCTTCCTCATTCACGCCATAGTTGCCGATCAGCGGGTAAGTCATGCAAACCAACTGGCCCGAATAGGAGGGATCCGTCACCACCTCCTGATAGCCGGTCATCGCGGTGTTGAAGACGACCTCCCCCAGGGCCGACCCCGGAGCGCCGAAGCTCCTACCCTCGAATCGACGTCCGTCTTCGAGGAGAAGGTAGGCCGGCGAGTGTCCCGGATGACGTTTCAAGCGTCCCCGCACGAGTAGGTTCGACGATGGTGGATCGGCCCAGAATCTAGATCGCCTTCGTGCGACGTCAAGGTAGCCCGTTGTCCGGGCCGGTCTCCCCGGGAGAAGTACCGACCAGAACGCTTCCCCCACCACGCCGCCCCCTCTACCTTAGGCCCGTCGACATCCACGGATCCCTCGCCACGGAGGCCCGGATCGCCACGCCCATCCTGTACATTCACGTCGACGAGTCGTGCCTGGGTAACCAGTTCCAGGGCCGGGCCAACCCAGGCGGCGCTGCAGGCCTGGTGGAATTCTGGAACGGGGACGAATGGGTTCGCCGTGACTACTGGATATCGGAGAGGGACACCACCAACAACCGCATGGCCATCCGAAGCGGAATCGAGGGACTCACGCTCCTGACCAAACGCTGCCGGGTCGAGGTGGTCTCCGACAGCCAGTATCTGGTGAAGGGCATGAATGAGTGGCTCTCCGGGTGGAAGGCTAAGGGTTGGAAGCGTAGGGGCGGCCCGATCCAAAACCTGGAACTCTGGCAACAACTCGAACGCGCCGCGGCCGTCCAGGACGTGCAGTGGAGTTGGGTGCGCGGCCACACTGGTCATCCAAAGAACGAGTATGCGAACGATCTTGCCGTCCAAGCGGCCCGGGAATTGACACGGTCCGGTGGACTCGTGCCGTCGGGCTTCCAGTCTTGGTTGGAGCGACAGCGCGAAACGAAGGGGCGGTATCTCGACTATTTCGAATTCGAAGCGCCCGCTTAGGGTTCCCCGCTCCAAGACCGAAGAGTTTCCCGGACAAAAAAAAGAAAGCCCTCGGTGCGGCGAACCGCTCCGAGGACTTCCTTTTCCGCTGGCAGGAGTCGACCCTTGCTTGGTCCTGCTCACCTCGGGACTGTCTCGCGACCGTCCTTTCGCTGAGCAGTTGTTTCAACTCCCCTTGCCCTCATCGCGCGGTCCGCGACTCAGGGGCCCCGAGCTCTCAGGGCTACGACGGAGACCAGCGACTTCTCCATCGGCTCACCGGTATCCAAGCATCCGGTTCGCGTCGCCACCGCGGTATCCCGCTCAGCGACTCACGCCTCTGCATCCACCGAAGGGATGATCTGCATCATCGATTCAGCAGGCCACATGCCGATGCGCACCGACAGTATCCACAATCCACCCCACGCGGTCAAGCTTTTCGGACTATGCTCGATTCATTTCGGCCATTACGTTGTAACTTGTTGCGTTTCAACATCATAACCTACATCGTCGATACTACTCGGGAGGGTAATCCGCGGACGTAAACAGATCCATATCTTGGGCCACGATCCTCAACCACAAGCACTTGAGAATTCTTGAGTTCCAAAACATGTGAGCTCAGCGGGCGCCGAGAGGCGTGGTTCAGATATCCGATTTGTTGTCTAGACAACACGAATTTCGCGGTCGAACACCTCACCGACAGCCAGTAGCACCGGATCGATCGCGTCGGAGACCTCGACCGGCCTTCCCAGGCGCTCCGAAATCGAGGTGACCTCGCGGTCATGGAGGCCGCACGGAACGATCGTGCCGAAATAAGAGAGGTCGGTCGCGACGTTCAGCGCAAACCCATGCGAGGTGATCCAGCGGCTGGAGATACGTACGCCTACGGCGGCAATCTTCCGGTCTCCGACCCACACACCCGTCAGCCCTTCCTCGCCGTGCCCCTCGAGATCGAAGGCGCGAAGTGCTTTGATGAGGACCTCCTCCAGGTCCCTCAGGTAGCGATGGGCGTCTCTCCGGTCGGGCTTGAGGTCGAGAATGGGATAGCCGACGAGCTGGCCCGGGCCGTGATAGGTGACATCCCCCCCCCTGCCCGTATCCACGAGCTGGATGCCCAAGCGGCGACGGGTCGTCTCGTCAGCCAGCACGTGCTCCGCATGGCTGCTCCCGCCCAGCGTGATGACGTGAGGGTGCTCCAAGAGGAGAAGCTGGTCCGGAATGATGCCCGCCCGTCGTCGCTCGACGAGCTCCGCCTGCATCTCGACGGCCTGGTCGTAGGGAACGACCCCGAGTCGGCGCGCCTCGAGAACCAGGGTCTTCCTCCTCCTA
>JBGMRK010000026.1:2166-20653 GCA_048061375.1 Longimicrobiales bacterium | reverse complement strand
ATGCGCGCGAAGTGGGTCTCGTCGTAATTGGGGTCGTCCTCGAAGCCGATCGAGAACGTGCGCACGGGCTCGTCCATCATCTCGGACATCAGGCCGACCACGATGGTCGAGTCGACGCCGCCCGACAGAAACGCGCCCAGCGGAACGTCCGAGACGAGCCGCCGCTGGACGGCCTCGCGCATCAGGTCTCGCACCCGGCCCTCGGCCTCCGCCCGCCCGATCGCCACGGGAGAGAAGTCGAGCTTCCAGTACCTCGATTCACGTGGCTCGGCGTCGCGCTCGAGCACCAGCGTGGTGGCGGGTGGAAGCTTGTGGACCCGCCTGTAGAACGTCGCCGGTGCCGGCACGTAGCCATAGGCCAGGTAGAGCGGAAAGGCCTCCGGCCGGAGATCGCCGTCGAGTCCTTCGACCTCGAAGATCGCCTTGATCTCGGATCCGAAGGCCAACACGCGGCCGTCCCGGTACACGAACAGGGGCTTCTTGCCCGCCCGGTCGCGAGCCAGTAGCAGGCGCTGGCGCGGCCCGTCCCAGAGCCCGAAGGCGAACATTCCGTCGAGACGCTCGACGACCGCCTCGCCCCACTCCTCGTAGCCGTGGAGGATGACCTCGGTGTCGCTGCGTGTGCGAAACTCATGGCCCGCACCCACCAGGTCACGCCTCAAGTCCTGGAAGTTGTAGATCTCGCCGTTGAACACGACGTGGAGGCAGCCGTCCTCGGTGGCCATGGGCTGCTCACCCGTCTCGAGGTCGATGACCTCCAGGCGGCTGTGTCCGAGAGCGCAACGGCCCTCGTGGAACGCGCGCACGCCATCCGGCCCACGGTGGCTCAGGCGAGTGGCCATACGAAGCGCGGTGTCCTCGGAGACACGGGAATCGCCCTCCCCCAGTGCCACCACTCCGGCGATGCCGCACACGCTAGATCCTCCGGGTCTCGGTCAGGGAGCCGGCCGGCCGCTCACGCCGGCACGGCCCCGGGGTGGAACCCGCATCCTCGCGGTTCGCCTGGCCTCGCGCCGGAGCCTGTACTGCACCGCACCCGCCGCCGTGAAGAGGAAGAACAGGGGCATGACCTGCGCCCTGTGTCTGTAAGCTGTGCCGAAGTTGCCCTCCACCAGGGCATACGTCACGAGGATCACCATCAACACGCTGATGACCACCAGGCTCTGCCGGCTCTTCGAGCCCATGACCGCCCGAAAGCCCATCACCGTGAACGGCATCAGGGCGTACCAGAGGAAGACTTCGGGCAGCGTCACGAGCTGGAGCGAGCTCGTGACCGCCCAGGGAAACGGCGCGAACAGGAAGAACGCGAGGCCAAGGGGGAGAAAGCGTAGGGCGCCGCCCACGGTCCCTGTATCCGCACCGGCGCCGAAGACCGAGCCGGCCCCCTGCTGAAGCCCCGTGCGTAACTGGGCCGCGGAGGCCAGGGGGTCCTCGATCACCTCGACCGAGAACATGCCGAACCGCACGGCCATGAGGACCAGCACGAGCGTGAGTGCCGTGCCCACGACCATCGTAGTGCCGACCCGCCCGCGCCTCACAGCGGCGACGGTGCCCATGCCGATACCGGCGAGCAGGAGGACTCCCATGTAGTCGCGGAAGGTGCTGAGCACGACGAGCGCGCCTGCCAGCACGATCAGGCTCCTTACACGCCGCTTGGGGCTACGCACGGCCACGAGCACGATGAACGCAACGATAAGCGTCGTGAGAGCATCTCGGATGTTCAAGACCGACCACAAGACCAGAGACGGATATACGGCGACCAACACGGCCGCCACCTTGCCCACGCGCTCGTTCAGCATCTCCCGGCCGAGCATGAACGTCAGCACCGCGGTCCATGCGCCGGCGAATATGTTCAGCACGGCCGTGCCCATCGTCGACGCCCCCAGGAGGTAGTGGAAGAAGGCGTTGATGTAGGGGTAGGCGATCTGGCGGGAGGACTGGAGTATGGGCGCCGGCGCCAGACCCTGCCAATGGAGGCTGAGCAACTCGCCCTCTCGCTCGTAGTTGATCATGTCCAGCGCGAAGAAATACGGGCTGGGCGCCACATAGTAGACCACGAACACGGCTGCGAGACGCAGGAGCAGCGCAACCATGATCAATTTCATCAACCATCCGCGCGCGCTACGGTCGGGTTCGCGGCGAAGAAGCAGGAGCGTAACCCCCAAGAGGAGCAGGAACTCGATGGTCAGGGGGATCATGGTCTCGGGCGACTCGATCATCTGCGCTCCGAGGACGATGCCGATGATCACAGCGGCGAGGACCGCCACCGCCAGTGCGGCGCTCTTAGACAAGCGGTTCCTCGTGGACAAACGGCTCCTCGTGCCGCTTCTCGGCCCGCACCGCCATTTCCGGTGGCCTGGGCAGGCCCGCGAGGCCAACCAGTCCGAGCAGAGCCCACAGGTATCGGAAGTCCTCACTCGCGATGGCGATCCCGTGTGCGGAGACCGCCAAGAGCGCGGTCAGGAGTGCGATCCTCGCGCGCGTCGCCCCCTGCCGTAGCACCTCGCGAACCAGCAGCAGGATCGCCGCGCCGAGCAGGGCCAGGCCGGCGACCCCGAACTGTCCCAGCACGCTGAGATAGATGTTGTGGGCGTCCCAGTACGCGAGGCCGCCGCCCACCCTCATCGGATCCACCGCGGACGCCAACCAGGGGGTCGCGCCCACACCCGCGAGCGGCGAGCCCGCGATGACCGGTAGAACCGACGCCCAGATACGGGGGCGGAAGCCTCCGGTGACCAGGGTAGCATCGCCCAGCACGATGTTGACGGGGAGCAGCACCACCATGAGCGTCATGACGAAGAGCAGGACGCCCGCCGTAATGAGCGCGGCCGGAAGCGCCGTGAGGTGCGAGCCGGCCTTCCGGCTTCCATGGATCTGCGCCAGCCCCAGCACCGCGAGCAACACGCCGGCACCGAGCCAGGCGGTCGACGCGGTGAAAACCAGGGTGACCACCAGCAGGCCCACCCCCACCAGGGGCAGCCAGGTCCAGTCGTGACGCAGATCGTCCCACCGGGCCCACAGCAGCGCGCCGGAGACGACCAGGTAATCGCCGAACATGTTCGGGTGGAAGAAGGGGCCTTGGACCCGAGGGACCGGGAGCCCTCCGATCTCGAACCCCGTGTAGATCACGCGTGTGCTGAGCACCTCAGGCCCCACGAACGCGGGAATCCACAGCACGAGCATGCTGAGCAGGGTGCCGAGCAGCCAGGCGTCGGCGGCTTTGCGCCAATCGGCGCCACACCAGAGAATCGCGACGGCTCCCAGGGCCAAGACGATGTACGCGGCGCCCTTGGCCTGGGAGTACTCCGGGTTGACGCCCCACACCGCCGTAGCGGCGGCCCAGACTCCGAAGCCCACCAGCAGCAACGCCACGGCGTGGAACACCACGGTCATTCTGGGTGGAGGCAGCGGAGATGGGTGCCTGAGGGCCGCCGGGCCCAACCGACCCAACTCGAACAGGGCGACGGCCAGCACGATGAGCAACACAGGGTCGGCGAGCGTGGCCTTGACTCCCCAAACCCAGAAGGTCACCAGATGGCCCAGCGGGAGGATCGCCAGGTAGACGAACACCGCGATCCGGAGGTTCTTCGGATCGTGTGTTGGAACGGGAATCGACGTCCTCACCTCCGCGGCATGGTCGGGCGTCATTCCGGGGCGTCCTCCGCGTAATATGATTCCAGGGCCCGCACGAGGCCGGAGACCGTGTACTCCTCCGCTTCGACAGATACCTCGTAACCCGACTCGCGAGCGGTCGCGGATGTGGCTGGACCGATGGTCGCGACCAGGGAGCCCCCCAGGTCGCTGCCAAACATGGCACGGAAGGCGCGCACCGTCGAGGAAGACGTAAATGTCACCACATCCACCTCCTTTGCCGCGAGCCGGCCGGCCAGCTTCGTCGTGGCTTCGCCGTCGGCCTTCACCGGCACCGTCCGGTACGCTTCGACGACGTCGACGGCGGCGCCCGCCGCCCTAAGACCGTCCGGTATGACGTCCCGTGCCTCGGCGGCCCGCGGAATGAGCACGCGTCGGCGATCGAGATTCCCTTCAGCCTCCAGCAACGCATCGAGCACCGACTCCCCGATGTACTCGTCCGGCACGATATCGGGCGTCAGCCCCGCGGCCTCGAGCGCGGCAGCCGTGCTCGGTCCGACCGCGCAGAAGCGGGTCCCCGAAGCCGGCCACGGGCCCTGATCCGTGCCGAGCTCACGGCGCGCGGCTTCCAGAGCCATCACGGCGTTCGTGGAGGTAAGAACCACCCAGTCGTACGAGTCCGAGCGCATGGCCTGGTGAAGTGCCTCGGGATCGGGGGGCGGTTCGATGCTTATGGTGGGAAATGCGATGGTGGCGGCGCCCGAGGCTTCCAGCATCTCGGTCATTTCGACCGCCTGGTGCCGTGCGCGCGTCACGACGACGGTGCGACCGGTGAGAGGCCGCGTCAGGGGGCGGTTACGCCGTTTCCACACTCTGAATCGGCGGGGCCTTTGCGATCTTGCCGGCCGAGATGCAGGACGTGCACACCCGCACGCGTCTCCGGTCGCCCTCGGACGTCACGATCCTTACGGTCTGCAAATTCGGCAGCCACCGCCGCCTGGTCTTGTTGTGCGCGTGACTCACGTTATTCCCCGTCTGGGGGCGCTTGCCGCACACGTAGCACACTCGAGCCATCCTCTATTCCCCCCGGCGGGCGGCCGGTCTCAGTGTTATTCGCCGTCTCCACCGCCGACCCGAACGACCATGAGGTCCATGATCTCCAGGAAGGACGTTGCGAACGTAACCTCGAATTTTTGATTCTCGCTGATGCTTCCAGAGGCCTCCCACGCATCGGCAACGCTGTCCGACATCGAATAGACGTTTCCGACAATCGTCACCCGGTCGCCGGGAACCACTTGCAAGCTGTCCGCCGCAACCGTCGCGTTCATGTGCACCAGGTACGGATCCGGACGGCCTGCCAACTCGGTCCAGAACGCCGTGGTGCCGATCGCTCCCGCCACCCGCACGTCCTCGACACGAATCAGTTGCCCGGCCTGGGCCATCGGGTCAGCCCCGAAAACGGCGGCCTGAACGGTCACGGCCGAGGCCGAGAGGGAATCAGGCGTGGACACCTCCATGATCGCGACCTCGGAGGTATTGGCGGCCACGCCCAGCCAGACGAAAAACACCGCTATTCCGAGAAATGCGCCGACCATTAGCATGGCCGAACGTCTTCCCTCACGATTCTGTGCTGCGCTGGGATCCATGCGGTTCGTCCTCGTGATTTTCTCTAAGGGCTATGCCGGGAAAGCCCCAGTCTAATCGACCAATTCGATAAGCGCCATCTCGGCCGCGTCACCCCTGCGATTGCCCAACTTGAGAATGCGGGTGTAGCCGCCGGGCCTATCCGCGAAGCGAGGTCCGATGTCGTGGAACAGCTTCCCGAGCACGTCCCGGTCGGCGATCTTGCGGCCCGCAAGCCTGCGCGCGTGAAGATCGCCTCGCTTGGCGAGCGTGATCAAGCGCTCGGCGTAGGGCCGCAACTCCTTGGCCTTCGCCGTGGTCGTCTCGATCCGCTCGTGCTCGAACAGCGATGTCGCCATGTTGCGGAGCGTCGCTTTGCGATGGCTCGCCGTCCTGGACAGCTTCCGACCCTTCATACGGTGTCGCATGACTGCCTCTTATCCCTCGGTGCTTTCGGCCGTGGCGGGCTCCTCGTCGTCCACGAAGAAGAGTTCGCCATCATCGGCTTCGCGAATGACCATGCCGAAGTCCAGGCCGTGTTCCTCCAGGAAGTCGGAAATCTCCTTCAAGGACTTCTTTCCAAAGTTCTCGATCCCCAGCATCTCATCCTCGGAACGCTGAACGAGATCCCCGAGCGTGCGGATATTCTCCTTCTGGAGCGAGTTTCTGGAGCGCACGCTCAACTCGGCCAGATCCTCGATGGGACGCCCGAAGAGGTCCTTGAGGCGATCCGGTATCGCGACCACACCGGGCACCACCGTCTGCGGCACGCCACCCTCACCGAAGTAGAGCATGAACTCCAGGTGCTTCCTGACCAACTCCGTCGCGTAACGTAGGGCGCTCTCGGGATCGATCGAGCCGTCGGTTTCCACGGAAAGGGTCAGGCGATCGAAGTCGGTGCGCTGACCCACGCGAGTCTCGTCGACCGAGAAGTTGGCCCGGCGCACCGGGTTGTAGATCGAGTCGATCCGCACGAGATCGACCGGCGCTCCCCGCGGCAACGTGTGCTGGTTGGCGAGCACGAAGCCCCGGCCTTTGTTCACGAGCAACTCGATGTTGAGATTGCGGCCCGCTTCGAGCGTCAGGATGTGGTGATCCGGGTCCAGGCAACTCGCGCCCGCGCTGGCGAGGATCGCGCCTGCCGTTACGGCGCCGGCCGTGCTGGCGTGGAGCTCGAGAGTGGCCTCGTCCACGTCGTCATCGAGCACCACGACGAGAGACTTGAGGTTCTGGATGACCTGGTGGACATCCTCCACAACCCCCTGGATCGTCTGATGCTGGTGAAGCACGCCGTCGATGCGGAAGGCCCACACAGCTGCGCCGCGGAGCGAGGACAACAACACCCGGCGCACCGAGTTGCCGAGCGTGTGGCCGAAGCCACGCTCGAGTGGTTCGACCATGAATTCGGCCGAGCGGCCGTCCTCGGAGGTATCCTTGGATTCGAGACGCTCCGGCAGAACCAGTCCGGTCATATCTATCTGCACTGACACTCCTCCGTTACTTGGAGTAGAGCTCGACAATGAGCTGTTCCTGCACGGCCAGCGGAATATCCTGGCGCGTGGGGCTGCGGGTCATCCGGCCGACACGATTCTTCTCGTCCAAAGCAAGCCAATCGACCAGGGCCGGCCTGGTCCGCGACTCGAGGCTCTCCTGGACCACCATGAGGTCCTTGTCCTTCGCTCGGACCGACACCTCGTCACCGGCTCCGAGCTGGGCCGACGGCACGTCGAGAACGTTACCGTTCACCTCGATATGCCTGTGGCGCACCAGCTGCCGAGCGGCGGTCCGGCTCGCGGTGAATCCCATGCGGAAGACGATGTTGTCGAGGCGGGTCTCCAGGGCGATCAACATGTTCTCGCCCGTGATGCCCTCGCGATGGTTGGCCTTCTCGAAAAGCGTACGGAACTGCTTCTCGTGGAGCCCGTAGATGCGCTTGACCTTCTGCTTCTCACGAAGCTGGACGGCGTACTCCGACTGCTTGCGGCGACGCATCTGCGCGGGGCCATGCTGCCCGGGCGGATACGCGCGCCGCTCCATGGGGCACTTCTCCGTGTAGCACTTCCTTCCCTTCAGGAAGAGCTTTTGTATCTCGCGGCGGCAAAGCTTGCACACCGGTCCCGTATATCGTGCCATTCTGTCTCTCTGTTAAACCCGCCGCTTTTTCGGCGGACGGCAGCCGTTGTGCGGTAAAGGTGTCACGTCCTGGATGGAGCGGATCAGCAGACCGGCCGCAGCCAGAGCCTGGATCGCGGATTCTCGCCCGGAGCCGGGGCCCTGCACGCGGACGTTGACACGCCTCACGCCCATGGCGACGGCTTCGCGGCCGCACTGTTCCGCGGCGACGGTCGCGGCGAACGGCGTGGATTTCTTGGAGCCCTTGAAGCCCGCCTTGCCCGAGCTGCCCCACACAACGGTGTTACCGGAATTGTCGGTGATGGTGATGAGGGTGTTGTTGAACGTCGCCTGAATGTGGGCGACGCCCTCAGCCTCGATGACCCTCTTCGACCGCTTTCGGCTTCCTTTGCTTACAGCCACTCGCTACCGTCCTCGCACTGTTGATACCGGATTGTCGGGTCCGCCTACTTCTTCGGGGCCCTCTTCTTGCCCGCGACCGCGCGTCGCGTGCCCTTGTGAGTACGCGCGTTGGTCTTGGTCCGCTGGCCGCGCACCGGCAGGCCACGGCGGTGGCGTAATCCTCTGTAGCACCCGATGTCCATCAACCGTTTGATGTTCATGGAAACTTCTGTGCGGAGGGTGCCCTCCACCTTGTACTTGTCCTCGATCTCACGCCGGAGCTTGTTGATGTCCTCGTCCGTGAGATCCCCTGTCCGCCGATCCGGATCTACGCCGGTCGCTTCGATGATCTTGCGCGCCCGCGCGTGCCCGATGCCGTAGATGTAGGTCAGAGCGACTTCGATGCGCTTCTGTCGAGGTAGGTCGATGCCTGAAATGCGTGCCATGAGTCCGTTTCTTCTCTGTCTATCCCTGGCGTTGCTTGTGCCGCGGATTACGGCTGCAAATGATCCTGACGACGCCCTTCCGCAGGATCACCCGGCAGTGCTCGCACATCGGCTTGACGCTGCTTCTAACCTTCATTTGGACCGTCTCCCAATTCGTTTCTGGCAGAGCTTGTAATGATAACTAAAGCCCCCTATGCCTTCAAGCCGATTCGTGTACCCATTCTCCCGGTGATCCCACGCCCTCCGCGGCGGCCGTCAATATCCTGGGACTACTCGATGTGACCGCGACGGTGTGCTCGAAGTGGGCGGAGCGCGTGCCGTCGGCCGTCACCACGGTCCAACGGTCGTCCAGGGTGCGGATCCGATCCGATCTCAGGCTGATCATCGGCTCGATCGCGAGCACCATGCCCGCACGCAGTATCGGGCCTACTCCCGGCTCTCCGAGATTCGGCACCTGCGGCTCCTCGTGTACGGCCCGCCCCACTCCATGGCCCACCAGATCGGCGATGATGCCGAAGCCCGTGCCACTCACCACCGACATGACCGCCGCTCCAATGTCGCCGACGTGATTGCCGGGCGTGGCGGCCTCGATGGCCACGTCCAACGCCTGCTCCGTCACGGTCAACAGGCGCTGCGTCTCGGCGTCGACGTCGCCCACGGGAAACGTCCATGCGGAGTCGGAGCACCACCCGTTGAGCTTTACACCCACGTCGATGCTGATGATGTCCCCGACCTCCAGACGCCGGTCAGGGCTTGGAATGCCATGGACCACTTCTTCATTGATCGAGGTGCACACGCTGCCGGCGAACCCATAGAGCCCCTTGAAGGCCGGTTCCGCGCCGTCGTGAGCGCAGATGTACTCGTCACAGAATCTGTCCAGGTCGCGCGTGCTGACGCCCGGGACGACACGACGCTCGACCTCGCTGAAGAGGCCGGCGATGATCGCACCGCCTTCCGCGATGACGGAGATCTCGTCAGGCGTCTTCAGATGAATCATGAGGTGCCATGAGTAGGATTACGCTCTCTATCGACGACTGTACGTCCTCCACGGACCGCTCACCGGGCACGTAGCTCACCGCAACATCGGACTGCTCGTAAAAGGCGATCAACGGTTCCGTGAGCTCGTGGTAGACCTCCAGCCGCCGACGCACCGTCTCGGGCTCGTCGTCGGCCCGGTGGATCAAGGGGCTCCGCTCCCGGTCGCAGACACCTTCCTGCTCGGGAGGATTCAAATAGACGTTGAACACACTCCCACACTCCGGGCAGGAACGCCGTCCAGCGATGCGCTGTACGAGCACTTCGTTGTCGGCTTCGAGCACGATCACATGGTCGATGCGGCGCCCCAAGTCCTCCAGCGTCCGATGTAGGGCCGTCGCCTGAACATCCGTGCGGGGAAATCCATCGAACACCACGCCACGGCCGTCCGGCAGGCTCTCAAGGCACTCCGTGACCATGGCGTTCATGACGGCGTCGGGCACGAGTTCGCCCGCGTCCATGTAGCGCTCCGCTTCGAGCCCCAGCGAAGTGCCGTCGGCACGCGCGGATCGCAGCAGATCACCCGTCACGATGCGGTTCATACCGTGGGCTTCGGCGAGGAGAACGCCCTGGGTGCCTTTTCCTACCCCTGGGGGGCCCAACAGAATCACGTACAATGGATGGCCGATGATAGGGCGCTACATATACCGCGTACGGCCACGCATCTTGACTCGGCCCTTCTTCATGAAGCCGTCGTAGTGCCGCAGCATCAGATGCTGCTGTGCCTGTTGAACGGTGTCCAGTCCCACCCCCACTACGATCAGCAGGCCCGTGCCGCCGAAGAAGAACGTCTGGATCTGGAAGATGTCGAAGATCCAGAAGGGCACCATGGCGATCAGGGCGAGATAGATCGATCCGGGCAGCGTCACCCGGGTCAGCACCCGGTCGATGTACTCGGCCGTGCGCGTGCCGGGCTTCACGCCGGGAATGAACGCACCCTGCTTCTTCAGGTTCTCCGCCAGATCCACCGGATTGAAGATGATGGCGGTGTAGAAGTACGTGAAGAAGAGGATGAGCAGCCCATAGCTGACGTAATAGATCGGCCCGGGCTGGAAGATGTCGGCGATCGTCTGCAGCATGCCTCCACCTCCACCGGCGAACTGGGCCAGCGTGCCGGGAACCACGATGAAGGACTGCGCAAAAATGATGGGCATCACGCCGGCCGAGTTGATACGGAGCGGCACGAAGCTATTCTGACCTTCCCGCACACGTCCGCGCCCGACGACTTTGCGGGGGATCTGCACCGGTATCTTTCGGGCGGCCATGGTCATGGCGACCACCCCCGCCGTCACGCCGACCAGGACCAGGACCAGCATCACCAGCGCGAGAATCTGGATCTCACCGACCACGAAGGATTCCCATGTGCGCAGGGTGGCGGCCGGGAAGCCCTCGATGATCCCGAAGAAGATCAGGAGCGACATGCCGTTGCCGACGCCGTGCTCAGTAATCTCTTCACCCAGCCACATGATGAACACGGCGCCCACCGTGAGCGTCAGGACCGTGGTGAACGTGAAGACCATGCCGGGGCTCATGACCGCGCCGGTGGAGTTCAAGAACGCCGAGTAGCCGTAACCCTGAAGGATGGCCAGGCCGATCGTCGTATAGCGCGTCCACTGCGTGAGCTTCTTGCGGCCGTCCTCGCCCTCTTTCTGCAGCTTCTCCACCGTCGGGAAAACGGCGGCGAGGAGCTGGAACATGATGCTCGCGGAGATATAGGGCATGATGCCCAGCGCGAAGATCGTCGCTCTGCTGAGACCGCCACCGACGAACATGTCGTAGATGCCGAGCATGGTGTCTTGGAGCTGGCCGAACTGCTGCTGGAGAATGGCGACGTTGATGCCCGGCACCGTGATGTGGGCGCCGAACCGGTAGATGAGCAGGACCATGAGCGTAAACAGGATCTTCTGTTTGAGCTCGGGGACCCGCCAAAGGTTTGGAATCGAGCTGGCCATCTAGCGGCTCACTACCCCTCTGTCTCGGAGGAAACCAGCAGGGTGACCGATCCACCGGCCGACTCCAGCTTGGCGCGCGCGCCGGCGCTCACCGCATGAACCTCCACGGAATACGCTCCCTGCACGTCGCCCGCTCCCAGAATCTTGACCAGACCGCGCGTCGAGCGAATCAGGCCGGCCTCCTTCAACACTCCCGGCGAGACGATGGTCCCCTCGATCTTACCGAGTGACCCGACGTTGACGACCTGATAGACTCTGCGCCTGCGCTGCGTGAATCCACGTTTCGGGATTCGGCGTTGCAGTGGCATCTGCCCACCCTCGAATCCGGGGCGAATGGACCCCCCGCTTCGGGATTTCTGTCCATTCTCACCCCGACCCGCGGTCTTCCCGAGGCCTGAGCCCTGGCCCCGGCCCACCCGCTTGCGACTGCGGTGCGAACCTGGCGCGGGCTTCAAATCATGCAGCTCAGCCATTCACGTCCTCTACCTTCACGAGATGGCGCACACAATTGATCATCCCGCGCAGCGCGGGACCATCGTTGTGCACCACGGACTGTTGGTGCTTCTTCAATCCCAGCGCCTCCAGCGTGCGCTGCTGGTTGATCTTGCGCCCAACCCCACTGCGCACCTGGGTGATACGGACTTTGTGATCAGCCATTGCCGCCACCGCCCACACCCATGATCGCTTCGACCGGGACACCGCGTTCCTTCGCCACCTGCTCGATGGTCACCAACTTGGTGAGGCCGTCGAGGGTCGCACGGACCACGTTGATCGGATTGTTCGAGCCGAGACTCTTGGTGAGGATATCCGTGATGCCCACCGCCTCCACCACCGCACGCACCGGACCGCCGGCGATCACGCCGGTACCGGGCGCCGCGGGCCGAAGCATCACACGCCCGGCGCCCCAGTGCCCGACGATCTCGTGGGGCAGCGTGCCTTTCGTGACAGGAATCTCGATCATGTTCTTGCGGGCACGATCGAACGCCTTGCGGATCGCCTCGGCGACCTCGTTGGCCTTCGCCAGCCCGATGCCGATTTTGCCGGCCCGGTCGCCAACGGACACCAGCGCGGTGAAGGAAAAGCGACGGCCTCCCTTGACCACTTTCGCCACGCGGTTGATGTGGATCACGTTCTCGACCATCGACGAATCGCGGTCGCGTCCCTGCCGGCCACCTCGGCCACCTTGATTTCTGGCCATCAGAACTTCAGCCCTCCCTCCCGGGCGCCTTCAGCGAAGGCCTTTACCCGGCCGTGATACTGGTAACCGCCGCGATCGAAGACCACGCTCTCGATACCCTGCGATACGGCTTTCTCTGCGAGGAGCTTGCCGGCTGCGTGCGCCACCTCGACCCGCTGGTTCTGGCTCTCGGCCTTGAATGAACGGAGGTCGGCGGAAAGAGTCGACAATCCAAGCAGCGTCCGCCTGTGATCGTCGTCCACCACCTGACCTTCGAGATTCTTCAGGGACCGAAATACGACCAACCTGGGCCGGCCCGCTGTGCCCCAGATCTTCTTCCGAATCCGGAGATGGCGTCTGTGTCGCTGCGCCTCTCGGCTTTTTGCTTTCGCCTTGCTCATCGTATGCCTTCGTATGTCGTTTGCGCCCGCGCCCAGGAGGCCCCGTGGCTAGGTAGTCGCGGCGGTCTTGCCGGCCTTGCGGCGCACATGCTCGCCTACATAGCGAATACCCTTGCCCTTGTACGGCTCCGGGGGACGGAATGAACGGATCTCCGCTGCCGCCTGCCCAACCGCCTGCTTGTCCGTACCCTCGACGATGATCTGCGTCGGGGCCGGCACTTCTATGCTGACACCCTTGGGCCCCTCGTAGTCGATGGTGTGGGAAAACCCGAGCGTCAGCCTGATGCCGTTGCCCTTCTTCTCGGCTTTGTAGCCCACGCCATGAATCTCGAGGCTCTTCTTGAATCCATCCGTAACCCCCTCGACCATATTGGCGATGAGGCTGCGGGTCAGACCGTGCAGAGCCCTGTGCTCGGGCACGTCCGAGGGCCGCTCGACCCTGATGACGCCATCCTCGATCTTGACCGTCATGTCTTCGTGATGGTCCAACTCGAGTTGGCCCTTCGGGCCCTTCACCGTGAGGTGTCGGCCGTCGAGCTTGACTTCGACGCCCTGAAGAACGTCGACCGGCTGTTTTCCAATCCTCGACATCGTTTCTTTTCCGTTACCAGACTAGAGCCATGAGCTCGCCACCGACGCCCGCGGTGCGCGCCGCGCGCCCCGAGAGGAGCCCGCTCGACGTCGAGACGATGGCCATCCCGAGTCCGTTACGGACCCTGGGAATGTCCTGAGATTTCACGTAGCGCCTGCGACCGGGGCGAGACACACGCTCGATGTGCCGAATGATCGGGCCCTCCTCGTGGTACTTGAGGTAGATCCGGAGCACTCCGAATCGCCCGTCGTCGAGGAGCTTGAAGTCGTAGATGAAGTGGTTCTCCTTGAGAATGCGAGCCACCTCGGCCTTCAGCTTCGAGACCGGCATGTCCACCCATTTATGACCCGCGGTTCCGGCATTCCGGATACGAGTCAACATGTCCGCTATCGGGTCTGTCATCATAATCGTTGTTCCTTTACCAGCTCGACTTCCGGATGCCCGGAATTTCACCACGCAATGCCATCATCCTGAAGCAGATCCGGCAGATTCCGAACTTCCTCAAAAACCCGCGGGGGCGTCCGCAGAACTGACAGCGGTTTCGCCGCCGCCCCTCGAACCTGGGCGTGCGCTTGGACTTCTCGATCAGGGCCTTCCTGGCCATTCTTCTCCTCCTGCTCCTAGCTAATTAGCGCCGCGCCCAATCACGACCGGTGTCTCGCCCCGGAAGGGGAAACCCATCTCGTGAAGTAGCGCGAAGGCCTCGTCGTCTTTGTTCGTGCTCGTGACGACCGTGATGTTCATCCCGTGGATCTTCCCGACCTTGTCGTAGTCGATCTCCGGAAAGATGATCTGCTCTCGTACACCCATCGTGAAGTTTCCGCGCCCGTCGAACGACCGCGGGGTAAGACCCCTGAAGTCGCGGACACGGGGAATCACCACGCTCACCAGTCGGTCCAAGAAGTAGTACATGCGACTCTGACGTAGCGTGACCGCGGCGCCGATCGCCATACCCTCTCTCAACTGGAAGTTGGAGATGGATTTGCGAGCCCTCGTCACGATCGGCTTCTGGCCCGTGATCGTCGCCAACTCCTCGACCACAGCGTCCAAAAGCTTCTGATTCTTGGGGGCCTCGCCCACACCCACATTGAGCGTCACCTTCTCGACTCGTGGGATCTGGTGTGGGTTCGCGTACTGAAACCTCTCAGCGAGCGTGCCCCGCACATGATCCCTGTAATGCTGTAACAGTCTGGGTTCCATCTTACTCTCTACGGCTTCGGAATCGGATTTCCGCTCTTCACGGAGATCCGTTCTTTGGTCCCATCCGCCTCGACGCGCATGCGGATCCGGCTGGCGTCACCCGACGTCGAGTCGATCAACATCACGTTCGAGACATGAATCGGCGCCTCGAACGTCACGATCCCTCCATCGGGATTGGCCTGGCTCGGCCGTTCGTGACGCTTGCGCATGTTCACTCCCTCGACGACTACTCGGCCCTTTTCACGCATGATGCGAAGGACCGTGCCCTCCTGATCGCGGAAGTTGCCCCGGATCACCTTGACTCGGTCGCCCTTCACCACGCGCGAGGGAGCGGCCTTTCCCGTCTTCTTGCCGGCCATTTAGAGAACCTCCGGTGCCAGCGACACGATCTTCATGTAGCGCTTCTCTCGTAGCTCGCGGCCGACCGGCCCAAAGATCCTCGTGCCCCTGGGCTCGCCCTGTGGCGTGATCAGTACCGCGGCATTGTCGTCGAATCTGATATAGGTCCCGTCGCGGCGACGCACTTCCTTACGCGTGCGCACCACCACCGCCTGCACGACTTCACCCTTCTTGACGGGCGAGTTCGGGATAGCGTCCTTCACGGTCGCGACGATGACGTCGCCCACGCTCGCGTACCGACGGCCCGATCCGCCAAGAACACGGATGCACAGTGCGCTCTTGGCCCCTGTATTGTCGGCGATCCTGAGCATCGACTCCTGCTGGATCATTTCCCTCTCCGATCTATGCGCAGGCCATCGGGCTCAAGCCCGATTGCCCGTAATCCCGACCACCGCGGGCGTGCGTCATCCACCGGCACGCTCGAGCAACTCTTCCACCCGCCACCGTTTGGTCTTCGAAAGCGGCCGCGTCTCCACGATTCGGACCAAGTCTCCCTGCTTGTACTCGTTGGTCTCGTCGTGTGCGTGGTATTTCTTCGTGCGTTTGACCTGTTTGCCGTAGAGGGGGTGCGCGAACTGGCGCTCCACCACCACGGTGACGGTCTTGTCACTCTTATCGCTTGTAACCACGCCGACGCGGGTCTTGCGCCGCTTCCTCGCTGCTACCTGTTCAGTCATGTCTTCCGCCATCGAATTCTCGCTCAACTCTCTTCGGTGTCTTGAGCGGCGGCCACCACAACGTCATCGCCGGCCCCCATCTCACGCTCATGCAGCACCGTTTTCAACCGCGCGATATCGCGCCGTACCAAGTGCAGGAGCTTCGGATTCTCGAGGTCCATCGTGGCGCTTTGGAACCGCAGCCGGAACTGCTCTTCCTTGAGCTCTCTCAGGCGCTCACCGATCTCGAAGTCGTCCCACTCCCGAATCTCATCAGCCTTCATCGTTCTTCGTAGCCTCTCGTCTCGATCAGAGCTGGGTCGCGCGCGTAACGAACCGCGTCTTCACCGGCAGCTTGGCCGAAGCCAACTGCATGGCGCGTTGCGCAAGTTCCTCGGAGACGCCCTCCAGCTCGAACATCATCCTGCCGGGTTTCACCACGGCCACCCAACCCTCGGGGTTTCCCTTACCCTTGCCCATGCGGGTTTCCGCCGGCTTCTGCGTAATGGGCTTGTCGGGGAAGATCCGAATCCAGACCTTCCCGCCCCTCTTGATATGGCGCGTCATCGCGACACGAGCCGCCTCGATCTGCCGATTGCTGATCCAACCCGGCTCCAAAGCCTGCAATCCGTAGTCACCGAACGATACCCTGTTGCCGCGACGAGCCATTCCACGCATCCGGCCCTTGTGTGTCTTGCGGTGTTTGACCCGCTTTGGCGCTAGCATGTGGCTTTATCCTCCCTAGCTGCCGGTCGAGTAGGTGCGGCCGCGCCGTTCCTCGACGACCTCACCCTTGAAGATCCAGCACTTCACGCCGATCACACCGTAGGTGGTCCTGGCGTGCAGTTGCGCATAGTCGATGTCGGCCCTGAGCGTGTGCAGAGGAACCCTGCCCTCGTTGTAGCCCTCGGTGCGCGCGATCTCGGCGCCGCCGAGGCGCCCGGCGCACTGGAGCTTGATGCCCTCGGCCCCGGCCCGCATGGCGTTTTGCACCGCACGTTTCATGGCGCGCCTGAACGAGATCCGCTGGCGCAACTGGTGAGCCACGTTCTCGGCCACGAGCACGGCATCGATCTCGGGACGCTTGATTTCTTCGACGTTCACGGAGATTTCCGACTTCGCCAGAACGCCCAGCTCGTCACGCAGTTTGTCCACCTCGGCTCCACGCTTGCCGATCACGACCCCGGGCCGGGCCGTATGGATCGTCACTACGACCTTGGACGGTTTGCGCTCGATCTCCACCTTGGAAATGGCCGCATGGGCCAAACGCCGGTGCAGATACATCCGGATCGTCTGATCCTCCTTGAGGAGGCGCGGGAAGTCGCGCTGGGTGTACCAGCGGGACTTCCAGTCCTTGACGATGCCGAGCCGGAACCCGTGCGGATGGGTCTTTTGTCCCATTACGAACCCCTCTTGTCCACGACCACGGTGATGTGGCTCGTTCGTTTTCTGATGGGAGCGGCACGGCCCATGGCCCGTGCGCGCCAGCGTCGGAGAGTGGCTCCTTCGTCGACGAACGCACGACTCACCACCAGCTCGTCCACGTCGATGACCTCTCCATCGTCCTGCGCCCGGTCCTGCGCGTTGGCGACCGCCGAACGGAGCGTCTTGCCCACCGGGTCGGACGCCACCTTCTTCGAGAACTGGAGGATCGCGTAGGCCTCATTCACTGAGCGCCCACGGATCTGATCCACCACGAGCCGCACCTTACGGGGGCTCATGCGTATGTGCCGGGCAATGGCTCTCGCTTCCATCTCTTCTCTCTCGATCCCTACGTCCGCGAACGCTTATCGGCCAACTTGCCCCCATGCCCGCGGAACAACCGGGTTGGGGAGAACTCGCCGAGCTTGTGGCCCACCATGTTTTCCGTGATGTACACGGGAATGAACTTGTTTCCGTTGTGCACCGCGATCGTATGCCCCACGAAATCCGGGGAGATTGTCGACGCCCGGGCCCAGGTTTTGATGACCTGCTTGTCGCCTCGGGAGTTCATTATCTCCACCTTGAGGAGCAGTTTGTCATCGATATACGGGCCTTTTTTTACGCTACGCGGCATAGTCTACCGACCTCGAATCAGGCTTGTGGATGACCCCCCGCCTACTGGGTGGCCTTCCCTCTCTTGCGTCCACGGATGATGTACTTGTTCGAATGCTTCTTACGGTCTCGCGTCTTCTTGCCCTCGCGCTTACCCCAGGGCGACACGGGCGGACGGCCACCCGAAGTGCGACCCTCACCACCACCCAGCGGGTGGTCGACCGGGTTCATCGCGACGCCCCGCACCTTGGGCCTCTTGCCCCGCCAGCGGTTCGCCCCGGCCTTTCCGATACGCACGAGGTTATGCTCGATGTTGCCGACCTGGCCGATCGTGGCCATGCAATCCTTGTGAATCTGCCGGAACTCCGTCGAGGGGAGGCGTAGAGCTACGTAGTCGCCCTCCTTAGCCACCACCTGAACGCCGGCGCCCGCCGAGCGCGCGATCTGCGCACCCTTGAGGGGCTTCATCTCGATCGCGTGAACCACGGTCCCGAGCGGAATCTTCGACAAGGGAAGCGCGTTGCCGACGCGCACTTCCGCGTTCGGCCCCGACATGATCTTGTCGCCGACCTCCAGCCCCCGCGGGTGGAGGATGTAGCGCTTCTCGCCGTCCACGTAGTGGATCAAGGCGATGTTGGCGCTTCGGTTCGGATCGTACTCGATATACGCCACCGTGCCTGGAACACCGAGCTTGTTGCGCTTGAAGTCGATCTTCCTGTAACGACGCTTGTGTCCACCACCCCGATGGCGGCTGGTGACGCGACCGTGATGGTTGCGCCCTCCCGTGCGCTTTCGGGGCTCGAGCAGCGACTTCTCGGGGGTGCTACGCGTGATGATGTCGGAATTGTCCATCACCGAGCGGAAGCG
>JBGMRK010000026.1:0-2066 GCA_048061375.1 Longimicrobiales bacterium | reverse complement strand
ACGAAGGTGTAGACGCTGGACTCCATCTGGTCCGTGGTCTTCTCGGTGACCACCGGCCTGTAGACCACGTCGTAGACGTCACGCATCGTCGTCCCCCTTGTCCTCGGACGGGCCTTCACCGCCGGTCAGTTCCACCAAACGGGCCTCGTAGTACACACGCGCCGTCTTGCGTACGTCCCGCTCCTGGAGCGCGGCCACATCGGCCGCGTGGTCGAATCCGGCAAGGAAGTCCGCCAGATCACCGACCTTGGGCAGCTTGATGTCGTCGATGGACACCGCGCCTTCGGCCGCCTTCTCTGCCTCGGGCGCCTTCTCTGCCTCGGGCGCCTTCTCGGCCTTGGGCGCCTTCTCTGCCTTGGGCGCCGCCTTCTTCTTCGGAGTGGCCTCGGCCTTGGTCTCCACGGTGATGCCTCGACGCCGCGCGTTCAGCGATGCCCGGCGCGCCTCTCGCTTGTCCTCACGCGCCTGCGCAGCATCGCGGTCGACCTGACGGATCGCCGGCTCGCCACGTTCACGCGTATTTTGCGCGGCTGTGTCGGCGGAGCTGGGCTCGGCCTTCTCGATGGCATCCTTCTCGATAACCACCACACTCGCCCACAAGATGTGATACGCCGACTCTTCGCCCAGCGGACGGACTTCCACGTTGTGGAGGTTGCCCGCCGAGCGATGGATGTTCTCCTTGGGGCCGTCGGTCAGCAGCAGCACCTTGCCCTCGGCGCCGATCGCGTTGAGCAGGGATACCAAGCGGCTCGTTTTGGGCGTCTCGAAGTCCAGCCCGTCGATCAACAGCACCCGCTCACCCTGGGCCCGCCAATTGAAGGCCGACCGGCGCGCGAGCGCCCTGACCTTCTTGGGAACCCGCTGGCGCCACGAGTGGGGGATCGGCGGAAATGCCACACCGCCACCGGCCCACTGAGCGGCACGGATGGTGCCCTGCCGAGCTCGGCCGGTACCCTTCTGCCGCCATGGCTTACGGGATCCGCCGGCCACCTGGCCGCGCGATTTGGCGGCCGCGGAGCCCTGCCTCTGGTTGGCCAGATACGCTTTGACGACCTGGTGCAGGACGGGCTCGTTGACGACCCCGTCGAACAGCCAGTCCGGGAGGTTCTGCTCGCCTCCTTCTGCGCCGTCGGCCTTGTAGTAGCGTGCCTTATACATAGGTCACTTCGTGATCAGGACGTAGCTGTTGCGAGAACCCGGGACGCCACCCTTGATGAACAAGAGGTTGCGCTCCGAGTCCACCTTCACGACTTCCAGGTTCAGGATGGTCTTGCGAACTCCACCCATGCGACCCGGAAGCTTCTTGCCTTTGATGACCCTGGACGGGTCCGTGCCCGGACCCATCGATCCAGGCGTCCGGGAGTGCGAGTGCCCGTGGCTCGCGGGGCGTCCGGCGAACCCATGCCGCTTCACGACCCCCTGGAATCCACGGCCCTTCGAGGTGCCCGTGACCTTCACGGTGTCTCCGGGCTCGAAGACTTCGACGGTGAGTTGCTGCCCCAGCTCGAGCTCCTCGTCGACGCCGACCTCGAACTCGCGCAGAATCCGGGGTGCGGCCTCGAGCCCCGCCTTGGCCGCGTGGCCTAGCTCGGGACGGCTGGCGCGATTCGCCTTCTTGGCGCTGAAGCCCAACTGCACGGCTGCGTAGCCGTCGGACTCCTCCGTCTTGATCTGAACCACCGGGCAGGGGCCGGCCTCGATGACCGTTACCGGCACGGCGGCTCCCTCTTCGGTGAAGATCCGGGTCATCCCGACCTTCTTGCCAATCAGTCCAGGCATCGTCTAATCGACCTTGATCTCGACGTCGACACCGGCCGGCACATCGAGCTTCGTGAGGGCGTCGATCGTCTGAGGTCTGCTATCCACGATGTCGATGAGCCGCTTGTGCGTGCGCAGCTCGAACTGCTCGCGGCTCTTCTTGTCGATGTGAGGCGACTTCAGAACCGTCCAGCGCTCCCGTCGCGTCGGCAGCGGAATCGGCCCCCGCACAGTGGCACCGGTCTTCTGGGCGGCACGCACGATATCACTAGCCGTCTGATCGATCACCCAGTGATCGAACGCCTTCA
>JBGMRK010000025.1:0-20936 GCA_048061375.1 Longimicrobiales bacterium | reverse complement strand
GTGGCGTTGGGTGAAGGAGGCTTGAGGCCGGGCGACTCGGTCAGTCGTCTTCGTCGGGGAGCGCCGACCGAAGCAGGCCCTGGAGTTGGTGCTCTTCCATAGCATGCGCCTTCCGTACCACCTCGTCGAAGGTGCGTTCGATCAAGATGGTGGTCGTGCGCACCGGAAGCTCCTCGCTATCCACGTCGGCCGGCGAGAAGCACAGCACACCACCGAACGAATCGACACGGCGCGGATCGTCGGCGAACTCCAGGTAGACATCCCAAAAGCGACCTTGGTGGCTGATGCTGGCCACGTGCTGTCCTGGGGACCTGGGCGTGTTTCCGGAGGGTTGGGTTGCGTCACTCATCGCACCTAGAGTATCACCCTGCGCTACTGATCTCCAAGCCTCCTGCGGGAGGCCGGAGGGCCCGAGGCTCAGCGCAGCGATTTCCTCGCGGCCGCCAGGGCCTCGACCATCTCGTGGCGGTCCGCGTCGGACAGAGCATTGCCGCCGAACCTGGCTCTCAGGTAGAGGTCCACTACTCGTCCCGCCGGCCCCGCTCCAGGATGCCGCCGCCGTCGAAACTCCTCGACCAATGCCCAAGGCGTCTCGCCCCGGCCAGTGCTCAGTTCGGCCCGCTCCGCGTCGGCCCGCAGTCTCAGGTACATCTTGGTTTCGGGCGAGTAGCGCTGGCCTCCCTGGTTGGCCCAAACGAAGGCGGCCAGAATCGTCAAAACGAGCGCGAGCGACCATAGCCCGCGGCCGAGCTGTCCTTTGGGAGCGACAGATTCCTTTGAGCTACCATTCCCGCTGAACAGATCCGCGGCACGGCTGAGCAGGTCCGACTGAGCCTGGAGACTGAAGTCCAGAATCCATTTACTCCACTGGTGCTGGAGCCCCTCTAGCCAGAGTCTGCCGGGCCACAGCCACGAGGTAGCGAGTGCTGCCGCTCCACTTCCCGCAGGGGTCGGATCGAATGCCACCCAGCCGAACTCTGGAAACCAGACCTCGACCCATGAGTGCGCCTCGTTTTGGGTAACGGCCAGGAATTCTCCGAAGTTGTTCCAAATCCCTCCGTGGAAGCCGTTCACGTTGCGCGCATGGATGCCGAGCGTGCGCAGCATGATCACCATGGCCGTGGAGAAGTACTCACAGTGTCCGGCCCGTCGGTCGAAAAGGAAGTAGTCGAGGGTGGCCTCGCGCGCTGACCGCGGCAGGTCGAGGGTGTAGTCGAACTCAGTCGTTAGGAACCGCTCTATCGCCACGGCCCGGTCGTAGTTGTTGGTGAGGTCCTGAGTAAGGCGTTGAGCGAGGTCCGGCACCCTCTGAGGCAGGCGCGGCAACTGCGTGTAATATTGCCGGGCGGGAGAGTAGCCGCGACCAGCCGACCTCAGTCGTTTCGCGTCGGGACGCGCCGTCACCGAGACCGCGTCGTACACCGGCGACCCGGACCCCCAATAGATGTAGTCGCCCGAATTGTCGAAGAGAGGCTGGATGCGCGGCTCGGTAGCCTGGACCGAGAGAGTCGGGTGGAGCGTGAACAGCACCTTCACGTCGAGCGGAGTGGCGTATATACGATAATTGAGTCGCTCTGGCCCCCATCCCTCGTACCAGCGATCAAGCGCCAGTGACGGGGTCAAGCGCGGCGAGCGGCTCCAACGCACACCGTCGAATCGGTCGTAGGAACGGCCTCGCCAATAGAGGTCTTGTGGGGACGGCGGTGTGCCGTCCGGGAATTCCACGCGCAGCACGACCTGTGGGTTGGGGAAGATCCGTGACCCGTGCTCTCCGAGGGAGACCTGGTCCGAAAACCCGACGATCGAGCGGGTCGGAGTCTCTCCACGTCCGACCCACCGCTGCGACACCCTCGGGAAGGAGAGGAAGACCACCGCACTGCCCACCAGGGAGACCACCGAGAGGCCCGTCATGGCGAGCAGGAACCGTGTTCCCAGGCGCGCGTCCCTCACCCCGTTGGCTTCCGCCTGACGACGAGCGTGTCCGACCATCAGCGTCACGGTGGCCAGAGCCACGTAGCTCACGAAGGCGACTGCGAACCATAGGCCCGGCCGGTATGCGGTGGCCGCCAAGAGCAGGGCGAAGGACAGGGCGTACAGGCGGGCGTCGTTGTGGGCATCCAGTGACCGGAGCGCCTCCGCACAAAGGAGCAGGAGCAGGAGGTCCACCACCGGGATGACGACATCATCGCCGACCAGGAAGATGTGCCACAGCGACCGCAACACGAGGAGGATCGCGAGCGGTAGCCACACCTGCTCCAGCTTGAGTGACAGGCCACGATCAGGCTGCCAAAAGAGGGCGAGGAGGAGCGCGACTGCCGCCAAGATGGCTGATACCGGCTCGAAACCCGCCCCGCCCGCGAACGCCACCAGAGCCGCGATGCCCATCGAGACGGCCATGCGTCTATGCAGGCGTTGAAGGTTCATGGGCTCGGCTCCCCCTCGGAGAACCTCCCGAGTCCGCCGAGAGGTTCGGTCCAGGGACCTGGTTCGAGACACTCTACGAAGCCGTCGCGCTGGCCGCCTGTGAGCGATACCAGCACGCAGCGAGCCGGATCGTCAGGTGGCTGCACGCGGCGCTCGTCGGGTGAGAAGTCCACCCTGGCCAACGCGTCGAGCACCCGCTCGAGCTGGCCTGAGCCGGCGCCGGCGTCCACGATCCCGTACGGGGTCGATAGGCCGAATCGCTTGCCCGAATGGTAAGCTTTGCTCGCGAGGGAGGCCGCCGTTTCGACAGCCGCCTCGGCGCGCTCGCCCGGCGTCCCGCGGGTCTCGAGGCAGATCCAAAGTGCCTCGGCGGCATCCTGCTCGTACTCCCGCACGACGGGCTCACCCTTGTGGGCGCTCAAACGCCAGTGAATGTCCCGTGGGTCGTCTCCCACCCTGTACTCATGCAAGCCACGGTACTCACCGCGTGCGCCGGCGGCGCTCGCCAGGGCGGTCTCGACCTGGGGTTGGCGGCGTCCGCCCGGTGGAGAGGGGATGCGGACCGGCTGGTTCGTCCTCGGCCAGATGACCAAGTCGCCCGCCAGCGGAACGTCGCGCTCCTTCTTGAACAGGCCGAACGGAAATGTCGTCGAAAGGGTGAGAGCCTCGAGGTGGTGCACTCCTCGCCGGACGAACACGTTCTCGGAGCGCACCGTGACGGACTCGCCGGCATCGAGCCGCGTGATGAAGGCGCCGTGACGTAGCCCGGGCTCGAACAGATGCACAGTGATAGTGGGAAATCGTCGCTTGTGGTTGTGTACCTGATACCCTATTCGCACAGGTTTTCCAACGGTGACTGCCCGCGGCAGCCTGCGCTCGATCGCGAGCGCCCGAAGGGTCCGTTCCGATAACCACCCACTGAGCGCGATCAACCCGAGCATGGAGCCGAGCAGCAAATAGAGGAGGTTGTTTCCGGTCGTTGCGGCGGCGGCACCGACGGCCAGGGCCCCGGCGCAAAAGAGAGCTCCGCCAGTGGTGAAGCTGATCCGGCGCCAGGCTCGCAGACGGAGCCAGGTTGTGCGAGCCTTTCTGACGAGGCCGGTGACGCTCAAACCGGTACGGGGAGGCTTTCCAGGATTTCCTCGAGAACGGCTGCCGCCTCCTCGTGTGCCTCATGCGTGGCAGCGGTTGCGCCGACAGGTAGCAGCCGGTGCGCCAGACAAGGCACGACCAGTCGATGGATGTCGCTGGGCACCAGGAAGGACCGGCCATCGAGCAGCGCCAGGGCGCGCGCCGCGCGGAACAGTGCGATCGCGCCCCTAGGGCTGACTCCCATGCGCAAGCGGGGCTCCGTGCGCGTTCGACGTACGATCTCCATCAAGTAGTCCACCAGAGAAGGCTCGGCCTCGATTTCCTGCACCTCTTGCTGAAGGGCCAAGACCTGGGGTGGCGTGAGCACCGCCCGGATCCTTTCGTCCCACTTTTTCTCTAGGGTCGACTCGAGGAGAATGCGCCGTTCGGCCGCCGCATCCGGATATCCGATCGCCAGCCTCATCAAGAACCGGTCCACCTGGCTCTCGGGAAGGGGATAGGTGCCATGATGCTCGAGGGGGTTCTGGGTCGCCATGACCATGAAGGGCAGTGGCAGGTCGTGCGTCTCGTCGTCGATGCTGACCTTGCCCTCCTGCATGGCTTGCAACAGTCCGCTTTGGGTCCTGGGTGGAGCGCGGTTGATCTCGTCCGCCAGAACCAGATTAGTGAAAATCGGCCCCGGCCTCGTCTCGAACTCGGACGTGCGCGGGTTGTAGATCGACACGCCCAGGACATCCGACGGCAGGAGGTCGCTCGTGAACTGGATTCTCTTGAAGGACAGCCCGAGCGCGGTAGCCAGAGCATGCGCGAGCGTCGTCTTTCCTACGCCCGGAACGTCCTCGAAGAGGATGTGCCCCCGCGCGAGGAGCGCTGCGACAGCGAAGCGGATAACCTCTTCCTTGCCGTGGAAGACGACCTCGACCTCAGCGATCAGCCGGTTGAGAAGATCGAGGCTAGGACGTGTTTCTTGCAGGGCTGCGGTGTCACCCAAGAGCTGCGTCCTCCCTCCGGATTCTTCCCATGGATGAAGCGGGAAAAGTTAAACACCCACCGCCGAAAAAAGGTTCTCGTGGGAGCCCGTGGCAGCGTTGACACGCGGGGACCCCCCGGATACCTTCCGGCCGCTTACACATTGGGGTGACTCGTCAAGAAACCTGCTCTCCGTAGCCTATGTCGAAACGATGGGTTGTACTTATTGCCACCGGGGCTGCGGCCCTGCTGACTCTGGCTTGGATCCAGACGCAGGAAAGTAGTCAAGACGAAGCGACAGACGTTGCCGGCGCGGAGGCTCCGACCACCGTCCAACCCATCGCCTTCCCGCACAGTGTCCACGCCGGCCAAGACCAGATCGACTGCCAGTACTGCCATTTCTCCGCCGAGCGTTCGGTGGATGCTGGTATGCCACCCGTAGCCACGTGCTGGGGGTGTCACCAGGTGATCCGCGGGACGACCTCCCAGCAGCAGACGGAGATCGCTAAGGTAGTGGGCTACTGGGAGCGGCAGGAGGCCATCCCGTGGGTTCGCGTCTACAAGGTACGCGACCACGTGAGGTTCCCACACCTGAGACACGTGGCGGCCCAGGTGGACTGTGCCGAGTGCCACGGCGACGTCGCCGAGATGGTGGCTCCGATCGAGGAGCCGGCCCAGCGATTGGCCATGGGGTGGTGTGTGTCCTGCCATAAGGCGCAGGAAGTTTCGCGCGACTGCGCGGTGTGTCACTACTGACCGTATCGAGACGACCTAGATGAGCGAAGGTGCCTCGGGCATCAAGAGAAGAGACTTCCTGAAGGTAGTTGGCGTCAGCAGCGCCGGTGCCGGCGTGGTCGGATGCTCGACGGAAAATGTCGAGCGCCTCATCCCTTATGTCATCCCTCCCGAAGAGATCACGCCCGGTGTAGCCACCTGGTACACTACCGTCTGCGGCGAATGCCCAGCCGGCTGTGGCATGTGGGTGCGTACCCGAGAAGGGCGCGTGGTAAAGGTCGAGGGCAATCCGCGGCATCCGATATCCTCGGGAGCTCTTTGTTCGAGGGGGCATTCCTCGCTTCAGGGGCTCTATGACCCCGATCGCTTCGCGGGGCCCATGGTCAGGGATACCAACGGCATGCGGCAGATCTCCTGGGACGCCGCCGAGCAGTTGCTGGCCGATCGGATTGGTGACGGTGACTATCTTTTTCTCACTGGCAGCACCGGCCCCACGCTCGACGACCTCATCGATGGGTTTGTCTCGGCAACGGGCGGCACTCGTATCGAGTACGACGCACTCTCCGAGGCACCGCTTCGGGAGGCAACGCGGCTCGCGTTCGGGCGCAACGTGGTGCCCTCCTACGATCTGGAGGCTGCGCACCTGATCGTCTCGTTCGGGGCGGATTTCCTGACGAGTTGGCTCTCGCCGGTAGCACACGGGCGGGGCCTCGCCCGCATGAGCAGCGTAGACGAGGATGGCGAGAAGGGCCGTCTGGTGTTGGTGGGGCCGAGACTGTCCCTCACCGGCCAGAACGCTGATGACTGGCTGCCCATCGCGCCGGGCTCGGAGGCGTTGGTCGCTCTGGCGATGGCCAATGTGATCTCCGGGGGTGGGAACGGCGCCGGTCCGTATGCCGAGATCGTGAGAGCCTACACTCCACAGAGTGTGTCGCAAGTGACAGGGATCTCCGCCGGTCAGATCACCGAATTGGCCGAGCGGTTCGCGGCGGCCGGGCCGAGCCTGGCGTTGGGGCCGGGATTCGGCGGGCAACACCGGAACGCCACCGCGTCGAATCTCGCCGTCCTCGTGTTGAACTTCGTGGCCGGCAACGTTGGCCGGACCGTCAGCCTGAACGATGCGGATCTCGGCTCCGCCTCCGCTCCGTACCGGGACATGGAGACGGCGATTCGGACCATGACGGGCGGTGGGGCCCAGACGGTGCTCGTGCACGGCTGCAATCCGGCTCACTCGCTGCCCGCTGCGAGTGGATTCGCGGCTGCCTTCGGGGCGATGCCGTTCAAGGTCGTCTTCGCCAGCTCCATGAACGAGACGGCCGAGATGGCCGACCTGATTCTCCCGGATCGCCACTTCCTCGAGTCGTGGGGTGATTCGAATCCGCGGCCTGGGCTGCACGCCTTGAGCCAGCCCGCCATGCAGCCGGTCCCGAACTTCGACTCGCGGCAGACTGGGGACGTCCTTCTTTCTGTGGCGGCTCTTAGGGGCAGCGATCTCGGTGCGGCCACCTTCTACGACTATCTGCGGGCGAGGTGGCAGGGGCTTCTGGGAGGCTCTGGCGATTTCGAGACGGCCTGGCGCGACGCTCTCAAGAACGGCGTGCTGGAGACGGTAGCTGCTTCGGTCAGCGCTGCCTCCCTACGCTCCCCGGACGCCGCGCTCGTGTTCGATGTGCCGGCTTTCGACGGGGATGGCGAGTTCCACCTGATGGTGCACCCGTCTGCCCGGTTCGGTGACGGAGCCCTGAACGGAAACCGGCCCTGGTTGCTCGAGTTGCCGGATCCGGTGAGCAAGATCACGTGGCACTCCTGGGTGGAGATGAATCCGCACGCTGCTGAGAGCATGGGTCTTCGGGACGGTGACATGGTGACGGTCGCGTCCCAGCACGGCTCGGTCGAAGTACCGGTCTGGACGTATCCGGGCATCCGCGAGGATGTGGTGGCGCTCGCCATGGGAGGTGGCCACACGGGCGCGGGTCGATTCGCGGACGGCAACGGCGTGAATGCGATGGCGCTGCTTCCTGCCGATGCGGAAGAGCCGTCGGGCGCCTTGGTCAACCTGGCGACGCGGGTCTCGATCACGCCCACCGGCGAGCGCCGCCGTTTGGCCACGATTGTCGGTGCTACCGAGCAGCACGAACGCGGTATCACGCCGGCCGTGGCGCTCGACCATCTCGGCCACGAGGAAGAGGCCGAGGCCGAAGCCGAAGCCGAAGCCGACCCGCACGCGGGACTCAAAGAACTCCAGGGCATCGGTGGCTTGGTTCCGGTCGAAACGGACGGCGAGCCCAAGGACTTCCCTCTGCCCGGCGCCGAATATGGTGTGTACGCGGATGCGCACGCCGGTCCTCGCTGGGGCATGGCCATAGACCTCGACAAGTGCACGGGATGTAGCGCCTGCGTAACCGCCTGCCAGTCCGAGAACAACGTGCCGTGGGTAGGCGAGAATCAGATAATGATGGGCCGCGACATGAACTGGATCCGCCTCGAGCGCTACTACGAGACGGTACAGGCCGACGAGGCGGGTCCGGTGGACATCCGGTTCCTGCCGATGCTCTGCCAGCACTGTGGTAACGCGCCGTGCGAGCCTGTCTGCCCGGTCTACGCTACGTACCATTCGCCCGAAGGGCTCAACGTGCAGGTCTACCCCCGGTGTGTGGGAACGCGGTACTGCGCCAACAACTGTCCGTATAAGGTCCGGGTGTTCAATTGGTTCGGCTACGCGGACCAGATTCCGGAGCCGATGAATATGCAGTTCAACCCGGACGTCACGGTTCGGGCCAATGGTATCATGGAGAAGTGCTCGTTCTGCATACAGCGCATCAGGGAGGTCCAGAACCGGACCGTGGTCGAGGGCCGAGCCATGGAGGACGGTGAGATCGTCCCGGCGTGCCAGCAGAGCTGCCCGGCCGAGGCGATCGTCTTTGGTGACGTGAGAGACGAGAATTCCCGCGTCGCCCAGATCATCAAGAACGAGCGTACCTACCGAGTCCTCGATTCGACCGTGAACACGCAGCCCGCCGTGAGCTATCTGAAAAAGGTGACGTTCCACGAAGTGGAATCCGGGGAGCATTGATGGAAGCCGACCGCCGCAGGGGTGCGCTGGCCCATCCGGATATTCACTCCCTGGGCGACGTCAACCGGGACATCCTGAAACCTCTCGGGCGTCCGGGTTTGGGATGGTGGCTACTCTTCGGCCTGGCCACCGCCGGCGTCGGGTTGTTCTTCACGTCCTGGGGATACCAGATCGTCAAGGGCATCGGGGTCAGCGGCTTGAATTCGCCGGTGGGCTGGGGCGTGTACATCACCACGTTCGTGTTCTGGGTCGGTATCGCGCACTCCGGCACGCTGATCTCCGCGATCCTGTTCCTGTTCAGAGCCCCATGGCGACAGTCGATCTATCGCATGGCCGAGGCCATGACGGTGTTCGCGGTCATGACTGCCGGCCTGTTCCCGCTGATCCACCTAGGGCGCGTTTGGCACGCCTACTGGCTCATCCCGTACCCGAACTCGCGGTTCCTTTGGCCCAATTTCCGCTCGCCGTTGCTCTGGGACGTCTTTGCGGTCACCACCTACTTCACCGTGTCGGCGGTCTTCTTCTACCTGGGCACGATTCCCGACTTGGCCGCTGCCCGGGACCGGGCGACCGGTCTTAGGAAGAAATTCTACAAGATGGTTTCCCTGGGGTGGCGGGGGACGGACCGCGAGTGGCACCACTTCGGCAAGGCCTACATCTTCTTGGCCGCGCTCGCGACGCCGCTGGTGCTCTCGGTGCACTCGGTGGTCTCTTGGGACTTCGCGGTGTCGATCGTGCCCGGCTGGCACGCGACCATCTTCGCCCCCTACTTCGTGGCGGGCGCGATCTATTCGGGCGTGGCCATGGTGATCAGCCTGGCCGTGCCGCTCAGGAAGGTCTTCGGGCTCCAGGCGTACCTCACCACAAAACACTTCGACGCCTTGGCCAAGCTCTTGTTGGTCACGTCGATGATCGTGTTGTACGCCTACCTGTCGGAGTTCTTCATGGCGTGGTACAGCGGTGAACCCGCCGAGCGACAATCGTTCTGGTTCCGGCTCTTCGGCAATTATTGGTGGGCCACGTGGATCATGTTGGTCGCCAACGGGTTCGTGCCGATCATGCTGTGGTTCAAACGATTCCGGCGTTCGGTCCCGGCTCTATTCGTCATTTCTATCTTCGTCAACATCGGAATGTGGTTCGAGCGCTACGTAATCGTGGTCACGTCGCTTTCGCATGAGTACGAGCCCTTCGCTTGGGGCCTGTACCGTCCGTCGATCGTCGAGATGGGCATCCTGGTCGGGAGCTTCGCTTGGTTCGGCTTCTGGTTCCTGCTGTTCATCAGGCTGATTCCTCCGGTGGCCATCGCCGAACTCAAGGAAGTTTTGCTCGCACCGATGAAGGGGGACCGAACCGCGGCGGCCACAGCGGGCGAAGGGGGCGAGTCATGACTGGCCTGCTCGCGTCGTTCGACTACGTGGACTCCACGGTCGATGCGATCGAAGAACTTCGGAGGGCTGGGCTGAAGGCGATCACGGCGTATTCGCCCTATCCGGAGCACCTCATCGAGGAGGCACTCGGCTACGATCAGAGTCCGGTTCGAGTCTTCACGCTCGTGGGTGGAATGACGGGAGCGGCGACTGGCTTCGCGCTGGCCTCGTTCACGTCGTTGGACTGGCCAATCATTACCGGCGGAAAGCCGATCCTATCCATGCCCGCTTACGTGATCATCGCGTTCGAGACGGCTGTTCTGTTCGGCGCCCTGTTCACAGTGATCGGTATGTTCATCAACAGCCGTCTACCCTACGTGAAGCCGATGATCGTCTACGATCCGGAGTTCAGCGCGGGGCGGTTCGGACTGTACGTCACCGCGCCCGAGGAGCGCATCGGCGAGGCCCGCCGCATCTTGGAGAGTCACGAGCCGGTTGAGCTTCGGGAGAACCCGGAGGGGGTGGCTCATGCGTCGTAGCTTGCGAGCGGTCGCAATTCTCGGCCTGATAGCCGTCGCAAGCGGATGCACGCCTCTGGACGATGCCATGGTGTCCGTATTCGGCCGGAGCATGCGCGACCAGCGCTCGTTCGACCCGTACGAATATCCGTTGATGCCGCCTGCCAATTCCGTGCCGTTTGCGGCCGGGAATTACACCACCACCCCCGGACGGATCAATACTGGTCAGCCCGAGATGGGCAACATCCCGGCACCCTTCACTCAGTTGGATTTGTTCACGCCGCTGGTGACGGGACTCGCCAATCCGGTGCCGGCGGATTCTGCGTCGCTTGCTCGCGGCGAGCAGATGTACCTACGGGTGTGCGCCGTCTGCCATGGGGAGACCGGCATAGGGGCGCAGGCGTACATTGCCGACAAGAATCCTATGCTCGTGGCCTATAACCTCTCCGACGCGCGGATCGCGGCCTACACCGACGGTTTCCTCTATGGGAAGATTCGAGTAGGCGGCCCTATCATGCCCGCGTATGCCCATCAGGTCACGCACATCGACCGGTGGCACATCGTGAACTACGTGCGTGAGCTACAGCGGCGCGCCGGAAACGGGCCGACCGGGGCCGGGGGAGGTAGGTAGCCATGGCGCACGTGCACATCCCCTCGGAGATTCCGATCCGGTTCTTCCAGCGCTCGAAGGCCTGGGACAACATCGTGGTCGCCATGGTCGTGGTTGGCCTAGCCTCGTTCATTCTCGCGTTGAAGCAGGACCCCGATCGTGCATGGCAGGCCTACGTGTCCAACTGGCTGTTCTTCACCGCGACCGCGATGGGCGCGATACTGCTCACAGTCGCCACGTGGATCACGAAGTCGAAGTGGAACTGGTCGGTGCGGCGCGTCAGCCTGGCCTTCGTTGCCTTCCTGCCCATTTCGTTTGTTCTGTTGCTGCCGATGCTCGGCCTCGGCGAGTCGTTCTTTCCGTGGATCGCGGAGATGGCGACCGACCCGATTCTACAGAAGAAGGCCGCCTATCTGAACAGACCGTTCCTCGTGACGAGGAATGTGGTCCTGGTGCTCGTGCTGTTCGGGATGAGCCTCTATTTCGCCTATCTCGCGCTCCGGCCGGACATGGCCCATGCCAAGGCCCTGCGCGAACGCGGAGAGAGCCGAACCCGCTGGCACGAGCGTTTGAGCGAGGGTTGGCTGGGCCAGGAGAAGGAAGAGGACCGAAGCTACGGGCGCATGACCCGCATGGCACCGGCCTTCGTGATCGTATACGCCGTGGTGCTGAGCGTTATCTCGTTCGACTGGGTCATGTCGCTCGAGCCGCACTGGTACTCCACGATGATGGGTCCGTGGTTCTTTATGGGCGCCTTCTGGAGCGGCATCACGGCCACGGCCATCGCGGTCACCTTCCTGAAGGGCTCGGACAAGGTTTTCGACAAGGCGATGGGGCGGAGCCAGCTTCACGATCTCGGCAAGCTGACCTTCGCCTTCAGCGTCTTCTGGGCCTACCTGTTCTTTGCCCAATACCTCGTCATCTGGTACGGCAAGCTGCCGGCGGAACAGTCCTGGATCATCCGCCGTTCCGAGGCTCCGTTCGCCTGGTGGTCCCTGCTCTTGATCATCATGTGCTTCGTGATTCCATTCGCGGGCCTGATTGGCCGCAAGCCCAAAATGAACGCTTCGTTTTTGCGGGGTATCGGGTTCGTGATCTTGGCGGGGCTGTGGCTCGAGAAGTACCTGATGGTTGCTCCGGCGCTGCACAAGGAGGGGCCGGCGGTCACGATCTGGTGGCCTCTCATCGGACTGATGTTCTTGGGTCTGTTCATCGGGTCGCTGCGGTGGTTCTACGCGACGTTCCCAGTGATGCAGATTTGGCAGCCGAAACCGGATGCCGAGATGGTAGAAGCCGAATTGGTGGGTCAGAGCGCCGGCCTAGCCTAGAAGCTCAAGATCAATGGCGGGTCCCTCCGCCCTTTTCCTTGCTGTCATACATATTCCGGTCGGCCGACTGGATGAGTTCCTCGATGCCGACCATCTGGTCGCTCTTGAAGGTGGCGAGCCCTGAGCTCACGGTGACGCCCTGCGGCGCCAAGGTGCGGTCTCGTGCGATCCGCTCGTGGATCCGCTCGATATAGTGTGCTGCACCGGCCACGTCGTTTTCCGATAGCACCGTGACGAACTCGTCCCCGCCGTAACGCGCCACCAGGTTCATCGCGCGGTTTTCCTCGTCCAGGATCCGGGCGAAGGCCTTGAGGATCTGATCTCCCACTATGTGTCCCAGCGTGTCGTTGTAGCGCTTGAAGTCATCGAGATCGAAGAGGATCAGGCACAACTCACGACCTCTTCGGGCCGCGGCGACCTCGCGCTCCAGATGAATCTGTAAATGACGCCGATTCGGGAGGCCCGTGAGCGGGTCGGTCAGGGACAGCGCCTGCAGTCTCGCATGAAGCTCCGCGTTGTCCAGGGCCACGGACGCCTGGCCGGCGATTCGGTACAAGACCCGTATGCAGTCGTCCGTGAATGGCCGTGGTTCTTGACTTCCGACCGCCAGGAAGCCGCCCACCCGGTCACCGACGAGCAACGGAATCGCTAGGGCCGTGCCACAGGTGAGCGTCTCGCGCAGATGTTGTGGCACCAGTTCGCTGTTCGCGAGATCGTCGAGCGTCGCGTGCTCGCGGTCTCGCACGAGTTGGTCGAAGAGGCTGCCATCGATGTTCCACTGGCTTCCAACCGGAGGGGGATGCTCCCCCGCCGATACGCGAACTGAGGCAGTGGTGCCTTCGATCAGCCATACGGCCGCGGTGTCTGCGCGCGATTGCTCGAGCGCCGCTTCAGTGACCTTCCCCAGCACTTCGTCGAAGTCCAAGGAGGATACCAGGAGGCGCCCGATCGCCTCGATCTGCTCCGCTTCCTGCCGGCGGCGTGTAAGCTCGTCGACGTACACGGCGTTTTCGATCGCCACAGCGGCGACATCCGCAATCCCCTGGAGCAGTTCGAGATCCTCCTCATCGTATGAACGAGGCTCATAGCTTTGCGTGCTGATGACGCCGGTTACTCGCCCCTTGAGCGTAAGGGGTGCCGACATGGCTGAGCGTGTGACGTCCGACTCCGCATCCCCGAGCAGCATAAGCGACTGACTGTCGAGTCGATCCTCGATGATGGTGGCGCGCCCGGTCCTGATGACTTCGCTATCGGAGCCGCGATAGGTAATGTCGCAGTCGCTCTCTTCACCTTTGTCGGCGAAATAGACCACGGTTGCCAGGTCCTTCGCCTGGTCGTAAAGGGCGATGTAGAAGCCCTCTGCATGCACGAGTCGGATGGTCTCCTGGTAGACGGCCTGATACAAGCCATCCAGGCTGAGCGTACCCGAGAGGGTGCGCCCGATATCGAGCAGGACACGATATCGCTCAGTGAAGCTGGGTGGAGCGCCCGTCTCGGAGGAGGCCATGGGACACCTGTATGTCGTCCGGCAGAGACAGCCGGTGGAGTTGTATGGCCCACAACATAGGCCGTCGATGACGCCGGTTCAACACAATTGAGTCCTTCCGGAGCGTTTGCTTCAGCCGTCCGGATCCTCGTCAGACGGCTGCTCCGCCTCTGTTTCTTTGGTGCCCTCGAGGCGTGCGACGCAGTGCCCGACCTCGAACCCGACCGCTCTGACCAGTCGAGCCTCGTGCAGGTCGGGCTCGGCGCGGGAGATGAGCGTACGCAAGGTGCGCATCACAGACTCGGGTGATCTGGTGCCCTTGAAGAAGTGGATGCTATGCAGGCCGGACTGAAGGGCCGCATAGGTCTCCTCGAGGTCGGCCTGTGTGGCGACTCCCTCTGCCCGGCGACCGGTGGGCAGGGGCTCCACGGCGTCCCGAGATGCCATGAAGATCTCGTAGCTCATGAGCAGGCAGGCTTGGGCCAGGTTCAGGCTCGAGTACACAGTGTCGGTGGGGATGATGGCCACGGAATGGCACAGATCCAGTGCCTCGTTCCCAAGGCCACGGTCCTCCCGGCCGAAGAGTACCGCGACCTCGCCCTCACGTGCCCGTTCGATGATGAGTGGCGCAAGTTCGCGGGGTCGCACGTAGTTCCGTTGGGCCGTTCGCGCTCTCGCCGTGGTGCCCGCGACAAACGTGGCGTCCGCGACCGCCTCCTCCAGAGAATCGAGGATCTCCGTGGCCTCCACCAGATCTTCGCTGCGGTGGGCGATGCCCGCGATGCGGTAGGCGTCGAATTCGGCCGGGCGCACGAGGCGCAGCCTCGACAGGCCCATGTTCATCATCGCCCGAATCACGCCTGCCACGTTGACGACGTTCTGCGGCTCGTCGAGGACGATGACCACGTTGTCGAGGGGGTGGGTCAGGGCTCGCCATCCCCCGGTGGAAGCTTCGGCTCGTCACCGCTTTCGATCTCGGGCGTGTCCTCTTTCAACGCACCCTTGAAGTTCCGTATGGCTCCTCCGAGGCCCCGCGCGATCAACGGGATCTTCTTAGCGCCGAAAAGGAACACCAGGAGCAGGAGGATTAGGACGAGCTCGCCAACCCCTAGCCCGAACATCAGCGAAGAAGGGCGTTGGCGATGGTCTGGAGCTGCATATTCGTGGTCCCTTCGTAGATGGTGCCTATCTTAGAGTCCCGGTACAGCTTCTCGACGGGATACTCACGTGTGAACCCGTAGCCCCCGTGCAGATCGACGCATAGCGACGAGACTTCCTGAGCCATGCGTGAGGCGAAGAGCTTCGCCATGGCGGCTGGTGTAAGAAAGTCCTCACCGGAGTCTTTGAGCCGGGCCGCGTTGTACACGAGGAGTCGCGCGGCCTCGATGTTCGTGGCCATCTCGGCGAGTTGGAACTGTATGCCCTGAAAGTCTCCAATGGGCCGGCCGAACTGGTCCCGTTCCTGAACGTAGCGCAGCGTATGATTGAGAGCCCCCTGAGCCAGCCCCACCATCTGGGCGCCGATCGCGATACGGCCCTCATTGAGTGTCTCGATCGCGACCTTGTAGCCCTTGCCAACGTCACCCAGGACGTTGGATGCCGGCACGCGAACGTCCTCCAGGACCAGCTCGGTGGTCGATGAGGCGCGGATCCCGAGCTTGTGCTCTTTCTTGCCGACAGTGAAGCCTTCGGAGTCCCGCTCGACCAGGAAGGCCGTGATGCCCTTGTAGCCGGCCTCGGGGTCGACGGTTGCGAACACGATGTAGATCCCCGCTTCGCTTCCGCTCGTAACCCAGAGCTTCTGTCCCGTGAGGACCCAATCGTCGCCATCCTGGTTGGCGCGGCACGACAGGGCGAAAGCGTCGGATCCACTTCCGGCCTCCGAGAGCGCGTAGGCTCCGACCAGGTCCGACGAGAGTCTCGGAAAATAGCGCTGCCTCTGTTCGTCATTGCCCCATCGCATCACAGCGTTGTTGACCAGCGTATTCTGGACATCGACGAGTACCGCCACCGAAGGGTCGACCTTGGAAAGCTCCTCTACGATCAGGATGGCGGTGAAGAAACTCGCTCCGGTCCCGCCGTACTCCTCAGGAATCTCGATCCCCATCAATCCGAGTTCGAAGAGCTGGTCGATGATTTCGGAGCGCATCGTCTGCTCCTCATCCATCGCATTTACGATCGGGCCGATCTCCGAGGTGGCGAAGTCGCGGACTGCCTCCTGAAACATCTTCTCGTCATCGTTGAGAGAAGTCAGGGCGGGCGGCTTCTGATCGGTGACTGCGGACGACATCTGTTCGTATCCTCTGCGCGAATCCGTGGGGTGTGGGGTATCCCTACGAAAACTTACGGGATGGGCCGCGGGCTGAAAAGCTGGAGAGGCCTCGGGCCAGGGTTGACGCTCCTCGAAGGGGCCTTCTATTGTCACCGCCTCGACCCATGAAACCCCTGGAGGAAAGATGGCGGAGTTCCCTGAAGGACTGCTGTATTCGGAAGAACACGAGTATCTCAAGGTCACGGACGATTCGGCCGTTTATATGGTCGGGATCACCGATTACGCGCAGGGTGAGTTGGGAGATATCGTCTATCTCGAGCTACCCAGCGCCGGCGATTCATTCGGGAGGATGGACATTTTCGGAACCATCGAGGCGGTGAAGGCGGTGAGCGACCTCTTCAGTCCGCTCACCGGCGAAGTGGTGGAGGTGAACGCCGCGCTCCAGGACGATCCCTCCGTGGTGAACTCGGACCCGTACGGGGCGGGGTGGATGGTCAAGATCCGGATTTCGGACGAGAGCGAGCTGGAGGGCCTGATGGATGCCGCGGCCTACCAAGAGCACGTGGGAGAGTGAGGCGGACAACTCGATGCCTCTCTCGATAGAGCCCGACGCGGGTTTCCAGGGGCGGCACAACGGCCCGAGGGAAAGCGACATCGCCGACATGCTGGAGACGGTCGGTGCCTCTTCCCTCGACGAACTGATCGATCAGACGGTCCCCGAGTCCATACATCTCGGGCGATCCCTCGACATTCCCGCTGCGGTGCCGGAGCACATTCTTCTCGAGCAGCTACGGACGCGGGCAGCGCGGAACCACCCGCTGCGCTCCTTCGTGGGCATGGGTTACTACGACACGATCACGCCGGGAGTCATTCAGCGCACCATTCTCGAGAACCCTGGGTGGTACACGCAGTACACACCCTATCAGGCGGAGATCTCACAGGGGCGCCTGGAGGCACTCCTGAACTTCCAGACCATGGTGATGGACCTGACCGGCCTGAAAATCGCGAACGCTTCTCTATTGGATGAGGGCACCGCGGCCGCCGAGGCCATGACTTTGCTGTTCGGCGAAACGCGGGACGCGAAGCGGAACGTGTTCATGGTCTCGGCGGCTTGCCATCCGCAAACCATCGCGGTAGTCCAGGGTCGGGCCGAGCCCCTGGGAATCGAGGTCGTCGTCGGCGATCATGACAACTTCGATATGGACTCATTGGAGTCGCGTCTTTTCGGCGTCCTCCTCCAGTATCCGGCCAGCGACGGCGCCATCTACGATTATTCGTCTTTCTGCGCCTCCGTCCATGAGATCGGTGCGGGTGTGGTGGTTGCCGCGGATCTTTTGGCGCTCACGCTGCTTACGCCTCCAGGGGAGTTTGGCGCGGACGTGGCCGTGGGTAGCGCCCAGCGGTTCGGGGTGCCGATGGGCTACGGTGGCCCGCACGCCGCCTATCTGGCAGTCAAAGATTCGCTCAAGCGGCGGATTCCTGGGCGAATCATCGGCGTCTCGATCGATGCTGACGGTGACCCGGCGCTTCGTATGTCGCTCCAGACCCGGGAGCAACACATACGGCGCGAGAAGGCGACCTCCAACATCTGCACGGCTCAGGTGCTCCTGGCTATCATGGCCGGGATGTATGCGGTTTACCACGGACCAGGGGGCCTCAAGCGGATCGCGACGAGGGTTCATCACCTCACGACGCTTTTGGCTCATGGGCTGACCAAACTCGGTCACACCGTGGTGCATGAAACGTTTTTCGACACACTCACAGTGGTGCCGAGCGCCGGCCTCGAGGCGGCAGAGGTTCTTCGCAGGTCGGTCGAATCGGGCATGAACCTGCGCGACAACGGTGACGGCACGGTCGGAATCTCGCTGGACGAGACGACGAGCCCTGAGGATGTGGACGACCTGTTCGAGGTCTTCAGCGAGGGCGGCCCCAAGGGTGGTGGGGTGAAGCTGAACGCCCGGAAGCTCGTGGACGAGCTAGAGGTTCCGAGCTACCGGCGAGAACACGCTCGCAGCACTCCTTTCATGGAGCATCCTGTTTTCAACGGCTATCACTCAGAGACGGAGATGCTCCGCTACATACACCGATTGGAGGTGCGTGACCTCTCGCTCAACACGAGCATGATTCCGCTGGGCTCGTGTACCATGAAGCTGAACGCGACGACCCAGATGGTGCCCGTGACCTGGAGCGAGTTCGGCGCGATCCACCCGTTCGCTCCCGCGGACCAGGCTGAAGGATACCGTGAGATGTTCGCTGATCTCGAGCGTTGGTTGGCCGAGATCACCGGATTCGCGGCGGTGTCTCTCCAACCCAACTCGGGTGCCCAGGGCGAATACGCCGGCCTGCTTGCGATCCGGGCCTACCACCGTGACCGAGGAGAGGAGCACCGCGACGTCTGCCTGATCCCACACTCGGCACACGGGACGAACCCGGCGAGCGCCGTGATGGCGGGCATGCGAGTGATCGTGGTCAAATGCGACGATAGTGGCAACATCGACGTGGCTGACCTCACGGCCAAGGCTACGGAGCACGCCGAGCATCTCGCGGCGAGCATGATCACCTATCCGTCGACACACGGTGTATTCGAGGAGCGCATCAGGGAGATCTGTGATGTCGTACACGAGAACGGTGGACAGGTCTATCTGGACGGAGCCAACCTGAATGCGCAGGTGGGTCTCACTCGTCCGGCCGACTATGGCGCGGACGTGTGCCACATCAACCTCCACAAGACCTTCGCGATACCGCACGGAGGTGGCGGCCCGGGCATGGGCCCGATTTGCGTGACTAACGCTCTCGCTCCGTTCCTTCCGAGCCACCCGCTCGTAAACGTCGGCGGGGAGCGCGGCATCGCGCCTGTCTCGGCGGCTCCCTGGGGGAGTGCAGGTGTTCTCATGATTTCCTGGGCCTACATCGCGCTCCTGGGAGCCGAGGGCCTGCGGCGAGCCACGGAGGTGGCCATCCTCAACGCCAATTACATGGCCAAGAGACTATCGGCGCACTTCGAGATCCTGTACGCGGGCGACCGCGGGCGCGTGGCACACGAGTTCATCCTGGACCTACGGCCACTCAAGAAGGCTACGGGCATCTCGGACGAAGACGTGGCCAAGCGACTCATGGACTATGGGTTCCACGCACCGACCATGTCGTTTCCGGTAGCGGGCACGATGATGATCGAGCCGACCGAGAGTGAGTCCAAGGAAGAGTTGGACCGATTCTGTGATGCCCTGATTTCGATCAGGAGCGAGATTCAACAGATCGAGTTGGGTCTCAGCGACCGCGATGATAATGTGCTGAAGAACGCGCCGCACACCGCCCGAATGGTCGTGGCCGGGAACTGGGAGCATTCGTACAGCCGGGAACAGGCGGTGTATCCGACGCCCAGGTCCCGGGACCACAAGTTCTGGCCTGCCGTACGCAGGGTAGACAACGCGTACGGCGACAGAAACCTCGTCTGCTCTTGTCCCCCGATCGAAGCGTACGAGCAAGCCGATAGTGCGGTGGAGAGCGGATGACCCGAGTCACAGGAGAGGCCGGCAATGGCGAAGCTTGAATTCCACGGACAGTCGACGTTCACGCTTACCACGGACGACGGCGTATCGATCGTCATCGATCCGTTCTTCGACGAGAACCCTATGAACGAACTCACGGCCGACGACATTACGGACGTGGACTTCATCCTCTGCACACACGGGCACTTCGACCATTTTGCCGATGCCATCCCGATCGCGAAGAGGACGGGAGCGACCCTCGTCGCGACGTTCGAGATCGTGAGCTATGCCCAATCACGGGGCGTTGAGAACACCCACCCCATGCACATCGGCGGAGCGTGGCAGTTCCCATTCGGCCGGGTCAAGATGACGAACGCGGTCCATGGAGGGCAGGTGGCGGGGGAAGGTGCGGAGGGATTCTCCACGGGTGCCGCCGGATTCCTGATCGACCTCGGTCCGGGCAAGAGGGTCCACCACGCGGGAGACACCGCCCTGACGATGGATATGCAGCTCCTGCGGGGAAAGGTGGATGTCGCGCTGCTCCCCATCGGCGACAACTTCACGATGGGGCCCGAAGACGCGGTCACCGCCATTGAGTTCATTCAGCCCAAGGTGGTCGTTCCGATGCACTACAACACCTGGCCGTATGTCGAGCAGGATCCGGAGGCCTTCAAGGCGCTCGTGGGTGACCGGGCCAGGGTCGAGATTCTGGCACCCGGGGAAACGATCGAGCTTTAGAGGAGATGCTCGAGGGAGGAACGGTGGATCACTCCTTGAGCTGGCGGGTTCTGAGCGATCCAGCCCTGCCGGGCTTCAAGAACATGGCCCGCGATCACGCTTTGGCGGAGGAGCTCGAGGCGGGACAGGCCGTGTTGCGGCTCTACGGGTGGGACAGACCCACGGTGTCTTTGGGTAGGAACGAGCCTGGCAAACGTCTTTACGACATCGACCGTGCCCGCGAGGCGGGGATTCCATTCGTCAGGCGCCCCACGGGCGGCCGCGCCGTGCTCCACAGCGACGAGCTCACCTATGCGGTCGTAGCGCCGTTGCGGGCGCTGGGCGGATTGCGCCAGGTGTACGAGCGAGTAAACAAGGGCCTGATGATGGGTCTCCGGGCTCTCGGAGCCGATGTCGAGCTCGCTTCGTCGAGCGGTACGGCCAGCAAGCCGGATGCGGGTCCGTGCTTTCGCGAGCCCGCCATCGGCGAGGTCACAGCGGGTGGACGCAAGCTCATAGGGAGCGCACAAGTGCGTATGGGCGATGGATTCCTTCAGCACGGATCGCTCCTTCTGGGGGGCGACCAAGGCGCCCTGGAACGGCTTCGGCGGGATGGGCAGGTCGTTGAATGCCCCGCAACGCTGAGCGGCTTGCTGGGTCGGTCGCCCGAGTGGGACGATGTCACCGCGGCGATCCGAGCCGGCCTTGAGGAGGCACTGGGTGGACGGTGGACGGACGGAGTCATGCGCGGGCGGGAATCGGATACCCAGACTCGGCTGGAGGTGATTTACGCGTCGGACGGATGGACCTGGCGAGTCTGAGCTGATGCCGAGATGACCAGGTACGCGCTTCGGAGG
>JBGMRK010000024.1:0-21320 GCA_048061375.1 Longimicrobiales bacterium | reverse complement strand
AAGGCCTGTAGATAGTCGCTCACGTCAGATGATCGGGCTCAGTGATGTCGGTTGGTAACGGCCCACCGTACTTCCTCAACAGCCTTCTAGTGTCTCGCCGACGGGAGCGTAATGTTGAAGAGAGCGCCGCCACCCGCAGCATCCAATAGCGAAATGCGCCCCTTGTGGACGCCTTCGATGATTCTGCGCGACAGCGTGAGTCCGACTCCCCATCCGCTCGACTTGGACGAGACGCCCGGATCGAACAGCGTGTCGCGCAATTCGTACGGCACACCGGGTCCGGTGTCCTGGACTCTCAGACTGACCCAGCCGGAGGGCTCCTGGCGGGCCTTGATACGGATTTCGCCGCCCTTCCCCGCCAATGCGTCGAGCGCATTCTTGACCACGTTCTCGAGCGCCCAGGTCAGCAGCATGTCGTTGCCCATCACAGGAGGGAGGTTCTTGGGAATGTCGAGCACGAGCAGCACGCCTGATCCGAGACGGGGGGTGCGAGCCTGAAGGTAGCGCTCCAGCTCACTCACCACCTCTCGAAGGTCGAGACTCTCCAGTTCGGGCTCACGGCCGATGAGCTCGAAACGGTGGCTGATCTTCTCCAGACGCACCAGGTCTTCTTCGATCCCCGAGGCGACCTCGCCAACCGCAAGTCTACCGGGCCTGTCGTCTTCCGGCACACGAATCAACTCGAGCCAGCCCTGGAGCGAGGAGATGGGCGTCCCGAGTTGGTGGGCGAGTTCCCTGGCCATGGCCGTCCAGGCCTTCTCGCCTTCGGCACGACGTTGATTGCGGATGACCAGGAACCCTATCGTCACGGTAATCAACAAACCACTGGCCTGGAGAAGCGGAATCCAGCGAAGCCTCTGGATCTCGGGTGTGTCACCGAAATAGATCTGGTTGCCCCCGGCGCCCAAAATGGGGTCATGATCGAGGCTGAGCCGCGCGACTTCTTCGAGCGCACGGCGCTGACCCTCCGGCGTGCTCAGCGTCACGACGAAGCTCAGGTTTTCAGCCGCGATGACCCGGCCGTCCTCATCGGCAACGATAATGGGAAGTCCGGACTCAAGAATGCGCGACTGCAGATCGGAAAGAGCCCTCACCTCACTGCCCGGCTGCGTGCCCTGAATCCCCTGCTGAACCAGGTTGAAGATCTCGGTGATGAACTCCGAGTCCTGACGAAGCTGTTGGACGATGGCTTTGGTGTAATAGAGGTACCAGCCGAGCATGAGGACGAACAGCGTCGCCAGAGCGATCGGCCACTTGATGCGCGTCATCTCAGGGGACGATCGCCTCCAGGCCGACGAAGGGCTGCAGGATGTCGGGTATCCGCACGGAACCGTCGGGCTGCTGATAGGACTCCAACAAAGCGGTCATCAGTCGCGGCAGTGCGAGCGCAGACCCGTTCAGAGTGTGCACGAACTCGGGCTTCTCCCCGTGCGCGGGTCTGAAGCGGATGTTCCCCCGCCTGGCCTGATAGTCTGTGCACGTGCTGACACTCGACACCTCCAACCACTGCTCGACCCCGGGTGCCCATACCTCGATGTCGTATGTCATTGCCGATGAAAACCCCAGATCGCCCGTGGCGAGCAACACCACACGGTACGGCAGGTCCAGCAATCGTAGAATCGTCTCGGCCTCAGCCGTCATTTCCTCCAGCGCCCGGCGGCTTCGTTCGGGGGTCTCGAAACGCACCAACTCCACCTTGTCGAACTGGTGGACCCGCAGCAGCCCCCTCGTGTCCTTTCCGGCAGCGCCGGCCTCTCGACGAAAGCATGGGCTGTAGGCGGCGTACTTCAGCGGCACGTCGTCCGGCGCGAGCAGCTCGTCGCGATGGAGGTTCGTGATCGGCACCTCGGCGGTCGGTATGAGCCAGAGGCCGTCCCGCTCCGAGGCGTACGATTCGTCAGCAAACTTGGGCAGTTGGCCTGTGGCGGTGAGTGTCGCCGCGGTCACCAGATAGGGTACTCGGATCTCGAGGTATCCGTGCTCTACGGTATGAAGCGCCAGCATCCAGTTGATCAGCCCTCGCTGTAACCGTGCGCCATCGCCCCTCAAGATCGGAAATCCCGATCCAGAAAGCTTGGCGCCACGGACCGGGTCCAAAATGCCCAGTGCTTCGCCCAAATCCCAGTGTGGCTGAACCTGAAAATCGTACGCCTTGGGCGCACCCCAGCTACGGGCAAGGACGTTGGCACCCTCCCCGCCGATCGGCACTTCGTCCAGAGGCAGGTTCGGGATCACCAACAACATCTCCTGGATGCCCTCCTCGGCGCGTGACACTTCGGCATCCAACTCGCCGACGCGATCCCCTACGCGCCGCATCTCAGCGATGAGGTCAGTTGCGTCCTCGCCCTGTTTTTTCATGTCGCCGATACGCTTCGAGACCTCGTTGCGTTCGGCCTTCAGGTCGTTGACCTCGTTCAGCGAGGCCCGCCTCTTCGCATCGAGGGCGAGGATTTCGTCGACGAGCGGTAGGAGTTCGTCTGCGCCGCGCTGCTTGAGACCTTCCCTGACCGAGTCAGGATCGTTGCGGATGAGCTTGGGGTCGAGCAAGACGGTCAGTTGTCCTTGGGAACTAGGTCAGGATCGGAACAAAATGGATTCCGGTCGAAAACGAACGTGAGTATGCCGTTTTCCACATCGATCACCAGCGGCTCGAGCTTCGCGTAGAAGAAGCAGGTTTCGCTGAACGGACCCGCGCCCGCGCGCCGATGGGTCCTTAGGGCGTAGACGTTGCCAAGCTCCATCATCACGGGCTCGTCGCTGACGTAGAGCGTCGTGTCGGTGGGAGCACGGGTCACATCTTCGAATCGTAAGCCGCTGCCCAAAGAAGTGATCTGGGCTGTAGACGTGATCCCGAATACGCCCGGAGGGAGCAGCGCGAGCCCGTTTCCACGATTATCGAGCGCGAAGTCCCAGGTGCCCGTAGCTCCAGCGTTCTGAATCATTACCTGCCTCACGAATACCAGGTCATAAGCCGTTGGCAAGTTGAGTTCGGGGAGAGAAAGGGAATAAACGATTGCTGTATCCGGAGAGGATTGCCAGTCGATGGCGAAGGGATTGGTACCGCAGGCCGAGCTGGCGAGCGTGTAGGCACCCCCGAACACCGCCAATCCACCGATACGCATGTAGGAACGAAACGGTCGCATCACTGTATACTCTGATTCCTCGAAAGACCGAAGCCTACCCCTTCCGCAGAAGGGGTGTCAACCCCGTAAACCCGCTGAGTTCCTTGACTTCTACACCCTTCGACGGGTAGGTTCCCCGCTTCCCAGGTCCGCCCATCAGAAACGGAGTGATGGTGGAATCCGTGGAGACGCCAACGTCCAGAGGCCGCATTCTCGTGGCTGAGGACGAGCCCCATATTCGGCGCATCTTAGCCACACTTCTAGAGGCGGCCTCATTCGAGGTCGATCCAGTGGCTACGGGCACCTCGGCACTGGCCCACCTCGAGGCCGACACGGAGTACGACCTGGTTCTCATGGACATCATGATGCCGGGCGCCACCGGACTCGAGGTGTTGCGCCGCCTCCGGAAATTGGACCATCGCGGGTCCCTTCCGGTAATCATCCTGACCGCCAAAGGACAAGACGCGGACAGGGAGAGCGCCCTCTCGCTCGGCGCCAGCGACTTCGTCACGAAGCCATTCAGTCCGAAGAAACTCATTGCCCGAATCGAAGAGATCCTCAACGTCGCCTGACCCCCACCTCTGGGTCACCGTCCTGGCGGGTGGAGTCGGCGCCCGATTCTGGCCTGTCAGCCGACCGTCGCGGCCCAAGCAACTCCTGAACCTGACGAGCGACCGGCCACTCATCGTCGAGACCATGGACCGAGCCCGGTTGCTCGCTCCGGACCCGCGCATCCGAATCCTCGCCGGAGACCACCTGATGGAGCCATTCCGGCGTGTCCTGCCGGACCTCCCGGACGAATGCCTGCTGAGGGAACCGCAAGCGCGAGGCACCGGCCCGGTGTTGGCATGGGCGGCATGGCTGCTCCACGAGCGAGACCCCGACGCGGTACTCGTCTCACTGCACTCGGACCACATGATCCGGCACACCGACGCGTTCAGGGAGCTGCTCGGCGAGGCTGCTGCGCTGGCGCGACGGGAAGACCTGCTCGTGACCATCGCCATCAAGCCTACTCGCCCCGAGACCGGGTACGGCTACATCCAACCGGGGGAAGCGCTGTCGCACGAGGGTTCTGCGGAGGCCTACAGAGTCGCGCAATTCATCGAGAAACCAGATGAGATTACAGCAGCTAGATACTTAGCTACAGGCTATTTATGGAACTCTGGCATTTTTGTCTGGACGGCTCGACGCTTCCTCGAAGAGGTGCGTTCGCACGCACCTGAGATTGGTGACCTGCTCCCACTGCTAGAGCAGGGTAAGACCGAGGAATTCTTCGAGACCGTGCCCGTCGCAACCGTGGACGTGGCTGTCCTGGAGCATAGCAAGCGGATAGCCATGATGGCGGCCACGTTCGAGTGGGACGACGTGGGCAGTTGGGAATCCCTTTTTCGCACACTCGACATGGACGCAGACGGCAACGTCGGGGTGGGCGATGCCTATGCGATCGACAGTGTCGATACGCTCATCTACGGGACCGATAAGCCCGTCGTGGTTTTCGGGGTGGACAATCTCGTCGTGGTGAGGACGCCCGAGGCCACGCTGATCACGACGCGTGAGAAGGCGCCCCACCTAAAAGACGTGCTCGACCAGCTTCCACCCCACGTCCGAGGGGCTGGAACCAAGTGAGGGATCTAGCCCTGTACCTTTTCGACGACGCGAGGGCTCGCGCCTGGGCCCCGTTTGCTCTGACCCGTCCGGTGGGAGAGCTGTTGTTCGGAGCGCTCCACCAGAGGGAGCGGGCGGAACGGTTTTGGGGAACACGATGTGCCGGCCACCTCGCCGGGAACGCGCTCATCGGCTTTCAGGAACCGGGCGCCGCACCGGCCCTGGATCAGGGAGATCTCCCGGACACCGGCCCGGTCGTCTTGTTCTCGAGTCGTGCGGTGCCTCTCGGTTGGGAGGCGCCAGCTATCTCGGAGGCCACGACATTGCTGATGGACGGGTCGGTGGTGGGGTGGTTCCTCCCCGAGGGCGCACGATTGATCTCTCCGGACCAACTGCTGAGTCCAGATGACGCTCGAGTCGGCGGCCGCATCGAGTTGGAAGGACGTGTGATGGCCGAGCCTTGGGATCTGGTCGCCGAGAATCACGCCCGGTTGATTCTCGATCTCCAACACGGCTTCCCCGACTCGACGCCTCCCACGCTGCCTCCCCACGTCGACGTCATAGGTGACGGTGTGCTCTCGGTGGGCGAGAGCGTGGTGATCGAGCCACATGTGGTGTTCGACACCACGGCGGGCGGGATCCGACTCGACGACGGCGTCACGGTTAACGCGTTTACCAGGCTTTCCGGACCGGCCTACGTGGGGGCCGGCACCATACTACTGGGCGGAAGCGTTTCGGACGTGTCGATCGGCGCTGCTTGCAAGGTCCGGGGCGAGGTGACACAGACCGTCGTGTTGGGCCACACGAACAAGGCGCACGACGGCTTCATCGGCCATGCGTACCTGGGGCGGTGGGTGAATCTCGGAGCAGGTACCACAAACAGCAACCTGCGGAACGACTACGGCACGGTGCGTGTCACCACGCCTGAAGGCCGGATCGACACCGGCTTACTGAAGCTGGGATGTCTGGTCGGAGACCATGTCAAAACCGGCATCGGCACCATGCTGAACACGGGGGCCATCGTGGGTGCGGGGAGCAATGTCTTCGGCGGCGTGATGCCCCCTTCCCTGGTGCCCCCTTTCAGTTGGGGCTCCGGCACGGACCTCACGACCTACCGCCTCGACAAGTTCCTCGATGTAACCGAGCGCGTCTTCGCACGGAGAGGTGTCGAACTCACGGATGGTATGCGAGCGCTACTCAGCGGCTCGTGGGACCGGAGCCGCCCCGACCGTTCATGAAGGTCGCTGTGTTGGGAAGCGGCAGTGCCGGCAACTCCACCCTCGTTGCGGTTGGGAAGACGCTGGTGCTGGTCGATGCGGGGTTCAGCGGAAAGGATCTGGAGCGGCGCCTGGGCGTTCTCGGATTCGAACCCTCCGATATCACGGCCATCGTGGTGACGCACAACCACCAGGACCACACGCGCGGCGTGGGGATTTTTTCGCGCCGGCACGGAACGCCCGTGTACATCACCGATGCCACTCGCGCCGCCTGCGGGAAGCTATTCCGCGGCAGCGAGACCACGTGCCCCTACCGGGTGGGCCGGCCGTTCGAGATCGGGCCGCTCAGGGTCGAGCCTTTCTTGACGGTCCATGACGCGGTGGATCCGGTCGCAGTGGCCTTGGTCGATATCGAAACAGAGGCTCGGGTGGGCGTGGCGACCGACCTGGGACGTCCGACGGCCCAGGTACTCCACGCGCTCTCGGGATCCGACTTTCTGATCGTCGAGGCGAACCACGACGACATGCTACTTCGGACCGGCCCCTATCCCTGGTCTGTGAAGCAGCGCATCGCGTCCAGCCACGGCCACCTGTCCAATCAGGCGGCGGCACGATTCGTGTGTGAATTGCTGCACCCCAGGCTGGCTGGAATCTTGCTGGCTCACTTGTCCGAGGCATGCAATCGGCCGGAATTGGCTCGCGACGTGGTAGGCTCGGCGCTCGAGAAGGCCGGTTACCGCGGGTATCTGGCGGTAGCACCCCCGAAGGAGCCGACCGCACTGATCGACATCGAGGAATTGCGACGGCGCACCGGACCGACGCAGCTCACGTTCATCTGAGACGCTAACGCCCGAACAACCTCAAGACGTCGTTGGAGAGCGCCCAGACCATGATTCCCACCACCAGCAGAAACCCGAAGTGACTCCATCGCAGCCGCTGCTCGATGGAAAGTGCCTTGCCCCGCACAGCCTCGATGGCCAGGAACACGAGGTGTCCGCCATCGAGAATCGGAATGGGAAGCAAATTGAGGACCGCGAGGTTGACGGAAAAGAGGGCCATGAACTGTAGGAACGTCGCCATACCGGCGGCGGCGGCCTCGCCGGAGGCCGCTCCTATCGTGACGATGCTCCCCAAGGACCGAGGCGAAACGCCACCGGTGAACAGGTCGCGAAGAAATCCCAAGATAAGCTTCGTGATGAAGACAGTGTCCCCATAACCGAGTACGACCGCCTCACTGAAGGGCACCCGTATGTAGACGAAGTCGGGCGTTGGTGGGAAGATCCCGACGAGGCCAACTTCGACGGATTCCCCCGTCACAGGGTCTTTTCGCGTGGACTCCTCCGGGGTCACGAAGCGCGTGAACTGACGGCCGTTGCGCTCGAGCGTGATTTCGGTGCGCTGCTCCGGCCGGCCCTGGATCTGCTTCACGAATTCGTACCAGGTCCCGACCGGCACACCGCCGACTGCTACGATCGCGTCATCCTCCTCCAGGCCACCCTTCTCGGCGGGTGAGCCGGGATTCACAAGGCCCACGACCGCCGGAATCCAAGGCTCTACCGCCGCAGCCATCCTCCGCTGCGTCTCGGCGTCCGCGGGCACATCGATCTGGAGGCTCGTCGCCAACCCGTCCACCTGAATAGAGAGGGGACCGGGTTCCGCCTTCCAAAGCCCGTCACGAATGTGCCCCCAATGCTCTACGGTCTGGTCGCCGATTCGGGTAATGCGACCTCCCACCGGGATCTGCAGGAGGGCTTCGGCTCCCGGCGGAACAAGGCCGGCCTCGACGTTGCCCACCCTGGTCACATCGCGTTCCTGCAGGCCCCAGGCGGCGTTCACCGTTACGTAGAGGGCAAACGCGAATACCATGTTCATGATGACGCCGGCGGAAATCACGAGCGTGCGTGCCCAGATGGGCTTGGCGTCGAAGTCGCGCGGGCCGGGTTGTCGAGGCTCGGCATTCTTACCGCCCTCGATGCGCTCCATCACCTCGTCGTCCATCCCCCCCATTTTTACATATCCACCCAGAGGGATCCAACTCAGAACGTACTCGGTTCCACCCCGCGAGAAGCCGACGACGCGGGGGCCAAAGCCGATGGAGAAACGCTGCACGTCGATGCCTACGGCCTTGGCCGCCATGAAGTGGCCAAGCTCGTGCACAAAGATGAGCACACCCAGAACGATGATCGTCGCTAATATCGTCATACTATTTTCTAAGCTCTCTCAAGTGAGGTCGGTTTCCAACCCCGCTGTCAGGTCCCACTGGCGGGATGCTGAGCGGCCATCACCTCCCGTACCATATCGCGGGCTTCACGATCCGCTTTCACGACATCATCCACCTGCTCGATAGGTGAAACCGAGTGACGGGACATCGTGGTCTCGACCACTTCACCCATCTCCAGGAAACCGATGCGTCCCTCTAAAAACAACGTCACAACGGCCTCGTTGGCGGCATTGTAGACTGCGGGCATCGTGCCTCCGGCACGCCCGGCCTCGACGCCGAGGGCGAACAGCTGAAACCGCTCCAAGTCGATTTCGTCGAATGTCAGCGGCGACGCCTTCACCGGATCGAAGGTGCGCAACTCCATATCGGCAACGCGCTCCGGGTAGGTCAGCGCGTAAAGAATGGGAAGCTCCATTGTCGGGAACCCCATCTGCGCCAGCACTGATCCATCCACGAACTCCACGAAGGAGTGCACGATGGATTGAGGATGGACCACGGCGTCGATCCTGTCGTAGGGCAGACCGTACAGGAAGTGCGCTTCGATCACTTCGAGCGCCTTGTTAGCGAGCGTGGCCGAGTCGATGGTGATCTTCGCACCCATGTCCCACGTCGGGTGCTTGAGTGCCCGGGCGGGAGTCACCGCGGCCAACTCATCAAGACTCGACGCGCGGAACGGCCCTCCTGAGGCCGTGAGAACGATGCGCCCTACAGTCCCCCGGTCACAGCCTTGAAGACATTGAAGGATAGCCGAGTGCTCGCTGTCGATTGGGATGAGCTCGCCGCCCCCTTCGTCGGCGGCCGCGGTGACCAACCGCCCGCCCGCCACCAGCGATTCCTTGTTGGCCAGTGCCAAGCGCTTCCCCGATCGGAGCGCGGCGATCGTCGACGCTAGGCCTGCCGCCCCTACGACCGCATTGACCACAACGTCGACATCCGGATGCTCGGCGAGCGCTACGACAGCATCGTGTCCCGCCTCCCACTTGGCGGGTGGCAGATCGGGTCGGGCGGCCAGCGCCCCGGAATCGGAGAGCACGGCGACCTCCGGGGTGTGCTCAGCCACGAGCGCGGCCAGGTCGTCGACCGAACGGCCCGCCGCCAAGCCGACCACTCGGAACCGGTCCGGATGGCGGCCAATGACGTGCAGCGTGCTCCGGCCAATGGATCCCGTGGCTCCCAAGATGGCGACCCGAATCACGGAAGGGCCGCCGCCAGGATGATGAGCACATAGGTGAGGGGGACCGTGAAGAAGACGGCATCCAAGCGGTCGAGTGCCCCGCCGTGACCCGGAAGGACGATGCCCGAATCTTTGACGCCGGCGTCCCGCTTGAGCGCCGACTCGGCAAGGTCCCCGATCTGCCCCGCCACTCCGATGATCACGCCCATCGCAGCCGCCATCTTCCACCCGATCCCATACTCCGGTATGAAGCGCAGGACAAACCCGCCGGCGAGACCGGCCGCCACCACGGAGCAGGCCAACCCCGCGACCGCCCCGAGCTGTGTCTTCCCGGGGCTTACGGCCGCCCGCAGCTTGGTCTTGCCCCACCGCGAACCGAAGAAGAACGCCCCCGTGTCACCCCACCACGTCACCCAGAGCGGGAAGATCACGAGGGCCGTGCCTTGCCACGCGATCGCGGCGTCAGGAAGGCTCCTGAGCAGCGAGGCGAAGGCCAACGTAAAACCAGTATAGACCACACCGGCTACGGTCACGGAAGTCGCCTCCAATGGGCGACCCTCGGCACCACGTGTGAACACGGCGATGCCGGCTGTGATCAACAACAGGGAGAGCACTGCGCCGAAGGCGAGCAGTGCCAGATCATGATGGTTGTCGTGTAGGGTGGCCCCGAGCGGGATCCCGACCGCGAAGGCTATGCCGAGCCGTGAGAAGGCCTCGATCCCCTTGGCCCGGGCGAGCCCGTAGTACTCCATGGCCGAGAGGCCCGACGCGGCGGCCATGAGCACGCCGAGATACCACCCACCCAAATAGATTAGCCCCGCCGTAAGCGGTATCCCGATCGCCGCCACGGTGAGACGAGGGCCAGGGCCTGCCATCTAGATCGCCATGACCTCTTTTTCTTTGTGCTCCAAGAGTTCGTCGATCCTACGGATGTGATCGTCCGTCATGTCCTGGACGGCTTGCAGGTCACGGTGACCTTCGTCATCACCGACATCGTGCTCACCCATCATCACTTTGATCTCGTCGTTCGCGACCTTACGCGCGTGTCGAACCGAAACCCGTCCCTCCTCCGCCATCTTATGGAGAAGGCGGGCGTACTCCTTTCGGCGCTCCTCGTTTAGCGGCGGAATCGGGATCCTGATCAGGTTTCCGTCATTGGCCGGATTGAGACCGAGGTCTGCGGTTTGGATGGCCCGCTCGATGTCGGCGATGAGAGACTTGTCGAACGGCTGCACCACGAGCAGGGTCGCCTCGGGCGTGCCGACCGTGGCCAATTGGTTTATGGCCATCTTGGAGCCGTAAGCATCGACACGGATCGTATCGAGGAGCGCGGGTGTCGCCTTGCCCGTACGGACTGAAGCGAACTCGCGCCGCACGGCCTCCAGCGCGTCATCCATGTGTTTCCTCGCGTCCTCCAACGGCATTGCATTACCTCCGATACGATCGGGGAAACCATCCTGAAGTGCGCTCTAGGGACGCTATGAAACCAGAGTACCCACTTGTTCTCCCCGAATCGCCGCGGTGACGGCACCACGATTCTCCAGGTCTAGAACGATGATGGGGAGGTCGTTCTCTTTGCACAATGACACAGCCGCCGCATCCATCACCGCGAGTTCACGGGTCACGACTTCCCGGAATGTGATCGTGGGTAGGAACTCCGCCGTGGGGTCGAGTGCGGGGTCGGCCGTGAAGACGCCCTGTACCTTCGTGGCTTTGATCACCACGTCGGAGTTCATCTCGATCGCGCGCAGCGCAGCGGCTGTGTCGGTCGAGAAGTAGGGGTTGCCCGTACCTCCCGCGAAAATCACCACGCGGCCCTTTTCCATGTGGCGCATCGCCCGGCGCCGAATGTAGGGCTCCGCCACCTCTTCCATGCGCACGGCCGTCATGACCCGCGTGGCGACGCCCTTTCGCTCGAGCAGATCCTGAACCGCGAGCGAGTTGATGACTGTCGCCAGCATCCCCATGTAGTCCGCTTGGACGCGGTCCATGCCCTTCTGGCTGGCGATGGCGCCACGCACGATGTTGCCTCCGCCGATAACGAGGCCGAGCGAGACGCCCATCTCGTGCACGGCCCGGACCTCGTCGGTGATGCGATCGACCACCGACGGCTCGATGCCGAAGCCCTTCTCACCGGCCAACGCCTCACCGGAGAGCTTGAGAAGCACCCTCCCATAGAAGGGCCTACCAGAGCCTTCACTCATCGACATTCTCCGACCATGGATCGTTCCTGGTGCTGGGAGATCAGTCGCTCTCTCCCAGACGGAAGCGTGCGAATCGTGCAACCTCGATTTTCTCGCCGGTCTTGACCGAGACCTCCGTGATCAATTCCTCGATACTCTGGTCGGGATTCCTCACGAAGGGTTGGGCGAGCAACGTGCTTTCCTTGAACCACTTCTTCAGCTTGCCCTCGATGATCTTACCGGCGAGCTCCTCGGGCTTGCCCTCTTCTCGGACCTGCTCTTCGTAGACCTTCCGCTCCCGTTCGATGAGCTCGGAAGGAATATCCTCCTGGCTGACGGCGGTCGGCGCGGCGGAGGCGATATGCATGGCCAGATCCTTGGCCAGTTGCCGAAAGTCATCGGTGTTGGCTACAAAGTCGGTCTCGCAGTTGACCTCGACCAGCACCGCGATCCTTCCGTCGAAATGAGTGTAGTGGCCGATCGTGCCCTCGTTGGCTTTCTTCTCGGCCCGCTTGGCGGCCTTGGCCGAGCCCTTGGCCCGCAAATGGTCAACGGCCTCCTCGATGTCGCCACCGGTCTCCTCCAGCGCGCGCTTGCAGTCCATCATTCCCGCGCCGGTCCGGTCCCGTAGCGCCTTCACGTCTCTTGCCGAAATCGTCATCGTCCCGTCCATATCTTGAAAAACATCTCCGTTCGCGTCCGCTCGTAAAAAGAGGCGGAAGCTATAGAGAGAGGTTCCGGAACCGCCGGTCCGCCCTCGTCCAGCTGCCGCCTCAGGCCCCTGGGGGAGTACCCACCTCTCGGTGGTCAGGACTCCGAACTGGTCTCCTTCTCCCCATCTGCGTCGGGTTCGGCCTCCGTGGCCCCTTCCGTCGGCGACTCATCTTCGGTCTCGGCCACAGTTTCTGCCTCGGCCACAGCTTCTGCCTCGGCCGCAACTTCGCTCTCGTCGGCCACCGGCTCGGCCATCGCGTCGGGCTCGGACGTCGCTACGGCCTCAGCCTCAGGTGTCTCCACCGAGGCCACTTCGGACGGCTCTTCCGATGCCGCTTCAGGCTCGTCGGCGGACTCGGCTTTTGCCGCTTCGCCGCTCGACTCACGGGAGGGTTTCCGGACCTTGGCGATAGCATCCGGCACCGGCCGGCGCTTCCTCTTGGGGCGCCGAGCAGGCTGCTCGACGGCCTCTGCGGTTTTCTCACCGGTCTCGGTCGAGTAGGTCGTGGCCTCCAAGTCCTCAACGCGGCGGCGATCCTCCTCGGGAATCTCGCGCTGCGCAACCTCAATGGAGTCGGCGAGAGCCTTGGCAATCAAACCTACCGACCGGATCGCGTCATCGTTCCCGGGGATCGGATAGTCGATCGGGTCGGGATTGGCGTTGGTGTCCGTGATGGCGAAAACTGGAATGTTGAGGCGATGCGCCTCCCTGATGGCGATGGTCTCCCGCTTGGCGTCCACAACGAACATCGCTCCGGGTACTCGGGCCATGTCCTTCACACCCTGCAGGTAGCGGTCGAGCCTCGTGCGCTCACGCTCGAGCAGGAGCCGCTCCTTCTTGGTGTAGAACTCGAAGGCGTTTTCTTCCTGGCCTCGCTCCAACTCCTTCAGGCGACGAATCTGCTTACGGATCGTCTGGAAGTTGGTGAGCATGCCTCCGAGCCAACGCTCCGTAACGTAAAACGCTCCGCAGCGTTTGGCTTCCTGCTCGATGACGCCACGGAGCTGCCGCTTCGTGCAGACGAACAGCACCTTTTCACCCCTCATGACCAGTTCGCGGATCGCATTCTGGGCCGTGATGAGGCGATCCAGCGTCTTGCGCAGGTCGATGATATGGATGCCGTTGCGCTCCGTGAAGATGTACTTCCCCATCTTCGGATTCCAACGGCGCGTCTGGTGCCCGAAATGGACGCCAGCCTCGAGGAGTTCGTTCAGATCGACCTGCTGCATATAATGGCTAGTCCGGTGTGCTTAACGTTTGGAGAACTGGAACCGCTTACGTGCCTTTGGCCGCCCGGGCTTCTTGCGCTCCACCTTCCGGGCATCCCGGGTGAGGAGGCCATTGGTCCTGAGGACCGGGCGCGTTTCTGCGTCGTTCATCACCAGAGCGCGGGCGAGACCCATGCGGATCGCGTCGGCCTGGCCTGTCAAGCCACCACCCTGGACACGCACCCTCACGTCGAACTGCCCGTCGGTCTCCGTGACCTTGAAGGGCTCCTCGGCGCGCATTTGATGCACGATCCTCGGGAAATATTCCGCCAGAGGGCGCCCATTTACGGACCACTCACCCCTGCCGGGACGCAGAAGTACGCGGGCGACGGCGGTCTTCCGCCGGCCCACGGTCTGAATCGGTTTGTCTTCGGCTGCGGCCATGTCCTCGCTCGTCAGTCCGTTCTCAGAGTTCGAGCGGTTCCGGTTTTTGCCCCTGATGGGGATGTTCGGAACCCGCGTACACCTTGAGCTTCCGGCGCATATGCCGTCCCAGCGTGTTCTTGGGAAGCATACCTCGCACCGCCAACTCGATCACTCGCTCCGGGTGTCTCTCCAGCATGCGCTTAAATGGGATGTGCTTCTCGCCGCCCATGTAGCCGGAGTGGCGGAAATACGTCTTTTGGTCCGCCTTCTTTCCGGAGAGAACCACCTTCTCGGCGTTGATGACCACGATGTGGTCGCCAACGTCCAGGTGTGGCGTGAAGGAAGGCTTATGCTTTCCTCGGAGAACGTGGGCCAAGCGCGTCGCCAGACGACCGAGACGATGCCCCTCGGCATCGACGATCCACCAGGCACGCTCGATCTCGTTTTCCTTGGGCGTGTATGTTTTCATTCTTACGCTAGCCAGCTAGTGAGCAACAGAGCAAGAAAGGATAGCCAGGGGGCTGGGGGGTGTCAACCCGAAAGAGCAGTAATTGTGCGGCTTTCGATGGGTTGTCCGGGAGGGCGCCAGGAGCGCGAGACCTCAGGTGAAAAACGTCTCCAAGAAGCGCGCGCGCGAAGCGTGCCTCAGGCGAAGAAGCGCCTTTTCTTTGATCTGCCGAACACGCTCCCTCGTGATACCCAGCAACGACCCGATTTCCTCGAGCGTCATGGGTTCCTGGTCGTCCAAGCCGAAATAAAGGCGGAGGATCTTGGCCTCTCGCTCCTTGAGGCTGGAAAGAGCCTCTTCGACGCTACTCTTGAGTGCGTGCTCGAATGCCTCGTCCTCGGGCCCGGGGGCAAACTGGTCCGGAAGGTAGTCGAGGAGCCGGTTGTCCTCCCCTGGCGTGATCGGAGCATCGAGAGACAGGTGCGTCTGGGAGATCGCCAGCGTCCGCTCGACCTCCTCCTCGGTGATGTCGAGGTCCTGGGCGATCTCGCCAACGGTCGGCTCGCGACCCAGCTCTTGGAGTAGCGCGGAGCTACGCCGGCCTATCCGGTGCAACGCCCCCGCCCGGTTGAGTGGCACCCTTACGATACGGCTCTGCTCCGCGAGGGCCTGCAGAATCGCCTGACGAATCCACCAAACGGCATAGCTGATGAACTTGATGCCTTTGGTCTCGTCGAATTTATGCGCCGCCCGGATCAGGCCCAGATTGCCCTCGTTGATCAGGTCGGACAGCGGCACGCCCTGGTTCTGGTATTTCTTGGCGACCGAAACCACGAACCTGAGATTCGAGCGAACAAGCTTGTTGAGCGCCTCTTCCTCACCCTTTCTGATGAGCTGGGCGAGTCGCACCTCCTCTTGCCGGTCGATCAGAGGGTAGATGCTGATCTCTTTCAGGTATTGATCGAGGGAGCCTTCTCGGAAAGATCCTCGGCGAGAGGCGAAGCTCATGCGGCTCCTCGGAAAACGATGAAGACGGGACCAGAGCCCGGCGCCGGGCATGGACACAATAAGGGTCTCGCGCCGTGGCGCAACTCCCACCCCCGTGAGCCCGCACGCCCCTATGACAAGGCGGGACCTCGGAGAAGAATAGCCAAACTTAACCGCATGACACCACCACGGTTAGCGGATGCGATCCCCGATGCGTTTCCAGCGCACACCGGCCAACCATGGTGCAGGCGTCGGGGCGAATCGGTCGAACGAGTAGTAGACCAACCACGGCCGCCCATGGATCGCCTCCCGGTCGACAAAGCCCCAATAGCGGGAGTCCTCGCTGTTGTCGCGGTTGTCGCCGAGCACGAAGAACTTGCCTCGGGGCACGAGAATGGGACCCCAGTTGTCCCTCGACGCCCGGTACCGCCGTTGTCTCCGCCTCAAGTTCCGTGGCGTAACCAAATACCGCTCCTGCCATCGCATGGCGGGATGGATGGCGTCGGTCCCCGACCGGTCGATGTACTTCGCATACGGCTCGGCAATCGGATTGCCATTGACGTATACGATCTTGTTCACCATGCGCAATGTGTCTCCGGCCAGGCCGATGATGCGCTTCACGTAGTTCTTGCCGGGATCATGCGGTGGGTCGAACACGATGATCTCGCCGCGCTGTGGCTCCGCGATGGGTGGTAGCCGTAGCCCGAGACCGGGTACTTCGGCTCCGTAGACCATTTTGTTTACGAGCAGGAAGTCACCGACCAGAAGCGTACCTTCCATGGAGCCAGTCGGGATCTTGAACGCCTCGATGACGAACGTACGAACGAGGACGAAGAATACGAACGCCACGATGACCGTTCGCGTTCGCCCCCAGACCCATCGCAACAGCCCGCGCTTCCCGCTTGCCCCGACGGTTGATGACCGCACCTGGTCCTGAACGCCCACTTCCCGTTCGATTTCCTCCATCCCGAATCCCCGGCTGGCCGCCTTCGTAGTGAGCCGCAATTCACGGGCTCCAAGACATGGTTTCCGCCATCCACCGGCCCCGCCACGTCAACGGATCGCACTGTCGAAATTGCGAATGTCAACTTGCCGCGTCCGCGCGAGCGCCACAAGCCGGGGAGAGATCATCCTTCCTCCCAAGACCGGTGCAGGCCTAGCTTAGGGATGGGGCGGTCACCTCCCTGTTTGGTACCCGGCGGAGAAAAGAGCCCAATATGAAGCTCGGATCGGTTTCACCTACATCGTTGGTGCTGGGTATCGCCTTCATCGCCGTGGTCGCCACGTTCATCAGAAACAACCGCGACTCGCCTCCCATCTCGGCCGACGAGGTGGCGGAGTGCCCATACGAAAACCCACGCCTTTGTTTCGCGTTGACCGAAGAGGTCCGGGTGAGTGGCACGGACATGCCGGGGATCGAGCTCCCGGAGCGGGAGGTGTGCCTGAACGTGGGGTATTTGTGCGCCGACGTGGAGGAGCAACATGTCACGAAGATCCTCCGGTGGCCCGACGACACCAGGACCCTCACTATCCGGGTCCCGCTTCCCGATTTTGAATCGAGAGAAAAAGCTGCTGAGCTTCAGCGAGCGGCCGTTCGCGGTATCCAGGCCTGGCAAGGCCACCCCTTCGGGCTGACGATCCAGACCGGACCTGGAGGGGGACCGGCGGCAGATATCGAAATCGTGTGGAGCCGGACCCTGGATGGACGGCAAATCGGAGTAGCGCGGACGAAGTGGAGTTGGAAGGCCGGCAAGCCCCACTTCGAGGTCCAGGGCCTCAGGCTGACGACCAGGCTCCCATCCAGACCCACGCGCTACCTAACCGAGCGTCAAGTGAGCCTGGTGGCCGCTCACGAGATGGGGCATGCGCTCGGGTTGCCCCACAGCGATGCACCCACGGACGTGATGTACCCGACGAATACGGCGAGCAGGCTGTCCACCCGGGACTACCGGACAATGGAGGCTTTCTACGACTTGCCAAACGGCGCGGAGATCTTCCATAAGCCCTGAGCGACCTCCGCCCGGGCTCCCCCTCAATCTTCACGGGTCAGGCCGTAGCGTTCGATCTTCTTGTAGAGATTGGAGCGCGGCATATCCATCTTGCGCGCTGTTTCGCTCACGTTCCAATCAGACTCTCTCAGCTTGCTCAGGATGAAGGCTTCCTCGGCCTTTTCCTTGAATTCGCTGAAGGTATCGGCCTCGAACCGCGTGAGGCTCGCCCCTTCGGCGGGCGGGCGCCCCACCACCAGAGCGTCGACGTCCTCGGCTCGAATTCGCTCACCCGGGGCAAGGATGGAGAGCCGTTCGACCGTGTTTCGGAGTTCACGGACATTACCAGGCCAATCGAGGGCCGAGAGCCTCACGATGGCGGAGTCCTCGATCACCTTTGCCGGCACTCGGTCGGAGCGCGCCATGCGATCCATGAAGTGCCCGACCAGCATCGCAATGTCTTCGCGCCTCTCCCGTAGGCTCGGGATATGGATCGGCACCACGTTCAAGCGATAGAACAGATCCTCACGGAAGGTCCCCTGAGCGATCTCCGACTCGAGGTCCTTGTTGGTGGCAGCGATCACACGCACGTCGACGTTGATTACTGCGGACCCGCCAACCCTTGTTACGACGCCTTCCTCCAGCGCCCTGAGCACCTTGGCCTGTGCGGCCAACGACATGTCGCCGATCTCGTCGAGGAAGAGCGTGCCTCCATCCGCTTGCTCGAACTTCCCCGCTCGGTCGGCCACCGCCCCAGTAAAGGAACCCTTCATGTGCCCGAACAACTCGGATTCTATGAGTTCCGAAGGGATCGCGGCGCAGTTCACTTCGACGAATCGTTCGGGCGGCCGCGTAGAGAGCCGGTGGATCGCCCGAGCCACCAACTCCTTTCCCGTGCCGTTCTCCCCTGTGATGAGTACTCGAGCGTCGGTCGCCGCAACCCGTTCGATACGCTCGAGTACAGAACGAATCTGCGAGGACGCGCCAACGATTTCGTGTCGGCTCTCGACCTGGTCCCGGAGCATCTGGACGCTATCTGAAAGGCCCTTTACGTCTAGTGCATTCCTGAGGGTCACGAGAAGACGGTCGGTGTCGAGTGGCTTCTCGAGGAAGTCGTACGCTCCCTTGCGCGTCGCCTCAACGGCCGTGTCGATGGTCCCGTGGCCGCTAATCATGATCACAACCCCGGTGGGGTCGGCCTCTCGGATGCGCTCCAGCGTCTCGAGCCCGTCCATCCCGTGCATCTTTACGTCCAGGAAGGTCACGTCTGGGCGTTCCCGCTCTACGGCCTCCAACGCGTCGGGCCCGTCGGCCGCCCCCCGTACTTCGTGCCCTTCGTACTCGAAAACCTGGACGAGCGCGTCTCGTATCGCTTGCTCGTCGTCGACGATCAGGATTTTCGCCATGCGGTCGATCCGTGGGAGGTTGAGGGTCCAGTCAGCGAACAGCCACGAGCACGAGGCTATCCCGCAGAATGTAGGCGGACTCGAGTCCACTCGGTAGCCGAACGGCCAGCGCATCCGACGCAAGACCCTCTTCGGGCTGGCGTCCAAGCGACCGAAGTACGCCGGCGATGAAACGATCCGGGAGCGGTATGTATGAGGCTACCACCTTATGAATCACCAGGGCGGCCCGGCGATCGTCCAGCGGGACCAACGATGCCTCCAACTCCAGGAGCAAGGTATCGGGCAAGAAGCCTGCCGCCGGTCCGAGCTCGCCCAGGCCCTCGAGGGCATTCAAGGGAACCTTGCCCGACAGCGTCAGGCGGCCATCGGCCAGGATCACTGAGGGCGCCGAAACCTGCTCGGGGATCAATCCCGCCAGCGCATACTTCAGCACACTGACCACTTCGACATTGCTCAGGGCGAGGCGATCGGGTCCAGATCCTCCGCGCAAATCTTCGACTCGATCCAGCGTCGCCTGAGCGAGCTCGGGAGACGCGACCAGTTTCTCGGTGACTGCCTCGTCTTGGAGCCAGGCCTGGACCCGGGGCATCGCCTCCGGGCCCCAGCGCCACGCCGCATAACCCCCGCCTACAAGCAGGACGAGGAGCGCCACGCGTCCTAGGCAGCTTTTTAAGCACCCGCTCCCCGTCAAGGCGTTATCCGGAAAGTCGGTAGCTGGAGTGAACCGAGTAGGACGCACCCCCTTTGCCGAGCCGGCTGCGCATGAGGTCTATCTTCCTGGCAGTACCCCCACCCTGATAGCTGAGGCCGGCAGCGAGTGCGTCGAGACCCCTGAACGCCCCGGCGCCATCATCAGCGTTCGCCCGGCCCAAGGAGATGTGGGGGTGGAATGCCTGAGTGTCGCGCTCGAAACCCCAGTCGGAGAGGGCCCATTCGATGTCTTGCTTCAGGCACCTCAGGGCCGGAGTCGGCTCGACGGCAATCCACAGCACTCGGGGCCGCCGGATCGTCGGAAAGGCTCCGAATTCTCGCAGTTCGAGATCGAACGGTGTGTTGGATGTCGCGACTTTGTCGAGTGCTTGCCCGATCGCCTCCAGGCGCTGGTCTCCCACTTCGCCCAGGAACTTGAGCGTGACGTGGTAGGTGTCGGGCTCGATCCACCGCACGGGAAGCCCTTCGTCACGCAGCGGTTTCGCCGCACGGTAAACGCGGTCCTTTTCCTTCTTGGGGAGGTTCAGTGCGACGAAGAGGCGCATTACGGCTTCCGGTGGAATTCTGTTGGCTTCAGCATCTACGATACAGGTACGATGGGGCTCTTCGCGAGAGCGTGCACGGCAACGATTGCTCGATCGACATCTTCCACAGTAGAGGCCCACCCGAGCGAGAGCCTGAAGGCGCCGGATGCCGACGTGCCCATCATTTGATGGACGACCGGCGCACAATGCAAGCCCGCCCTGCCCATGACACCCCACTCGGTGTCCAGCCGGTGCGCGAGTGTGCCCGCCTCCATCGCGTCGGTCGTGATCGTCACGATCGCGGCCCCATCCGGCGCGGCGGGCGACAATACACGGACCCCGGAAATCTCGCGCAGGCCGTCGCGCAACCGCATCTTCAATGCGCTGATCTCCTCATGGATCGAGGCCACACCCCGTTCTTCCAGAAACCGACAGGCGGCCAAGAGTCCGGCCAGTCCGGGACCGTTGACGGTGCCCGCCTCGAGCCGGTCGGGCATCGATGCCGGCATGCCTACGGTCCTGGAGTCCCCACCACCGGTCCCGCCGAGGACCATCGGCTCGACGTCGACGCCGTCTCGAATCCACAGCCCCCCGGTGCCCTGCGGACCGAGCAGTCCTTTGTGCCCGGTGAATGCGACCATGTCTGCACCATCGTCTCCATGGTTCACCGGCACGTGGCCCGCGGACTGCGCCGCGTCCACCAGAACGAGTGCTCCTGCTTCGTGGGCGAGCCTGGCGAGTCGGGCCAGCGGCAACTTGGTGCCGAGGACGTTCGAGATTTCGTTCACGACCAGGAGCTTCGCGCCATCGAGCAAGCGTTCGACCTCGGTGAGATCGACCGCACCGTCGGGAGATCCGCAGATCGACCTGACTACGACACCGCGGGAGCCCGCAAGGGCGTGCACGGGCCTCCGCACGGAATTGTGGTCATACTCCGAAATGACGACCGTGTCACCTGGCCTCAAGGTACCGGCCAATGCCGCATTCAGACCATAGGTCGCGTTTGGCATGAACGCGATCCGACCGGGGTCGCCCGAGAGGCCCAGCAGTCCGGCCACATGCTGGCGGCAATGGAGGGCGATCCGACCGGCCGTCAGCGCCCGAGAATGAGCCGCCCTTCCGGGGGTGGCTCCGCAATCACTGAGGAATTCCGATACCGCGTCGACGACCTGCTTGGGCCGAATGGCCGACGTGGCCGCATAGTCGAGGTAGTGGGCCATATGCGGGAACTCGTGATTCATCGAGGCGGGTGGTCTCGGTCCGGTAGATCAAGCCAAAGCTACAGGAAGCGGAAACCGCGTACAAGCGAGCCGTGGCCTACTTGTCTGGAATCTCAGTGAACGCGACGGCAATCGGGCATATCCCGACCGGAATTGTCGCTTCGA
>JBGMRK010000023.1:13381-21663 GCA_048061375.1 Longimicrobiales bacterium | reverse complement strand
GGGCGCTCGACCCGATCGAAGGAGGCGAGATCATGTCCCGCAGGCGGCACGGACGGTCTGTAATCGCCTCTGGTCCCGGCCGGCTCGGCCAGGCGATGCGGATCGACGGATCCTGTGACGGAACGGATCTGTCGGGGCCCCCACTCACTGTGGCGGGGGGTTGGCCCGTCGTCGACGCGAGCGTAGGTGTGTCGCCCAGAATCGGCGTGACACGGGCAGACGATTGGCCGCTTCGATTCTATGTGCGGGGCAACACCCATGTCTCGGGCAAGCCTTGTTGAGCCGTCTTGAACGGGTGTGGCGCCTCCGGTAGATTCCGTCGGCAAAACTCAAGCACAACATGAACTTGGGAAGCTCAACCTTGAATATCACGGTCTGCCTGAAGCGGGTTCCCGATACGGAGACCCGAGTCCGAATCTCGGACAGCGGCACCTCCATCGACCCCGGCGGAGTGAAGTTCGTAATGAGCCCCTACGATGAGTTCGCCATGGAGGCGGCGCTACGGATGACCGAAGCGTCCGGCGAGGGGGAAGTCGTGGCGCTCACGTTGGGGGATACGACCTCGCAAGAAACTCTACGATCGGCGCTCGCGATGGGCGCCGACAGGGCTGTCCTGCTGAACGGCGACGTCACGATGGACGGCCTCGCCACCGCGCGCGCTCTCGCCTCGGAGCTGGGCGAGGCGGATGCGCCGCTCATCCTCTTTGGCGTGAAGGCCGCGGACGATGACCAACAGCAGGTCGGTCCCATGGTGGCGACTCTGATGGGACGTCCCTGCGCCACAGGGGTTTCGAGCTTCGAGCTGACCGATGGCACGGTTGTCTGCGATCGCGACGTCGAGGGCGGCACCGAGCGGATCGAGTTGCCGCTTCCGGCGGTCCTTACCGTGACCAAGGGAGAGTTCGAGCCGCGATATGCGTCGCTCAAGGGCATCATGGCCGCTAAGAGGAAGCCTCTCGAAGAGAAAGCGGTACAGGTCTCAGCGGCCCGCATCACCGTGGAGAGGCTGGAGTATCCGCCAGCCCGAGCCGAGGGCCGCATCGTGGGAGAGGGTCCCGATGCTGTACCGGAGTTGGTCCGGCTGTTGAGAGAAGAGGCCAACGCCCTGTAGGGCGGCCGCAGACGCCGATCTAGATCACACAACGATTCTGGAGAAATAAGATATGGGCGACGTACTCGCCTTTGCGGAGCAGCGGGGCGGCGAGCTCCGGGGCGTGTCCCACGAGATCGTGAGCGCGGCATCGACACTCGCCACCGCGCTGGGTGGGGTCGCGCATGCGGTCGTGCTTGGCGGCTCGGGCATCGCCGGACCAGAATCCGTTGGGGCGTTCGGTGCGGTGCGGGTCTTGGTGGGCGAGCACGATGCCCTGAACCAGTATGTTCCCGAGGCCTATGCCGAGGCCCTCGCGGCGGTGGTGCGAGGCGGAGGCTACGCGGCCGTGCTCTTCCCGGCAACGGCCCAGTGCAAGGATCTTGCACCCCGCGTGGCGGCGCTCCTGGACGTTCCGCTGGCCTGCGACGCGACACAGGTGAGCGCGGCGGACGGCACGGTGCGTGTGGTGCGGCCGGTCTATTCGGGAAAGGCGTTCGCCCACCTGCGCATGGAGGCCTCTCCCGCACTGGTCTCGCTCAGGCCGAACGTCTTCCGGGCCGAGAACATCGGGGGCACCGCGACCGTCGAGTCCTTCGTGCCCGAGGTGGGTACGCCAACCACCCGCATCCTGGAGTTCAGGGAAGCGACTGGTGGCTCGGTCGATGTGGCCGAGGCCAGCGTGATCGTCTCCGGCGGTCGGGGCATGAAGGGGCCTGAGAACTGGCGTCTTCTGGAGGAACTCCGTGACGCGCTGGGCTCGGACGTTGCGCTCGGCGCATCGCGGGCTGTGGTCGATTCCGGTTGGCGTCCGCACGCCGAGCAGGTCGGGCAGACGGGCAAGACGGTAGCGCCGAAGCTCTACTTTGCGGTGGGTATCTCGGGGGCCATCCAACATCTGGCCGGCATGCGCACCTCACAGACGATCGTGGCCATCAACAAGGATCCGGACGCGCCCATCTTTACGGTGGCGGATTTCGGGGTGGTGGGAGACGCGCTGGAGATTCTGCCACGGTTGAGCGAGGAAATCCGCGCCATCAAGTCGGACTAGCTACGTTTCACGAGCCAATGTCGGTGCGCTTCGACATGAAGGAAGCGCGTGATCCCCAGGCTGGGCGGTCGTCTAGGATGATCACCCGCACGTGTTCGCCGGCCCGAAGCATCTCGATGCCATCGGGTATGACCGCCAGGCCCTCGGCCCTGCCCAGGCTGCCTACCAGGCCGGATCCCTGGAGTCCCGCCAGGTGCACGGTGAGACCCCCACCTTCTTCGCTCAGTGTGACGCGCAGAAAGTGCGTAAGGTTCCGCGTGGAGGAGAGATCTTCGCCGGCGGTGGCTTCCAGCACGAGCCGGTGAACTGCGTGGTGGCCGGCGAGCTTCAGGAGGAAAGGGCGCACGAACAGCTCGAAGGTCACGAAGGCGGAGGCGGGATTGCCGGGCAACCCAAAGACAGGTAGCGGCGCCGCGCCCTCCCGGGGGATGTGGCCGAAGCTGAAGGGGCTTCCCGGACGGATCTTCACACGCCAGAAATCGAGCTGGTACCCCAGGTCGAAGAGCACCCGCTTGATCAAGTCACCCTCGCCCATGGAGGCGCCCGCGACGGTGACCAACGCGTCCGCATCCATTGCGCGCTCCGTGTGCTCGCGAAGATCCTCGACGTTATCGCGGGCGATGCCGAGAGGGAGCGGGAGGCAACCCGCCGCAAGGGACGCTCCGCAGAGTGCGTGGCTGTTGCTCTCGGGGATGGCGGAGCCTTCTAGGACGCGCTCGAACTCACCGAGCGCGGCCAACTCGTCGCCGTTGGCGAGGATCGCCACTGTGGGACGACCTCCAACCTCGATCTCCGAGGCGCCCGTCCCGGCCGCAACACCAATTCGTCCCGGGGTGAGAGCTACGCCGCTCTCCAGCATCACATCCCCGGCGGCACAGTCCAGTCCCCCCGGTCGAACGTGCCGACCGGTATCGGCGTCGTCGCGGACAAGCACCGTCCCGGCGGATGCCGCCTCCCGGTCCGTGTGCTCGACCCGTATCACCGAGTCCGCACCCTCCGGCACGGCGCCACCCGTCATGATGCGGATAGCGGTACCAGCCTGGAGGGTGAGCCCGCCAGACGGACCTGCGAGGATCTGTCCGGCGACCGGCAAGCTCACAGGATCGTCGGCGGTGGCTCCCCTCACGTCGTCACCCCGAACGGCATAGCCGTCCATGGCGCTGGAGTTCCAGGGCGGAAGTGCGACGGGTGAGCGGAGGTCTGCGGCAAGGGCTCTTCCGAGAGCGTCATCGAGTGGAATCATCTCAGTCGCCAGCGGTCTTGCCGTGGCGAGGATCCGTTCGAGAGCCTCTTCGGTCGTCAGCCAGTCGGCGCTCAGTGTCTCAAAATCGGTCATGTCTGCTCAGCCGGGCCTCAGAACCTGATCGCGGTACCTACCGTGAAGGCGGGAGCGCCGATCCATTCGCTGTCGGGCACGGGGCCGAAATCTCGACTCACGTCCGTGAATCCGGGAGGTGTCGTGATCTTCCAAAGGTTGAGCGAAGCATCCAGCCGGATCGTGAACCTGGGAGAGGCGTGGATCGCGATGCCACCGCCCGCGACCGCAGTGAATTTTTTTCCGAACGAGAACCGGTCCGTCGCTGGAAGCTCGGTGGCATCTTCGAGGGTCTTGTCCTCCGATGTCGCGAACGCGAGTCCGCCGCCGACCAGCACGAAGGGGCGCAGGCGGTGCCACGAGCGGTGCCCCGTGAGGTTGAGCCGAAATCGTGCCTCCAAGGCGGCCACCGTCAGGTCCGACACGCCTACTTGCCGGTCCCCCACGGCGCGGCGCGGGTCCCACACTTCACGCTCGCCGGCGAAAATAGTGGTACCTAGCTCCACCGTCAGCGTCGAGCCCACGTCGACGCTATAGCGACCCCCATATACGGTGGCCGACCCCATGCCGAGCTGGAGTTGGCCGGGGCTCGGGTCGGACGTGCCGATGAAGACCACCACCTCTTGCTTCGATTCGAGAAAGCGATAGGGCGACGGAACCACCTGGCCCGCGAGGGCGCCGGGGAGCCAAAGGACTACCATCGCTGTAGTAAGAATCCGGATCGTTGCCATGCGCATGGAGTTCAGGCACATTCGTTTCAAGTCGGGAGTGGAGCCGCCGGGCGCGGCGTTCGAGAGCTTTAACACCATCGGACGTAGATCGTTTCAAACCTAATGACGCACTCAACAGACCTCTCCTCCAGCCGGTTTTTCATAGCGTCCGGCGTCGTGCTGGCGCTACTCGCGGCAGCACCGGTCATCGGCCAGACGGCCGTCACCAGTGGCGAGGAGAATATTCGGGCCGGGCCGAATGGGATCGTGCTGGGCCAAGTACGGGAAAACATCGGCGTGGAGGTTTTGGCGGAGGATGGACGGTGGGTACGGATCCGCCTCCAGGGTTGGGTTTGGTCCAGGTCACTTCAGGCGATCGATCGAGACGGCTTCGACTTGGTGGTCTCCGCCGAGGATGGCGAGAACATCCGTGGCGCTCCGGCGGGCGACGTCATTGGCTGGCTCGAAAAGGGGATGCTGCTGGTCCAGATCGAATCGTCGACGGGATGGCGGCGGGTGGAGCGTGAGGTGTGGATATGGAAGGCATCATTGGACTTTCCCGAGGCGGACGAGACGACGAGCGATGCCGAGCGCGCCGAGTGGGTACGCACGGGTCCGGCCGGGGGAACGATCCTAAGCGGACCGGATGGGGATACCCTGGCAAAGGCCCATCCCGGCACCGATGTGCGCATCCTCGCTCGCGAAGGAAACTGGGCTAGAGTCAGGGTGGAGGGGTGGACGTGGATCCCGGACCTGCCTACCGGAGAGGACGTGGACTCCGGCGTGCTCACCGAAGTGAGCATAGAGGAGGTTGTGTCCAATCCCGGCCGGTACCGCGGCAGGGCCGTGCAGTGGGACCTCCAGTTCATTTCCCTCGAGCGCGCCGAAAAGATTCGTACCGACTTTTACGAGGGCGAGCCGTTCCTGCTCACCCGGGGTGGAGAAGAGGGCACGCGATTCGTCTACGTGGCCGTGCCGCCCGACATGATGCCTCTGGTGGATGGCCTGTTGCCGCTGGAACGGGTTCGGGTCGTCGGGCGGCTCAGGTTGGGAGCGGCCGCTCTAACCGGCAGTCCCATCATCGATCTCATGGAGTTGGTCCGGCGTTGAGGGTTCTCGAGGCCTTCGCGGTTGCGGGCCTGGTCATCTCGCTGAGCGCGTGCGGGGAGGGAGACGGCCCTGTAGATCCTCTCCCCAGGAGCCTCGAGATCGTCATCGCGGGGGGTAACAACCAGTTCGCTCCCGCGTCCGCGCGCTTGCCCGATCTCCTGCAGGTTGTCGTTCGTTCGGTGGCCGACCGCAGGCCGGAAGAAGGTGTAACGGTCTCATGGTCCGTGGTGGCTGGCTCGGGCGCAGCGTTGGATCAGACCAGCAGCGTCAGCAGCGCGGCGGGGCTCGCTTCCGTCGGAGCGTCTCTGGGGGCCGGCTTGGGCGAGTACCTGATCCGTGCTACGGTCAGCAGCCAGAACGATGTCTTCGTCGAGTTCACCGCCAACGCGGTCCTTCCACCCCTGCTCACCGTCGTTCCAGCCGCAGCCACCGCGGGTGACGCCATCGACATCGAGGGCGCCAACTTCAGCCCGACCCCCCGCCACAACACGGTGCTCTTCTCCGGCATTCCCGGGAGGGTGATCGCGAGCCAGACCGGCAGACTCACGGTGGAGGTGCCGCCCTGCCTTCCGAGCAGATCCGTGGACGTCGAGGTGCGACTCGGAGAGTCACGCAGTGATCCACGCTCGATGAGTGTGACGGGCACCCAGATGGTGCCGGCGCTCACCGTTGGCGCTGATACGTTGCTTTCCGGGTCGGATGGCTTCCTGTGTTTTGCGTTCGGGGGGGACGGCCCTCAGGCAAGCTACCTCGCCGTCGTGCAGTCCTCGAGCCAGGTCGGCGCCGCGCGCTTCGACATGGCGGTACTGGGCCTGGTGGGAGCCCCCACGGCGGTGGCAACTGGATCAAGACCCGGAGCTCCGTCTTTTGGGGCTGCCCCGGCCCCGGCGGCCTCCGCTGGGCCTGACGGCCCGGGCTCGGCCCATGCGGAGTGGGAAAATTTCGTGCGCTCCCGGGAAGCAGAGGCGGTGGCCACCACCCAGTTGGTCCAGCCGGCGCCAGCTCCAGCCATTTCGACCCGCCCGCCAGTGGTCGGCGAACGAAGGGACTTCAACGTGCTCGGCGCCGGGGGAACGTTCACTCAGGTGACCGGTGAGGTGCGCTTGGTCTCGCAGCGAGCTGCGCTGTACGTGGACGCCAGTGTTCTGTCCGACGTGCCCAACTCGTTGCTCGAGGGCCTGGCCATGCGGTTCGACGAGCCGACGTTTCCCCTCATAACCGAGAGCTACGGGGATGTCAGCGATCTGGACGGAAATGGCCAGGTAATCATCCTTCTGACTCCAGTTGTAAACCGCTTGACGCCCAGGGGCGCCGATGGCTTCGCGGCCGGTTTCTTCTTCGGCCTGGACCTCCTGGTGGATGCAGAAAACGGCAATCAGGGAGAGATCTTCTATTTGTTGGTGCCGGATCCCACGGGGAAGTTCTCAGATCCGCATTCGGTGGGTGAGCTCGAACGCGTGTTGCCTGCGATCTTAGCACACGAACTCCAGCACATGATCCACTTCAACGAGCGCGTGCTGAAACGCGGTGCGGATCGAACCGACGCACTCTGGCTCTCAGAGGCTCTCGCTCACACGGCGGAAGATGTGGTGGCGGAGCACTTCGCGGCCCAGGGGGATTTCGACGCCGCGCGGCTGTTCAGCGCGGAGAACTATCGCCGAGCGGCGCTCTACCTGGATGGGCCATCGAGCTCGAGCCTCATCGTGAGCACGGGTCAGGCGAGCCTTCCAGAGCGGGGTGCCGGCTGGCTGTTCGTGCGCTACTTGGAGGAGCGGTTCGGCGGAATCTCGGTGCTACGGGCGCTCACCCAGACCACGTTGACGGGGACAGAAAACGTGACGTCGGCGGTGGGATTCTCGTGGCCCTCGCTCTTGGCGGATTGGGGTGCAGCGGTCGGCGTGGAGGGTCAGCCCGCCGAGCGACGGACGACGGTGCGGTCCGAGCTACAGTATCCAGTGCTCGATCTGGTGGAAGCCTTAAGGACCGTGAGGATTACGTTCCCGCTCCTGCCTTTGTCCAGGGGAGGTGCCGACTTTGTAGCGCCTGACCGCCTGTGGTCGTCCTCGAGTGCCTATTTCCTGATTCGGCCCGCGACCACAGGCCTTGGTCTTGCAATACTCGGGTCGGGCGGTGTACCTCCTTCTGAGGAGGCCGCGTTGCAGTTGAGGATTGTGCGGTTGTTCTAGAACCGACAAAGCGTTGATTCTGCGAGGCTCAGTCTGAATCTTCAAGGGAACGATCTCGTAGGGTCGAGTGTCTACGAGGCAGGCCTTTACCCATAGCATTTATGCCAATGCGTTGTTCGACGTGCGGTGAACATCTAAGGGATCACGAACGCAGTTGCCCCACGTGTGGGGCGGCCGTCACTCGTGCCGTCGTGCGCCAGTCGGGGGTGAAGAGTTGTCCTCGGTGCGCGTACGTAGGCGAGGGCATCGACTATTTCCGGCGCCCTGGCCACATCGCTCTGCTCGTAGGCGTCAGTCTGTTTACGTATGGACTTGGTGGTCTCGCGTACTGGTTGGCTCGGCGCAAACACCGTGTTTGCCCGCAGTGCGGCCTTGGCTGGATGCACGCGAGTACCTTGGGGCAGGGAGATCGAGTTCCGGTGCCTAGAATCGCCGGGACCGCCGTCGCGTCCGAGGAGCCACTCCCGAGGAGTGGCGTGGGCCGGCGCGTCATCGGGGTCGGTATGGCGGCGATCGCCGCCATCATGATTTCGGTCGGTTTCATCGAGTTCGAGCTTGCGGCCGTAGCGATAGGTAGCGTCATCGGAGCGGGTGGCACAGCGACCTTCTGGTGGGGCATGAAAGCCAAGCAGGAAGTCGACCGCGTGATGGCCGCTCGGACGCAGAGACGTGTGCTGATGCTCGCCACGGAAAAGGGTGGTGTTCTCACCGTCACCGAAGTGGCCGCGTCGTTGAATATGTCCCTCGACAGGGCCGAGGAACTCATGAACAGCATGGACGACGGTTTCCGGGTGCGCTCCGACATTACGGAGCAGGGAAT
>JBGMRK010000023.1:0-13281 GCA_048061375.1 Longimicrobiales bacterium | reverse complement strand
TGAACAGCATGGACGACGGTTTCCGGGTGCGCTCCGACATTACGGAGCAGGGAATTATCGTTTACGAGTTCCCTGAGGTCCTCTACCGCCCGTCGTTGGATTTTCCCGCGCCGCCGCGGCTCGACTCCGGCGCCAACGCCTGACGCCCTTTTTTAGGCCTAGGCCGACCGTGCCGCTCTTACTCGGGCGTAGCGGGTTACCGAGACACCTCCGATTATGACGGTCGCACCGGCCAATTGTATGGCCGAGGGACGCTCTCCCAACCAGAACCACGCTACCACCAACGCGACCAGCGGTACCAGGTTGGAGAACGCGGATGTACGGCTGCTCCCGAGGCGCTCCACGCCACGGTACCATAAGAGATATGCCACCGCGATCGACATGACTCCCGCGTAGAACAAGCTCACCCATGCAGTAGTCGATAGGGCAGCGAGGTCGGTCCGTGCCACCTGTGGTGCGCCAATGATCGCCAGGGAGACCGCGCCGATGCCAAGAGTCCACGTGGTCACCGGCAGCGCACCATAGCGTCTCGTGAGGTCCTGAGAGCCGACGGTATACACTGCCCACACCATGGCCGAGCCCACCATCAGCAGATCCCCCGTCGGGATGCCACTCCCGATCGCCACCTCTTGGGGACCGCCGAGCACCACGAGCGCCATGCCCGCCAGCGCGCCGAACACACCGGCCCATACCAGGCGGCCGTGCCGCTCCAGTCCCAGCAGCGTTGCGAGGATCAGGGTCCACACCGGCGTGGTCGCCAGCATCAGGGCAGCGTTACCGGCCAGTGTGATATCAATGCCGTAGATGAACAGGAGTTGATAACCCACGTTACCGACGAGACCCAAGGCGATGAGGCGAGGCACATCGGATCGCTCGGGCATTTGCAGGGGCCCTTGGAGCCGGAGCATTATCACCAGAGCGGCGGCCGCCATCGGAAACCGCAGAGCGTTGAAGGCCAGCGGAGATATCTCCGTCAGAGCGATCTTGATGACGGAAAAATTGATGCCCCAGATCACGGCCATCGCCACGAGACCGACGTCAGTGAGGATCGCGTCCCCGCGTCTCTCGGCGCCCGATAAGGGGTGTTTCATGGACTGTGGGTCAAGTTCGGCAAGGGGCAGGTCGATACTCGTGGGAGGCTCGTTCTAGGCCTCTGCGAAAAATTGTTGTTTTTGGGGCGTGGGAAATCTAGCTTATAAGGGTCGACCGAAAGCTATTTCATACGAGGTTTATGTCCACAGTCCAGCTCTCCCTAGCCGAGTTCAGGAATCGTAGGTCTCAGCGTTTGTGCGAAGCGCTGGCCCTCTACGGTGGTGACCCTACTCGGCAGCGGCTCGTGACGCACCTCTGGAGCGTTGCCGATACCGTCGGCGCGGACCGGGTCGCGGCGTTGTGGGTCGACGAGTACGGATCCGGCCTTGTGCATACGCACTGCGTGCTCGACCTCACCTCGCAACCACCGCGTGACAGCTTCCGTATCGATCCGTTACGGCTGTCTTGGAACGAGGGTGTTCCGGGGTTTGTCGACATGCCCGATTCCGTTAGCGGGAAGTTGCCGTTCCTCAAGGGAGTGCAAAGCGCTTGTTATGTCGCGTTGGGCAGCGACGGAATGCGGGCATGGTTCCTCACGGCGGATTCACGGACGGGGAGAGAGCCGATCGCAGGTAGAGCGCTGGATGACCTGATGTTCACCGCCGGCGAGGTCGCGGCCCTGGTGCTGCACAGGGATCTGGCCGAAGAGAGTGCCCTTCAGATGGCCGTTGGTTGTCAGGCGGCTGCGTCGGGCCCCTCGCATCCACCGGGATGGCCGGTCCTCAACGACCTCGAGGGGAGGGAGTCCGAAAACGGCATCGACCGCCGGATCGGAACGCGCTTCGCGGTGGCGCGATTGCTCCACACGATGATCGACGAGGACTTCGTCCTCCCTCGAAGTACCCTCGACGAGAAGATCACCGAGCTTCGCAAGAGCTTCGACGTGGTGTCGGAGGATGACTCCGAGCGGGCGGAGTGGGTCCGCCTGGCCAATGCGCTCGAGGCCGAGGACCGGTTGGAGTTGGCGAGGGCGGTGTTGGAGCACGCTGAGTCGGTGGAGGGGCAGGGGCACTTCAATGGCGCCCGAGAGTTATTCCGTGTCGGCTACCTGATTGCGGCGTCCACATGGGCTCACGAGGAGGTGATCGACGCTTACCGGAGTCTTGGACGGGTAAGCCGAAGGCTTGCAGAGTGGGACGATGCTTTCAGGTGGTACGCGTGTGCCAAGGAAAGTGCCGAGGCGTTTGGAGCGGTTGGCAGATCGGCCCTCACGCTCTGTGGTATAGCGAATACCCATGTCGAGCAGGGCAATCTTCCCCTCGCGCGAGAATGCCTCGAGGAGGCACTCGCGATCGCAAGGAGTACGAACGACAGCGGGACGTTGGGTACGGTCCACCACGACGTAATGTCCTTGGAGTTGGCTAGCAAGCGATACGAGGCGGCGGCTAAGCATGGGTGGGAGGCCGTTCGGGTGGCCGCCTCTGAACAGGCTCGAATTCGCTCCTTGACCACGTTGGCGTGGGTTTTCCTTGAGCTTGGTGAACTCACTGCCTCCGAGGATGCCTACACGATTGTCGCGGAGCGTAGCGAGGAATTCTTGTTCAGAGTCTACGCCCTGGACGGACTCGCATGCATCTCGGCCCGCCGTGGTGATGTCGCCGCGTTCAACGAACGGCTCGAGGTCGTGGACTCATTGGCGTGGCGACAGGGTCCCAGGTTCATGGTGGCCGAGTTGATGCTCTATCGGGGCAAGGCCTATCGTCTGCTGGGCGACTCAATCGAGGCGGAATCCTGGCTCCGGCAGACGATGTGCTTCTGCGAGGAATCGGGAAACAACCAGATCTATTTCGATGCCGAAAAAGAACTGCGTCGACTTCGCGCCGATAGCACAGATATAGCGATACCGCCCGCCCCGAAGAGAACGGCGGACCTCTCCGCGATCAGGGAAGGCCTGCACGATATGAAGATGACGGCCCTGGCGGGCTGATTACTACCCTATGTTCGGATTGTGACCGATGTTAGGGTTGTGACCGATGTTAGGGTTGTGCTGTGCACAGGTTTCTAAAATCGGGTCGCAACTAAGCTCGTCATCCACGCCTACCGGGGACGACGAGCAGGCACCCAGGATCAGGGAGACGACGGTTAGGCTCAACAGCAGGCGAAACTTCTTCATGGGATTCCTCATCTCTAAGGCTTCTTCCTGGGGTGAGACCCCGACCACCAACACTAAGTAAGTTTTGATCCGCACTAAAAAGCCCTAGACTCATTTTGTGGTAAAGGTGTATCTTTTCCGAAGATCTATGGCTCTTATCGGTATCTTTACTAGGAATCGTGCGCTCCGGGATCGGATCCGGGGCGCCCTCGAACCGCTCCATGGCGTCGTGGATGCGCCGACGTGGGATGGTTTCCTGCGTACGGTCCGCGAACGACCTGTGGGTGGCTTGCTGGTGCATTTGGGTGAAGATGGGAGGGGGAGCCGCACGAGCATCGCTCCGTTGCTCGAGGTCAGGCGGCGCTTTCCAAGCGTCGGGCTGATTCCGGTCCTGGACGACACTCGAAACCCGCAGTCCCTCTTCGAACTCGGTAAGGCAGGCTTCGAGAATCTCGTCCTGTTGTCGGTGGGAGGGTTGGAGTGGGAGCTACGGCGGTGGGTGGCACGGGCCGGCCTACGCGGGGTGACCTCCACGTTGCTTCGTTCTCTGAGCTCGTTCGTGCCACCGAGGGAGCTGGCTGCAGTGAAGACCGCCGTCGATGGAGTCCATCAAGGTTGGTCGGCGGAGGAATTCTCGGACGTCGTGGGGCTCTCTCGACCCTTCCTTAGTGAGCGCTTCAAGCGATGTGGCTTGCCTTCCGTCGGGCACTTCCTGGTGTGGGTTCGGTTGATGCATGCGGCCCAGTGGCTCCCAGATCCCGACCGGACCGGGCAGAGTGTGAGCCGGCAACTCCAATACTCCTCCGGGGCGGCGTTCAGACGGGCCCTCAAGAACTACGTGGGAAAAACCCCGACCCAGGTAGCTGAGAAGGGCGGGCTGAGCTACGTTTTGGGGCGTTTCATGGCTACGTGCGGATTCGTTCAGCGATGGCCTTTCGGTCGCCCGGGTGCGGCCTGACTTCGAGACTCACAATCGAGCGGGTTATGCGGGAATTCGCAGATGAGAACGGACAGGTTTGGCTAGGCACGATCCAGGAGGAAAGCGGCGACGACTACAAGGGCCGCTACTACTTCGTCTTTCGTCAAGAAGGCGAATCCGATGACGACGTCGTGAGCCTCACCGACGTGAGGTGGAATAGCGAGCGGACTGCCGAACGGACTCTGCGCGCTATGTCGGATGTCGAGCTCCGGCGGCGTCTTCGCTCGGCGAGGGGAAGGTCCGTATAGGGGACCGGACGACGGAGTGACCTCAGCGAGTCGAGACATTCACGTGAGGGACGAGGAGGGGGTAGCGGCCGCGGTCCGCCAGGCCCTCCAGGAGCGGACATGCTTCCGCACGGCCGGCTCTGGTGGCTCCAAGAGCGATATCACCTCCCAGCGTGATCGGTTGCTCCACCTCGACCAGCCCACCGATACGATCGAGGTGCGGGGCAGTCTCGTAACCGCCCCCGCAAACATGACCAACGGCCGTCTTCACTCACTCCTGGCCCCCCACGGCCTTGCGGTTCCCACCGTCGGCGAGTGGCAGAATGCGACACTTGCGGGAGCCATGTCGACGGGCACCCACGGTGGGTCGTCTAGATACGGGCTGATGTCCACGTCGCTGCGCGAGATCCGCCTTGTGAACGGCATCGGCGACCTCGTGACCGTCGACTCTGGGCATCGCGACTTCCAGCACTCCGGCGTGAGCCTCGGCCTTTTGGGGGTCATCACACGTGTGACGTTCGAATGCATCGAGCGATTCTCGCTCAAGCTGGAGACCGATGTGGTGCCATTCTCCGAGTACGTCCTCGACCCCGTCAGCCACGAGTCGAGAAGCGAGTTCCACGCGTCCGTCTGGGCGCCGGAGGCTGGGCGCGTCGTACGGTTTGCCGCGGATCGCGTCGCGGGGCCCCTACACGCCGTCTCACGCGAGCAGCGTTTCGGTTGGCGCACGGCTGTTGCCACGTTCCTCTCTCGGCGCCTGGGCTTGCACGCAGCGGTATCGTCCGCGGTATTCCGGCGTACGGCCGTGGGCGACGTCTCGGACATCCTGTCGCCCCTCGACTTGTCCCCGCAAACGGTGCGTTTCCGGATCGTGGCAAACAAGATTCTCCGCCGAGCCGTGGAGTTCGCGGTCGACTCGGCGCGAGCGAGCGAGGCCCTCTCCCGCTTCGAGGCCCTCTTTCGGGCACATCCCGGTCGCCTGCTCAACCCGATCGGGCTTCGCCTCACTTCCGGCGACGAGTTCACCCTAAGCCCCTCGTGGGGGCGGAATACGCTGTGGATGGACGTCTTCTACTACGGTGGGGAGCCGTTCGTCACGGAGCTCGCAACGCTCGCCGAAGAGCTGGGAGCGCGCTGCCATTGGGGCAAGACTCTGCCGCTGGGACCCGAAGTGATACGACGCCAGTATCCGGGCTGGGAGGCCTTCCGAGAGGCGCGCGGGCGGTTCGATCCGAACGAGGTGTTCGCCAATCCGTTCACCGACCGACTTGGCCTCACTGGCGGTATGTCTGGCGGAGCGGCGTGATCAGCGCGATGAGGGTCGAGGGCTGATGGACCGGATCGCGATCACCGGTGCCGGCGGCTTCTTCAGCCGAGCCCTCGAGCCGCGGCTGGCGGACCGGGCGCCCCTCCGGGGGCTGTTTCGGTCGTCATCCGAGCGGTCGGAGGCTTGGCGGGCAAAGGGGCACGAAGTTGTGTTCGGCGGCCTGGAGGACGAAGCGGCCCTTCGGGCCCTCCTGGAGGGGGTGGACGTCGTCTACCATCTGGCCGCCCGTCGAGGCAAAGACGATGCCGCGGCGAGCAGGCGCGTGAACGTGTTGGGGACCGAGCATCTGGCGCGTGCGGCGGCGGCGGCCCGGGTTGGGCGGTTGGTCTACGTCAGTTCGATCTCGGTCTACGCGGCTACGGACGCGCCGGACGGGAGGATCACGGAGGATGTCGAGCCCCAGGGCCTCACCCTTCTCAACCCCTACAGCGCGACGAAGTACGAGGGCGAGTTGGCCCTGCGACGCCTTGCCGAGGCGGGAGACGCGCCGCCGTTCACCATCGTACGTCCCACGAACGTGTACGGACCGTGGGGCCGGTCGTGGTTCCTGGACTGGGTGGTGCGGGTACGACGGGTCCCCCTCGTGATCGGCGGAAATATCCCGGTCGACCTCGTGCATGTGGATGATGTCGCCGCTGGGCTTATCCAGGCAGGGGAATCTCCGATGGCTGAGCACGAAACGCTGCATCTGGGCCATGAATCGGTCCTGCTGGCGGACTTCGGGATTCGCGTGGGACTCGCGGTGGGTGTCCGAGTTTGGCGGCTTCCCAGGCTGCCGGATTACCTGGCGCGCGTCGCCATCGAGCACGGGCATAGGCTTCTGCATGGTCACCGTCGGGGGACTTCGCTCACTCGGCGAGTGAGGTTCCCGCACGAGCGGGCCCGACGCCTGGTAGGATATTCTCCGCGAGTGTCGCTCGATGAGGGGTTCGAAGGTCTCGAGCGCTGGTATCGAGACCTATCCGCGGACGACCTTGTCTAGGTCTACGAGCCGGTGCGCCGGAATCCGGCCAGCTTCGCTCCGAAGCGGTCTTCGATGCCCTTGGTGGCGGATTCGGGCACGCCATTGGCGATGATGCTGAACAGAATCCGCTCGCCGTCCACCGAGCGGACCATTCCGGAGAGAGCCGACACGCCGTCCAGGGTGCCCGTTTTGGCCCTGAGATTTCGGGCGGCGGGGGTGCGGAACATACGCGGAAGCTCACCGCGCCGACCCGCTTCCGGAAGCGTCTCGAGAAACGTGTCCCATAGGTCTGTCTCGGACATGTACTCGAGCACGCCGACCAGCGCGGCGGCGCTCACGCGGTTCCCGTTGGAGAGGCCAGACCCGTCGGCCACCTCGATGCCGGCCATGGCGATGCCGGCCTGTTCCTCCAGAAAGCTCATGACGACTCGGCTGCCGCCCGTGAACGATCCGTCACCCGAGACAACGCGCCCCATCGTCTTGAGCACGGTCTCGGCCAGAAAGTTGTGGCTCTGCTTGTTGATCACCGTGAGATAGTCGACCAAGGCCGGGGATGTGTGCCGTGCCACGACTACCGGCGCGAAGGCTCCGGCCCCTGATCCCCAGACCCGTCGGCCGGTGACCTTCGACTCTCCGGGAGTCACGGGTTGGGGAGATCTCGTGATTTGAATACCCTTCTCCTCCATCACCCGTGCCAGGGCCGAAGCGGCGAAGAGAGACGGTTTGGAGATGGGCATCTCCCTCCACAGTTCCCGACCGTTGAGCGGCATTTCGCCACCGATCCGAATCGCCTCGCCCGGACGTTCGCGGTCTACCCACAACATGGGCCTCGGCCGCGTGTTCACGGTGCGCGCGAAGTTGTCCATCAAGAAAACGCCGGGGTCGGGGAGCACGTGTACGATGGGACGCGCCCCCACGGTTGCTCCGGCCTCGACGTGGATGGTGACGGTATTCTCGTTGTACGAGAGCCCTGAGACGGGGGCCGCGAACCAGTCGTTCAAGTCTCTCGGATTCCAGCCCGGGCCGAGCTCGGGTCCGCGGAAGAAGGTGCCGTCTCCCATCACCTTACCATGAACGGTGGTGATGCCCCGAGCTATCAACTGTTCGACCATCCGTTCGAAAACGACTGTGTCCGTACGGTAGAACCGGCTCGAGATTCCCGGATCGCCCGTGCCGTAGAGGATCAGATCCCCCTGGAGGTGCCCGTCCACGACCGGGCCGTCGGCCAGCAGGAAGGTCTGGTAGCGGAACTGGGGTCCAAGATGGTACAACGCCGCGGCCGTGGTCACCAACTTCATGTTGGACGCCGGCGCCAATGGATCGTACGCACCCTGGTTGAATAGCGTGTCGCCGCGGTCCAGCGAAATCGCGAGCACGCTCCACCGTGAGCCCCGCCACTCGGGAATGATCCGGCTCAACTCTGCGCGGAGTGTTCGGATATCTTCGGCGGGCGGTGCTGGGGAGGGGGGTGTCGAGATTGCGCCGGCGATGGCGACAGGATCAATGGTTGGCTGCGGTGAGAGGGTAAATACCCAGGCGCCGACGAAGGTGACCCCGAGTAGTGCCCCCGGTCTGAGCAGGCGGTGTCTCAAGCCGAAGTCCGCAAAACTCCCACGTCCAGAGCGGGGGCGCATGCCAAGCAGTATCCCGTCAGCTCCAGCCGGTAGCCCATGACGTGGAAAGATCCGGAGCCGGCATGCAGATCCCGGAGATAGCCGTGGGGAAGGTGACCCGGTATATCCGACACGCTTCCGCATGCAAGGCATCGTGTGTGGTGGTGCGGATCCGTGCGCCCATCGTATCGGGCCGAGCCGTCCGAGTAGCTGAGCCGGGTGGCGAGCCCGCATCCAACGAGTGTCTCCAGACTCTTGTAAACCGTGGCGAGCGAAATGCCGGGTACGTCGCTCCGAACGTTCAGGAAGACCTCGTCCGCGGTGGGATGACTGGTGGTGTGCGCCAAGAAACGGTAGATGGCCGCGCGTTGTTCGGTAAAGCGGTGGCCGTTGGCCTCGAGAGCTGCACGGAGGACTGAGTCGCTCGAATCGTGATCGGCTGCCATGTTTCCCGGGTAGCTGGTGGCATCAGCGAGAACAATATCAATTATCCATCTCAAGCTTACCCGAGACCGTCGAGCTGGATCCATGAGCGAATCATCCTCGCCGCTTCTGACCCTGGAGCCGCTGCTCGAGGCGGTGCAGGACGGCATCGAACGTGCCGGTTGGACGCTGTCCGGCCTCCAGAAGACCACAAGCCTCCAGTTCGAGGGGCGCTGGGAGGGTGAGTCCACGCGGAGCGCCTACCTGTTCTTCCACCGTGATGGGCTGCCCGACTGCGTGAGTCTGGACGTTTTCCTGGACGAGACGTCCAAGGGACTCGAGGGGAACTTCGCCCTGGTGATCGACGGACCCGACCTTGGTGAGCTCGGATCGATGGAGGAGCTCCTCGAGGCCCTCGCGGCCGTGTCAAAGAAGGCCTTGCCTGCGGGCTACGGCACACCCGTGTCCGTGCGGTTGCGTCTTCCTGAGGTCAGCACCGAGCCCGCGGAAGCCGACAGCGAGTTCCGGCTCAAGCTCCGCATCCCCAAGCGCGCCTACGAGGCGGGGGCCGGCGCGGTATCTGCCCTGGCCAGCGCTTCGGTGACCGCGTTCGAGGCCGCGCTCCGACACCCTGAACTGAGACCCTTTCTGACGGACCACGATTAGGTCTCGGGCCTCCTTGCACCCCGCCGGAACGCCAACTTACCATTACGCTCCTTTCCAGCATCAACGCCTACCGTGGAGACACCAGCATGAGTGACGAAGGCGACGCCCTCGACGTTCTCCTCACAGAGAATCGGCGTTTTCCACCGCCCGAGGGCTTCTGTGACGGTTGTGTGGTCTACGATCCCGGAGTCTACCGTGCGGCCGAAGCCGATCCGGAGGCATACTGGGCCGGTTGGGCCGAGAAGCTGGACTGGTTCGAGAAGTGGCACACCGTGCTCGAGTGGACCCCGCCGCACGCGAAGTGGTTTTTGGGTGGCAAACTCAACGTGGCCCACAACTGCCTGGACCGGCATCTGGTGGGTCCGCGCCGGAACAAGGCGGCGCTGATCTGGGAGGGTGAGCCGGGCGACACACGCACGTTCACCTACTGGGACCTGCACCGTGAGGTGAGCAAGTTCGCGAACGTGCTGAAAGATCTCGGCGTCGAGAAGGGCGACCGGGTGGCGATCTACCTGCCCATGATCCCCGAGGCGGCCATCTCCATGCTGGCCTGTGCTCGCATAGGCGCGCCCCACTCGGTGGTGTTCGGCGGGTTCAGCCCCGAGTCGCTGGCGGACCGCATCAACGACGCCGAGGCCAAGGTGCTGATCACGGCCGACGGCGGGTTCCGGCGGGGAAGTGTCGTGCCGCTCAAAGCTAATGCGGACGAGGCGGTAAAGGCGTGCGAATGCATCGAGCACGTGGTGGTGGTGGCACGTGGTGCGGGTTTGACCGAAGAGGTTGCTGCCGACATGGCCGAGGGTCGCGATCACTGGTACCACGACCTCATGGCGGATGCCAGCGCCAAGTGCGATCCCGAGGTGATGGACGCCGAGGATCTGCTCTACATCCTCTACACTTCGGGTACGACCGGTAAGCCCAAGGGTGTGGTCCACACCACAGGGGGATATCTGACGCAGGTGTACGCGACGACCAAGGCCGTGTTCGACCTTCGCGAGGAGGATGTCTACTGGTGCACGGCGGACGTGGGCTGGGTGACGGGCCATTCGTATATCGTGTACGGTCCGCTGGCCAACGGTGCGACGGTCCTCATGTACGAGGGTGCGCCGAATCATCCCGACTGGGGGCGGTTCTGGCAGCTCTGCGAGAAGTACGGCGTAACAGTATTTTATACGGCGCCCACGGCAATCCGGGCCTTCATGCGTGTGGGAGAGGAGTGGCCCAACAAGTCCGACCTGTCCAAGCTCCGGCTACTGGGAACGGTGGGCGAGCCGATCAATCCCGAGGCGTGGATGTGGTATCGGGAGGTGATCGGTAAGGAGCGCTGCCCGATCGTGGATACGTGGTGGCAGACCGAGACGGGGGCGATCATGATCACGCCGCTTCCAGCGGTCACCGAGACCAAGCCGGGAAGCACCACCAAGCCGTTCCCCGGCATCACGGCCACGATTCTGGACGATGACGGCAACGAGACAGGAGCCGGCTATCTGGCGATCACCAAGCCGTGGCCTTCGATGATCCGTACGATCTACGGCGACGACGAGCGTTACCGCGAAACCTACTGGTCCAAGTGGGACGGCATCTACTTCCCGGGGGACGGTGCGAAGAAGGACGAAGACGGCTACCTGTGGATTCTGGGCCGCGTGGACGATGTTCTGAACGTCGCTGGGCACAGGATAGGCACCATGGAGGTCGAGAGCGCCCTGGTGGACCACCCCGCGGTGGTAGAGGCCGCCGTGGTCGGCAAGAAGCACGACATCAAGGGCGAGTCGATCGCAGCGTTCGTGACACTCAAGGAGGGCCTGGACGGCACCGATGAGCTGATCGGCGAGCTCAAGGAGCACGTGTCCAAGAAGATCGGGGCGATAGCGAAGCCCGAGATGATCATGTACGCGGCCGAGCTACCCAAGACGCGTTCGGGCAAGATCATGCGGCGGCTACTGAAGGATGTGGCGGAAGGTAGGGTTTTGGGGGATACGACGACGCTGGCGGACCCGGCCGTGGTGCAGCGGTTGCAGGATCAGTACGAGGAGGAGGGGTAGCGGGGAGGCGAGGTGGCCCAATGGTCGGACCCGCCGTGGGAGGCTGTCTAAGAACGCAACGTACTCATCGTCTCGTCCAGACCACCACGACTCCACAAGTAGAGCGGTACGTACCGGCATTGTCGAAGTAACCGCGCCCGGCCAAAGTCTTCCACCGAGATGGGGTACGGTTGATTCCGTTGTAGACCTCGATTGCCTCGATCTCCTCCACGATCAGGATGTCATCGAGATTGACGCCCAGGTAGACATTGTCGACTACGACCTGGAGCAGGCAAGCGTTGCCCACCGCATCACCTCGCCGTGTGAATACTTCGCCGCGCTGGGTCTTGATGCCCGGCATGCTGCGCAAGAGCTGCGTGGGTTCCTGGGTCTGAATCCTGTCGAGATCCTCCACTTCGATGAAGTCCCCGAACCCCTTCTTTTGACGCCAATAGAACCCGTTGGTCGTGAGGTGACGCACGCCACGCTCCCCCTCAACCTCCAAACCGGGGAGCAAGATCGCATCCGGCGACAGCCGAACCTCGAGCTGCGCGATGCTCGTGTCCGTGATGGCCACTTCCATGACGTACCTGGGGTCGTAACCAAGCCGGTTTACAACAAGCGAATAGGTCCCGAGGCCCACTTCGATGTAGAAAGATCCGGCGCTATCCGACAGGGCCCGGCCCACCACCTTGCCCGTGGCGTCGACCAGTGCGACCTGTGCCGTAACGACGGACTCCCCGGACTCCTCATCAAAGATCTCGCCGCGGACGCCTTGGGCCGTCGCTTGGGAGGGAAATAGTGTAAGCAGACTCAGGACCGCGGTGGCGCACCTCACACCAAATGCGCAGTACCGCTCTCGCATTCGCTGAGGTGCCCTAACCATGCTCCGTACCCCCCTCACGTTACGTTCCTCAGGCAACCTGAGAGATATACCAGTTGATAGTAACTTTCAAGCGCACCGGCCCTCAGGCACGTGTCGTCTCCCATACGTATGTTTTGAATCGGATTATACGTATTGGTCATGGAGCCCCGAGAAGGTGGCGGTGTCCGTTGCCGTTGGGTGACCTTGGCGACATGCTTCGCATGCTGATCGCGAGCGGGGAGATTTGCTGATAAGCTTCGGGTAGAAATCGCCCGTTAACGGATATCCCTAGAGACGCTTTAGAAGAGCGTCGTAGTGCGCATGCGATCCCATCCAAAACCAGACCCAGGCGTCGTCTCGCCGAACCGCCAGGGCTCGCCATCCGCGAGCGATCCGCGCTGAATAAATGGGTTGCGAGTCGTGGACCTGCTTGAACCTGAGACCGGGGTAGGCCGGATCTTCTTCAAATCGTAGGAATGCCGACGTTGCCCGCTCTTGAATCTCCGCCGGCGCGTCGTGAAAGGCCTTCCAGAACCCTTGAGTCGCGCGGGATTTCAACTCCGATCGAACTTGAGAGGCGTGGCCAACCGGTCCTCGTCCAGTTTAGCCGCCTCGGCGGCGAGTTCCGCGAGCCCATCCTGGCTCTCAGTAAACAGTTTATCCCAACGATCTTCGGACTCGAGTTCGGCAAGGACTAGCGCCGCGACCGCATCCTGCTCGTTCTCCGGCAACTCCGCGACGCGCTGCATCGCCTCTTCTAGGAGCTTCGTCATCCCAACCTCTCCTATTTTGGGACTACGGTCGTACCCCAACCTTCTTTATCTCGATCCAAGTTCACGATCGATGGTAAGGCGCCTGACTGGGACGACGCACTCCTGTAGCGAACAAGCGCGCCACCGGACGCATGAAGGCTCCGGCCGCCCTAGAAGCCCTCGGGGAGTGAACGGTGCCGGGCCTCCTCCTACCCCGCCAGCGGATCCTCAGTCGGAGGAGGCCGATCCGCCTCCGGCTT
>JBGMRK010000022.1:0-21748 GCA_048061375.1 Longimicrobiales bacterium | reverse complement strand
TCTAGGACGGTGATGACTGTGCAGAGGGAAAACAACATATGACGAAGGGAGACAAGGGGAAGGCTCTCGCCGTCCTGGCTGTGGACACCGGCGGCACGTTCACCGACGTGCTCTACCTCGACTCGGGTCGGCTGAAGACATTGAAGATCCCGTCGACCCCGGCCGATCCCGCGGAGGCGGTGCTGGCCGGACTGCGGGCGCTGGTAGCGGACGGCACATCCTACCTATTGCTCCACGGATCTACTGTCGCGACGAACGCGCTGCTCGAGCGAAAAGGCGCGAGAGTGATCCTGGTGACCAACGAGGGCTTCCAGGACATTATCGAGATAGGGCGCCAGAACCGGCCCCAGTTGTACGCGCTGGTGGGGCACCGCCTACCACCCCTGGTCGCGCGAGGCGATCGCGTCGGCATTCGGGGCCGCCTCGGACCGGCCGGCGAGGAGATCCAGCCCCTGGATCAGGCCGAGCTGGACGCGCTACCGCGAGAGACAGCCAGGGCGGAGGCGTTGGCGGTGGCCCTGCTTCACTCTTATGCGAACCCCGAGCACGAGCATCAGGTCGCGAGGGCACTCACGGGGAGCGGCGTGCCTGTGTCCGTCTCGGCGGACCTACTGCCGGAGTACCGTGAGTACGAGCGTACCTCGACTACCGTGGTGAACGCCTACGTCGCACCGCTCATGTCACGCTACCTGAATCGGTTGGACGCCGAGTCCGGCGCGGACCGTGTTCGGATCATGGGATCCAACGGCGGCGCCTTTCCGGTGACACGGGCTGTCAGCGAACCCGTCCACACGGTGCTTTCCGGGCCGGCGGGTGGGGTGGTCGGTGCGCTCACATGGGCCAAGCGGGCCGGGTTCGACAAGGTGATTTCCTTCGACATGGGGGGGACATCTACGGACGTATCCCTCTGCCCAGGTGACCTGCTTCACACGCGGGAACTCGAGATCGCCGGTCAGCCCGTGGCGATTCCCGTGATCGACATCCACACCGTGGGGGCGGGAGGCGGCTCGCTGGCCCGCCTCGACCCAGGCGGGGCAATGCGGGTGGGTCCACAATCCGCGGGCGCCGATCCAGGCCCCATCTGCTACGGCCTCGGGGGCACCGGCATGACGGTTACCGACGCCCATGTTTGGCTCGGACGGCTGCCGTGCGAGGCCTTTCTCGGTGGCGACTCCATACTTGACCGCGCCGCCATCGAGCCACACCTCGCCGGCATCGCGAGCGAACTCGGATCCTCGCTCGACGACGCAGCCGAGGGCATTCTGGCAATCGCGGTCGCGACCATGGAGCGGGCGCTCCGCGTGATTTCGGTGGAACGGGGCTTCGACCCGGCGGAGTTCACGCTGGTGGCGTTTGGTGGTGCCGGCGCCTTGCACGCCGCCGAGCTCACCCGAAAGCTTCAGGCTGCCCGAGCGGTGATCCCGCCCGATCCGGGGCTCCTGTCGGCCTACGGGATGTTGGCGGCCGCCGTGACCCGAGAGGCCTCACTCACCGTGCTGATCTCCACTATGGAGGACGACCACGACTCACGCGTTAGAGCGACGCTGGACGGTCTGACCGCTCAGGCGCGATCTGCGCTCCTGACCGAGGGTGTGTCTGAGGAGGAGGTCGGCGTAACCACCTGGATCGACGCCCGGTACGAAGGACAGAGCTTTGAGTTGAGGGTCGCGTCGGAGGGCTGGCAGACCATGTTCCACCAGGCGCACGAAGAGCGCTACGGCTACTCACGGCCCGAAACACCTCTCGAGGCCGTGACCCTGAGGGCATTAGCCTCGGCGCCCGGCCCCCCGCTCGAGGTCGAGCCGATCGAGGCGTCAGACGGACCGCCGGAGACCACTTCGGCAACCGTCCATGTGGGTGGCCGTTCCGTCGAAGCGGCGAAGGTGGAACGCCCCCTGTTGCGAGCCGGCCACGAAGTGGAGGGGCCCGCGATCATCACGGAATACAGCGCCACCACCTGGGTGCCCGAAGGTTGGACCGCCAGGGTCGACGAACTAGGCAACCTTATCCTGACCGCTTGAGTATACGTTGCGATGAGCCAAGACCAATCGAACGATACGGACCGACAAGCTCCGGGACTCATGCATAGCGCGACCGCGCCCGAGGCAACCAGCAGGTGGATGGCAGCCCACATTTGGGCACTCGTGGCCGCCTTCCTTGTGGGCCTACTCTATGTCGTAACCCTTGCTCCCACAACGGCGTTCTGGGATACCAGCGAGTACATCGCGACCAGCCACATACTCGGCATCCCACACCCGCCGGGAAATCCCCTGTTCGTGGTGCTCGCAAGATCATGGGATCTACTTCTCACATCTTTTGGACTCTCTGTAGCCGTTCGGATCAACCTGTTCTCGGCGTTCATGGGTGCTGCGGCGCACGGTCTCTGGTTCATGGTCGTCCACCGGATTCTCGGCCACTTCAGCAAGGACCGCGTGTTCAGATTGGTCGGCGCGGCGACTGCGGTGTTGGTGAGCGCCACAGCGTTTACCGTGTGGAACCAATCCAATGTGAACGAGAAGGTCTACACGGTCTCTCTCTTCACCATCGCGCTGCTGAGTTGGCTCGCCTTCTATTGGCGCGAGAACATCGGCAAGGGCAAGGACGACAACTTGCTCGTGCTCATCCTATTCATTCTCGCGCTCTCCGTCGGCAATCATCTCATGGCCTTTCTGGCCGCCCCGGCACTCATCGTCTTCGTCCTGATGACCCACCCGAAGACTCTCGTGAACTGGCGGCTCTACGTTGCGGGTGCGGTGGCGATGGCGCTGGGGTTGTCGATCTACCTCTTCCTGCCGCTCAGGGCTGCTTTGGATCCCGTGATCAATGAGGCAGACCCCACATGCAGCACGCTCGGCGGTGCGCTCACGAGCATCGTGACGTGGGGGCAAGCCGGCTGTGCCGAGCTGTCCTCAGCCTTGGCCCGGGAGCAGTACGACAAGCCTCCTCTCATCCCACGCATGGCGCCTTTGCTAGCCCAGTACGGAAACTACTTCCAGTACTTCGACTGGCAGTGGAACCGCTCGGTGGCCGGAGTCAAGACGGTTCTACCCCTCGCCCGACTCCCGATCACGCTCCTTTTCAGTGCGCTTGGGATCTACGGTGCCGTCGAGCATCTGCGCCGGGATCGGATCAGCGGTTATTACATGCTGACGCTCTTCGGCACGCTCTCTGTGGCATTGGTCTTCTATCTGAACTTCAAGTATGGCTTCTCGCTGTCCGCACCGATCGCCGACATCGCGCTGCACGAAGTCCGCGAACGAGACTATTTCTTCATCGTTAGCTTCTCGATTTGGGGTTTGTGGGTCGGCATCGGCCTTGCCGCGCTCTGGCAGGCCCTGGCCGCACAGCTTGGACGTCCGATGAGGGTTCTCGCGCCGATCCTCGGCATCGCTCTCATTCCACTGTTCATGAACTGGTCGTGGGCTACACGCTCTTACGACTACTCGGCCCGTGACTGGGCCTACAACCTGCTAATGAGCGTGGAGCCGTACGGGGTGCTTTTCACGAACGGGGACAACGACACTTTTCCCCTGTGGTATCTCCAGGAGACCGAGGGAATCCGCCGCGACGTGACGGTCATCGTCACTTCGTACCTGAACACGAATTGGTACGCCAAACAGCTCAGGCAACTGACGAGCCCCTGCCCGGAGGGCGTCGACCCAGCCGATACGCCCAGTCGGATCGTCTGCCAGCGCCCCTACGACTCGTCCGGCCAGGGCGCCCTCTACACCCATGATCCGGCCGAAGCCGATGCGCTGGGCAAGGTGGCTCTCTTGCTCGACGAGCCGGTCAAAGCGCCGACACGGAGTATCCTCCCCCTCTCTGACGAGACGATCGATCAGGTGACGAGTCCGAGAGGATACGTCCAACTGCGTGAAGCGAGACAGTTCCAGATGGGCTCCCTGGTGGCAACGCTCAAAGGCGGCCAGATCCTCTACCCTTGGCACCAGTTCGCGCTCTCGATCATTTCGAACTCCCTGGGCGACAGGCCGCTGTACTTCGCGGCGAGCGGAAATGCGCCGAGCGAGCTGGGGGTCAGGCAGTACACTGTCCGGCAGGGTCTGGCCTACCGGTTGATGAGCGCGCTGCCCGTCGCCGACGGCAATCTGGTCCAGATGACGGTCGCGGAGGTTCGTCGCGTGAGCGGGCCGTGGCTGGACCTGTCTCGTACGCGGACCCTCGCCAATGAAGTGTTCATCCACCGAACGGGTCTACCGGACGACTGGACGCATTGGCCCGACCGGTCTACAGTGGGTATCCCGCTGTATTACAGTTGGGTGTACCTCGCCCTGGCGGAGGCTGGGCGGTTGACGGGTGACATCGACTCGTACGTGGCCGCGAGCGAGCGGGCCACCGCCTGGCAGAGATTTCGCCGCTGATACGCAAAACCCCTGAAGCCCCGAAGGAGCGCGGACATGCCCTCGAGCGAACCCCAGAACTACGGGAACCATGTGAGATTTGTGCCCACGTACCACTTCCTCATCGGCCCGATCTTGCTGTTGAACGTCGGCTGGTGGTTGTACCAACTCGTGGTGGCCTTTTCCATGTCCGCCGTAGTCAACTTCCTGCTGGCCATCGGCTTGATCAGCATGTTCCTGCACCTACGCCTCTTCCCCTTGGCCGCGCAGGACCGCCTCATCCGGCTCGAAGAGCGCTTGCGGCTGGAGCGGCTTCTGCCCCACGAGCAGCGGCACAGGATCGCCGACCTCACAGTGAACCAACTCATCGCCCTTCGGTTCGCGTCGGACACCGAGGTCGGCGAGCTGGTGATCGCGGTCCTGGATGAAGGGCTGTCCGACCGCGGAGCTATCAAGAAGCGTATCACCGACTGGCGGCCGGACCACCAGCGGGTCTGATGGACCCCGAAGATGCGTCTGGCTTGGGGCGACAGGCGCCTGAGGCCCTCGGCGACACGGAGGTGGTGCTCGGTGTCGTCCGCACGCTCGACCGGTGGTACGTCGAGCTCTTGGACATTGCGAAGTCCCTCGGGATCCTGGGCTCGGGCCGCGAATCCATCAGGGAGTCCGAGGACTCCGATGGCGGGCGTTGGGTCGAGTTCCCCGACCTGTCCGAGGAAGGGTGGCCCGAATTCACGATTGCGATTCCACGCGACGCCGAGTTCGTGTACGCGACGTCGAGCGTAATCTACCGGGGCGTCAACTACCGGAGCGCGATCGGTCCGGAGGAACTCCTGGTGGCATTCAAGGGGGCACTGGCGGAGGCCGGGGCCGAATACCAGGCGAGGGAGGACCACATGGACGACTATCTTCGCACCACCGATCTCGGTGGGGATGTACGTATCCGAGTGAGCCCTCACAAAGACGGGCGCACGAGGATCTCCGTCGGCCAGTATCGCAGCGGCCGCCGGGTGGAGAGAGCGTTGAGGGCGATCGCAGCGAGATTCGGCTTCGCCGGGAGCGATCGAACCGGCTAGGCCATACCGACCTCAGTGCAGCGTGAGGCGTCCCACTCCGCCGGGAATCACTCTTACGGCGGAGGCTCCGTCGGACCCTTCTTGAAACTCCAAGGCGCTGTCGAAACGCTCCGGCACGAGGTCGACGATCTCGCCCGGGCATAGGAGGAACACCTGCTCGAATCGCGGGAACAGAGCGTGTAGCAGGCCCACGAGCCGGACCTTCGCCTCCCTCCCGAGCTGGTCGAACGGGTCCCCAATCATCAGGGTTGGGAGGCCCTTGCTCCGTTCCGACACCAGGTCGGCCAACGCTATCCGCAGCGCGAGCACATAGGCCGCCACCTCTTCATCAGACTGAAATGGCGTAGGCCCCTCGTCGCGTACAGCAAGAGGCTGGCCATCAGCGTCCTGCACGACGCCCAAAATGGCGCCGCTCATGAGACGGTTGAGGTTTCGGCCCGCCCTTGCAACGAGAAGATCTCGGGCCTTCTCGATGAGTTCCACGCGGAGCGCGCGGAGCGCCGCGGCACGTGCAACAATCTCGACATCGTCGCCTGTCCGCTGAGCGGGCTCGCGAAGCTGGCCCGGCTCGGTCGGCCCCTCCTTCTGACTTACGGTCGAGAGCGCGCGGAGGCGCTCGACCTCCTTTGAGTATGCCTCGATTTGAGCCTGGAGTCGAACGGATTCACTCTCCAGATCCTGGAGTGCGGGGGGCTTGAGATCGAGTTGCTCGCGCCGGCGCTTCCACCAACTCCCGTCATGGACGATGGACTCCCACTCCTCGCGAAGCTGAGTGATAACTCGAGCATGGTGATCGGCGAGGACCTTGCCGCACGTTGGACAAGGTGCTTCGGCCCCTCCGGATTTCATCTCCTGGAGCCGGACCTTGAGTTCTCGCGCCCGGTCCCGATAAGCCATCAGATGGGTTTCCGCATCCTGCCGCTCGCGAAGCCAATCCATGTTGGCGACCTCCATGTCGCCGTTGATCTCGGCGGCGTCGGCGCGCACCTCCCGGAGAGCCTGCTTCTTTTGCTGGAGGGTTCCGCCTAACTCTCCGGGGACCTCCTCCATCTCGCGGCCACGCTGCTCGGCGAGTCCCACATCGATCAGCTTGAGCTGCCGCTCCACTTCGGCGAGCCCAATCCTCCGCGCGAGCATGCGCACGGCCCTCTCCAACCCATCGGAGGTCTCATCCACTCCACGACCGCAAGCCACCCGAGCGAGAGGGTCACTAGCAGGGGGGAGGCTCCGCTCGAGTGCATCGAATATCCTATTGCGGCTGCGGCCATCGCGGCAGGCGAGCGCCGTCATGCCCGGTGCGAGGTCGACTCGGAAGTCGCCCAATGACAGATCGGATCCCTGAAGCTGCTCAATCACCCTACGGATCCTTGCACTATGTTGCTGGCCTGTGTAAGCGCATCCTCCACGGCGCTTCTGATGATGTCTTCATTCATATCCGGCGTACCCAACCGGGTTGCCAAACGATCCGAGAGCGAGCTGGTGAACTCCTCGTCGGGGCGCGCTTCCGCAGGTCCCGGCGCTTCTTCGATGGAGACCTCTAGGTGAAGTGCCTGCCTGCGATAATCCTGCAGAAGCTTCTGAATCTGATCGAGGTCTCCTGGACCCAGGCCCTGAATCCGAAGACGTACGATCTTGCCGCCGATGCCCCCGGGGACCTCCTCGAGCACCTCCCGTACACGTTCTCTCAGCCTGGTCTTTCGTGCCGATTCAAAGATGATGGGCTCGAGCGACACGACAGGCCTCCCCGCAACAGGGTGGAACGTCGAGACACCCGCAAGCAAGTCGAAACTCAGAAACCCCTTCTCCGCCACGGCTTCCTCCCATGGAGCGGGACCCACACGTTCCAGAGATCCACTGTAGTGGACGTTTTCACGAACCGCGACCCGCGAATGCCTGTGACCGAGCGCCACATAATCCCACTCGTCGGCCCTCACGGTGAAGCCGGATCCGCCGCTCTCCGCGACGTCACCATACGCAAGCAGCACATTCCACCTTGCGTCCGGGTTCGGAGTCACGACCTCCGCCTCGTCGGATATCGCGGATCGATGCGGAACAAGGACGGCATGAAAATCCAGATCCGGCAGGTGCACCACCCTTCGCCTGGTGGTAGCAGCCTCCACGCCCGGGAAGGCGTCGAAGGCCGCCAACGCGCCAGGATCGCCAGGTCGGTGTGGGGTGTCCCGCGCGCCGGCTACCATGAGGATCTTCGTGTCAGGCAACGCCTCGCGAAGGGTGGCGATCCCGCGAGCCAACGCCACCATGGCCCCCTGAGTGGGTTCCGGTCGATCGAAGATGTCTCCGGTCAGGAGCACCACCTGAGGCGCGATGTTCCGCATCTTCCCAATAGCGGTCTGGAAGGCACGCGCCACGTCCACTTCACGTACGTTGCGCCCTCTGTCCTTTCGCTCGAACGCTCGGAACCCGAGGTGGAGATCCGAGAGGTGCGCCAGAATCACGGGCCCGCCTCCTCGACCGGCTCGTTTGGGACGGACGTCGTGCTCGACTCACCGGCGCTTTCCCGCGGCACGACGACGAGTCCCACTCCTTGGATGAGCGCACCTCCCGAAAGCAGGACCATCAGAAAGAGGAGCACTGAAGGCGCCGAAAGCCGGGGTACGCCATAGCCCGCGGCCATTATTCCGATGGCCGCTCCGAACGCGCACGAGGCGCCGATCCTAGGGCCAATACCGCCAAGACGCGCACGGAGACTGGCCATGGCACCCAACAAGTTGCCCGCCGCGTAAAGCGGAAGCCCGCCGAGAAGAGCCAACCCCAACGCCTGGGACACCGCCGTAGTCTCGGAGCCCTGCCCAAAGGACCAAAACGTCGTAAAACCGGTGGCGACCACAAACACCACCAAACAGGCCATCCACCGCCGCCTGAGGGCATCCACAAGGTTGGGGTAGCCTATATCGGGGGCGGTCATGAGACCGAGTGCGAGGGCCCCAATCTCTGTCGCCAGAATGATCACGAGCGCGCGCATCAAGCCTTCGCCGGAGTACAGCAGCAGCCCGGCCGCGATCTCACCGACGGTAGCAGCCGCCAGCCCTATCACGAACGGCGGCACGAAACGGATCAGGTAAGTGAAGCTCAATTGAACACGTCCCCCCCACGCGCTGGGCCACCAGCGAACGTGGTCTTTGCGTTCCCCTGAGAGCCTGGATAGCTTTCCGAATCCTCATCCCAAGGACGCGCATAAGGCGGGGCAAAACCCCGCCGACAGTCTTCCACCGAAGACCAGGACCCCTAAGGCGATGGCACTCCGCAAGCTAACAGTTCTTGGCATTCTAATCGCCACCCTTGGCTGCGACAATGTGGCCTGGGGGGGCACGGAGTTGAGCCTACAACCCCCCCCATCCAAGAGAGACACGCTCGAGAGCTCGGCCGGCTCGAGCGTGGACTCGGCCAATCCGGACTCTGTCGCCGTCGTCGAGGGACCGGTCCTGTTCATGGGACGCAGAGACGGCAACACCGTCTCGCTCGTGCCGGTGGGTGAAATCCGCGGGCGAGGTCTTCGAGCGCTTCCCACCGAGGAGGAATCCCCTGGATTCATGGAGCGATTCACCCGTAAGCATCTCGCCCCTGGGACCGACTTCACCCTCTTCGCCGAAGGCGTTCGAGTGGGCACGATGGTGGCTTCCACGACCGGAGTGACAGACGGTTTTTGCGCCGTGAGACCTACCGTGAGCGGCCGGCTGGAGTTGGTCCAGGAGGCGGCGGATGCCGAGCGCTTCCTAGCGCTCGCCCGTAGCAACGGTGACGCACGGCCCTACGCCCCTTACCGCAAGCTGAACCACAATCGGGACCAACGGGTGATGTCCCTCAACCTCATGGGGGGGATCGTCCGAAGGGTCGGGGCAACCCTGCCCCCATCCTTCCTCGAGATCCGCCGTGACATCCAGGTCTTCGACCTCACGGACGGCTCGCCCCCCGCAATCGTCGCCACTTTCGTCTACCGGGATGGGCTCGACGTCGGCCCCACCCCCCCGGGGGCGTACTCCGTGTTCTTGATGGGCACCGATGACGGAGCCGGGTACTCCACAGCCTACATGGCCTACCGCCAGTACGACGTACGCGGCAAGGGCACGCCGCGACTGTTCGACCGGTTGGATTGGGATGGGGATGGCCAGGCAGAAATCCTACTCGAGGTCGCAGGCGAGGAATCAATGTCGCTCGCCGCCATTCACAGGCGAGACGGCGAGTGGATGGAGCTCTTCCACGATGTGTGTGGCGGACCCCTGACCAGCGCTACATCAGCGCCCTGACAAGCACTCATGCGCCGGAATCTCCTGGGCCTTCCGACCGTTCTCTTCGCGCTCGCTTGCTCGGGAGAGGCTTCGGATGCCAAGGCCGGGGCGGCCAACCCTGATCAGCCGCCCGATGGGTTTCCCGTGGTGGTCGTGGACGCCGCCGGAATGGAGCATAGGTTCGATCGACCACCTTCGAAGATCATATCACTGGTCCCGTCGGCCACGGAAACGCTGTTGGCCCTCGGCGTGGGCCCCAGGCTGGTGGCCCGCACGGACTTCGACACGGCGGCGGCATTGGCGTACCTACCCTCCGTCGGAGGAGGCCTTGACCCGAGCTTGGAAGTCCTGGTGGTTCACGAGCCGGATCTCGTAATCCACTTTCTCGGCCCGAACAGCGTGGGGACCGCGAGCCGGTTCGCCGAATTCGGCATCCCGAGCCTCGCCATTCGGCCGGACGGGATCGATGACGTGCGCACAATGATGCAGTTGTTGGGCCGAGTGACCGGCACGATAGAATTGGCGGATTCGATGTTTAGCGCGATCGAGACCACCCTCGCCCGCGTCGCTGCGGCGGTTCAAGGCCACCCACCCGTGCGCGTTGCTTTTTTGCTCGGAGGAGCCGCCCCCTACGCAGCGGGCCCGGGGAGTTACGTCCACCAACTCCTCACGCTGGCTGGGGGCCAGAATGTCTTCGCCGATCTGGGACAACTCTATGCTCCGGTCAGCCTGGAGAGCCTCGTCGTAAGACAGATCGACCTCCTCCTTCTTCCGGAGGGTGCCGAGCCGCCGCCGGGAGTCGATCGCCCCGTGCGCTTCGTCCCCGAGTCCATCCAGTTCCCTGGTCCACGCCTTGGCGAGGCCACACTCGCGCTTGCGGAAATCCTGCACCCGGAGGCCTTTCGGTGAGCCGCCGGGCACTGGCCGTGCTACTGCTGGCCATCGCGGTCGTCGGATTGCTCGCAGGGGTCTTTCTTGGGCCCGAGCCCCTTTCCTGGTCTGTGGTAGTCGACGCTCTCCTGGGCCGAGGTTCGGGCACTCTGCACCGGGTCGTGTGGGACATCAGGCTGCCCAGGGTCATCTTGGCGCTCCTTGTAGGGGGTGGCCTCGCGATGGCGGGCGCTGTGTTCCAGGCGCTGCTCCGTAATCCCCTAGCGGAGCCCTACATCCTAGGAATATCGGGCGGAGCGGCAACGGGCGCCGTATCGGTCATGGCGCTCGGGTTGGTGTCGCTCACCTCCTGGGCGCTTCCGGCGGCGTCGTTCGCCGGTGCACTGCTAGCCATCCTCTTGGTATTCCGCGTGGCGTCAGCGGCCGATGCCCGTCTGGACGTGGGTGTCTTGCTTCTGGCCGGTGTAGTCGTCGGTGCTTTTTTCGTCGCGATCCTATCGTTGATCTTGGCGCTTTCCGACGCGGAGACCGTGCGGAGCGCGGTCCTCTGGACCATGGGCAGCCTGCGCGGTGCGACCTGGCGAACGGTCTTGATAGTGGCGACGTATACCGTGCCGACGACACTCGCCCTGCTTGGATTGGCGAGATCGCTGAATCTCATGGCCATCGGGGAGGAGACTGCAGGTTACCTGGGGGCCGACGTGGAGCGCGTGAAGATTCTGGCCTACGGGGTAGCGTCCATGGTGACCGCCGCGGGTGTTGCGGCCACCGGCGTGATCGGCTTCGTGGGCCTCATCGTCCCACACGGAGTCCGTCTGATGATCGGGTCAGACAACCGTGCGCTACTTCCACTTTCCTTCGTAGCCGGAGGGGCGTTTCTGACGCTCGCCGATCTCGTGGCACGCACCGCGCTGGCGCCGGCGGAGCTCCCTATCGGAGTCATTACCGCCCTAGTCGGCGTGCCCCTGTTTCTCGTGCTCCTTCGACGTATGGTGAGGCGGCAGATTGGCTAGCGCGGCGTCTGGAGGCGGAGGCCCACCCGAGGCACGTGGATCGACGTCCGAAGCCGTGGCGGCCTTTTCGGCCGAATCCCTTACGGCCCGCTACGACGCGACGGGTCCGGACGTCCTCACGGACGTCACGATGGCAGTACCGACCGGCAGCCTGTATGCCGTCCTCGGCCCCAACGGTTCAGGCAAGTCGACCCTCATGCGAGTTCTCATGGGCACACTGCGGCCCGGCCACGGATCGGCCCGGGTCGCGGGACGCGAAGTGGGCATGTGGGGCAAACGCGAGTTGGCGCGGCAAGTCGGAGCCGTAGCGCAGAGTGAAGCCCAGCCCTTTCCGATGACGGTACGAGAGCTCGTGAGCATGGGACGGTACCCACACTTGGGCCCGTTACGTCCCGAGGGAGAGGAGGACCACGCCGCCGTTAGCGAAGCTCTGGAGCGCTGCGACGCCACCCAACTCTCCGCGCGCTACGTCTCGACCCTCTCTGGTGGCGAGTTCCAGAGAATCCGCATCGCCAGGGCGCTGGCGCAGCGGCCCCGCGCCCTCGTATTGGATGAGCCCACCGCCAGCCTCGATATCCGCCATGAGATGAGCATCCTGCAGTTACTGCGGGAGTCCGCCGATTCGGGGCTGACCGTACTGCTGATCACCCATCACCTCAACCTGGCGGCCCGCTTCGCGGACCAAATGCTTCTGCTCTCCGAGGGAAGAGTCGCCGCTCAGGGAACCCCGGAGGAGGTCCTGTGTGAAGGAGTGCTCGGCGAAGTCTATGGCTGGCCGGTGGCAGTTCGCCCCGACCCAGTGTCGGGCGCTCCAAGCGTGACGCCCCTGGGATGATAGCGCTTCAGCCAGCCTCTTCCCACAGAGTGCGGTAACTCTCGAACCGGACTGCATCCACGTCCCCGGCCTCCAGCGCCGCTTGAACGCCGCAGTCCGGCTCGGTCAGATGGCTACAACTCCGAAAGCGGCATCGGCTGCGGTGAGCCCGAAACTCAGGGAAGCACCAGTCGAGGTCGGATCGCTCCACGCCCCAAAGGCCGATTTCGCTGAACCCGGGCGTATCCGCCAGCAGCCCTCCGAGCGAAAGGGGGATGAGCCGTGAAGTAACGGTAGTATGCCGACCCGTCCCCGTGCGCCGGCTGAGCTCCCCTGTTCGTAGGTTGAGCCCAGGCTCGAGGGCATTGACCAAGCTGCTCTTGCCTGCACCCGACGGACCCGCGAAGAGCACTATTCCGCTGGACACCATCTGCTGCAGCGCGGCGATACCCTCACCGCTCTTCGCGCTCACGCGTAACACGGGATAACCGACGGACTCGTAGACATGTGCCAACCCTTCAGCGACCTCGCGTGCACCGTCCAGGTCCATCTTGTTGATTATGAGCGTCACCGCGACCCCGCCGGACTCACCGACGACAAGCAATCGGTCGATCAACTCCCGTCGCGGCTTCGGGTCCTTGGCCGCTACCACGGCAGCCAATCGATCCGCGTTCGCGACCAGCACACGCGCGCGTCTGCCTCCCTTGACCCGCATGATCTGGGTCGCCCGCGGCAGAATTTGTTCCACCACGTAGTCCCCATTCACGTCAGCCAGGACCACACGGTCGCCGATCACGACCTGGTCGCCGTCGCGTTCCTCCAGCTTCAGTCTGCCTCTCAGACTCGCCTCCACCTCGGTCCCATCCGCCAGCGCAACCAAGTAGACGCCGCCACGGACGAGGCGGACCATCCCGGTCAAGTGTGAGACTTCAGGCAAAAAAAAAGCCCGCCCCCCTCGCCAGCCGTAGCACGGCAGAACGGGAGGCGGGGCTCTGTTCGGTGAAGGTCACGCAGCGAATGACTCGAGAGCGTCACCCATGGCACCCTCGCGGAGGCGCCGCAACGCCCGGTCACGAAGCTGGCGAATCCTCTCACGCGTCACGCCAAGCATGTTCCCGATCTCCTCGAGCGTATGCTCGCGCTCACCCTGGAGGCCGAAGTAGAGCGTCAGAACACGAGCGTCCCGCGCCTCGAGAGTCCCGAGCGCACCCTGCACAGCCTCAGTCAAAAGCCGCGCCTCGACCTCCTGCTCGGGCTCCGCCGCCTCTTCGGTGATAAACCGCTCTACCAACTGGGAGTCCTCGCTATCACCGATCGGGGCATCAAGCCTGATTTCGGCAGCATTGAGCGTCTGAAGCGACTCGATCAACTCCGGCGTGAGGTCCGTGGCCCTGCTGAGCTCCTCAGCCGTGGGCTCCCGGTTGAGTGCCTGCTTAAGCCGCTCCTTCTCGCGAAAGATCCTGGCGAGATCGGACGCACGATTCAGTGGAACCCTCACAGCACGCCCGTGGTTAGCCAGCGATGCGAGAATCGCTTGCCGAATCCACCACACGGCGTAGCTGATGAACTTCACGCCCTGCTCCGGATCGAATTTACGGGCAGCGGTCACGAGACCGACGTTGCCCTCTTGGATCAGGTCGGTGAGGGAAACACCACGGTTCTGGTATTTCTTGGCCACGCTGATCACAAAGCGGAGGTTGGCGCGAGCGAGGTCCTGGATCGCCTCTTCCTCGCCGAGTTGCGCGCGCGCACCGAGCTCCTTCTCTCGCTCTGGCGTGATCAACTCATGCCGGCTGACGTCGCGGAGGTACTGGTCGAGAGCCGTCTTCTCATCGATCGTCGCGTCAAACCCCATGAGCGGGTTGCGTCGACCCTTCCTGCCTTGGCGCTTCGTCGCGGTCGCGGTCGCGGTTGCCATTTTCGTATATCTCCTAAGCCCACCAAAATCGGATTTTTCGGGCAGTTAATCCGATATCTTTGCGGTTGTAAAGTCCGCAGCCGTGTAAGGTATCGGGATACTTGTTTTTTGTCCAGATGTTCGTGTGACGTTGTTAGCAGGGATAGAGACCCTTCCTGCCTCGGAAAGTTCCCTCCTCCGGGCGACCCTTTGCGGTTTCGAACGCTGGCCAGAATGTCGGGTCTGAGGAGGTGTACTCCGCCTGCGAGTTTCACCCCTTGAGCCAGGCTCGCTTCCCCCTTTGCGCCAAAAGGTTCGGGCAGGCTAGTTTGGCGCGACCCGAAACCCGAACCTGGCCCAAATGACCCTGACGTTGACCATGCACGGCGCCTCCGACCGAGGCCAAGTGCGCAGCCAGAACGAGGACCATTTCCTCACCAATGCCGCAGAGGGAGTCCTAATCGTTGCCGACGGTCTAGGCGGCCGGCCATCCGGGGAGGTCGCAAGCGAACTCGCCGCTCGAGCAGCCCACACGCTTTTGACCTCCAGAACCTGGCGCGACGGACGGGGCGATGCGATGGCGGATGCGGTCGAGGCCGCGAACATCGAGGTCGCCTCAGCGGCTAAGGCACACGAGGAGCACCATGGAATGGGCACCACGCTCACCGTGCTCGCGGTCGATCCGGAAACATGCGCATTCGTGATCGGGCACGTGGGTGACAGCCGCGCCTACCGCCTACGGAGCGGCGTGCTCGAACAGCTCACCCGGGACCACACGGTCGCCCAGGACCTGCTCGACGCCGGACAGTTGACCAACCCGGACATCTCCCAGCATCCGTTCCGACACCTCCTGAGCCGCGCGGTGGGCACGGAGTCGGAACTGGAGGCGGAAATCATCAACGGGTCGGCTGAGCCCGGCGATTTGTATCTGCTTTGCACGGATGGCCTGGTGGGTGTGGTGGATGATGAGACAGTGGCCACCACACTCGTGGGCGCCACGTCCGGGACGCTAGAATCGATGGCCGATAAACTGATTGGGCAGGCGAACGAGCGTGGCGGCCCGGACAACATCACGGTCGGGTTTCTCGCGGTTAGCTGATGCTCTCTCGACGGCTGTTGAAGAAGTACCACCTTCTAGGCCGGAGCATCGCTTCGCGTCATTCGCTCAAGCACCAACTCGGGATCGAGCACCCGACGTTCAAACGTGAATACGCGCAGCACCCTCGCGGTGCGGTAGAGCTCCTCGGCAAGCCGTGGCAGGTCGATTACACCGGGCAGCCCACCTGGGCCCAGCCTCTCTACTTTGCCGTCGCGCCGCAGTAGCAGGAGATCGAGCTGGAACATCGCCTGCTTGGCCGGAAAATCGATAAAGACCTCGCCTGGCTCCAAGCCCAGTTCTTCGGCCAGGCCGTCTTCCACGCGGCGCTTGAAGGGGGTGTCCGTTACCGCCCAATCCTCCACCACCCGCCCCGCCAGATCCGCCGCGGTCAGTTCGAGAGCCCGCTTGGGTAAGCGCCGGTGGCGAAGGGCCGGGATCCAGCGCGTTACCAGGCGTTCGGCCACCTCGCTGTCCTCGCTCTCGGCTCGACGCGCCACCTCGTAGAGCAGTTCTTCGTCCGTGGGGCCGACCAACTCCTCCGAATCCAGGATGCCCGCGGTGACCGCCTCCTCGATGATCCGCTTGTACAGGGACGTGGCCGCACGCACGCCATGGTGCCAGTAGACATTCCGGAACATCTGGTACTTGGCGAATAGTAGTGACTCCAGCGCGGCGATGGCCTTCTCGTGCACCCCCACTTCCCACGATCCGGTCACCGGATCACACAGAATCCGCATACCCAGTAACAGGCGATCCACATCCACTTCGCCGTAGGGCACACCACAGAATCGAGCGTCCCGACGCAGGTACTCCAACTTGTCCAGATCCAGACTACCACTCACGAGCCCCTGAAGCGGTACGTCGCTCGTGCCCCGGATAAGCTTGTTGATCTGCTCTGCGGCATCCACGCCGATGGACTCCAGGGCCTCGAGTAACTCCGGCGACTGGAAGAACCGCGCACTCACCACCTCGTGGTCGCCCGGAAACCTATCCGGCTCCAACTCCTCCAACGCATGGGAGAAGGCGTAATGGCCGATGTCGTGGAGTAGCGCAGCGTAGGGGATCAACTCGACGCCCTCCCATGCCTCGAGCGGGACGTCCTCCTGCTCGCGAAGGTACCGGAGGGCCGTGGCGGAGAGATGGTATACACCGACCGCGTGGTCAAAACGCGTGTGTGTGGCCCCGGGATAGACCAGGTGGGCCAGACCCAGCTGCCTGATGTATCGAAGGCGCTGAAAGGCAGGGGTGTCCACGATTCGAACCGCCGTGGGATCGAGGCGGATCGAGTTCCACATCGGATCACGGATCACCCGGGCACTACGCTGTGTCGACATACTGGAGAGTAGCTGGCGCAGTACCGCGACAGCAATGGCTATTCGGGCCGGTTTTTGGTGCCGGTTGGACCACGCTTGACCCCGATTCTATCTTACCGAAGGAAAGGCGAAGGTCGGCACCGGCCGGAACGGAGTACCGCGATTGTCCCAGACTGCCCTCAGGGAGTTCGTTCGCACATACGCAGAGAACCGTCCCGCCGTATACCAGATGCTGGGAGAGGACGGACATCCGCTCTATGTCGGCAAGTCGGTCCGTGTAAGAAGCCGGCTCCTCTCGTATTTCAGAGCCGCGCCCAAGGAGAAGGCCTCCAAGCTCATCCGGGAGGCCGTTCACATTCGTTGGGAATACGTCCCGAACGAGTTCGCCGCGCTGGTCCGCGAGATGAAGCTCATTCAGCGCTGGCATCCGCGTTTCAACGTCCAGCACAGGCGCAAACGGGCATACGCCTTCGTGAAAATCACGGCGGAGCGAGCGCCGCGCGTGATTCCGGTCACCCGAGTGGTCGCCGATGGCTCGACCTACTTCGGACCGTTCCCAGCGGTGGATGCCGTCGCCCGAATAGTCCGTGAACTGGCCCACGCGATCGGCTTGAGGGATTGCCCTGGTACGACGCCGGTCTTCTTCGGGGACCAGTTGGAGATTTTTTCCGGGGGCCGGCTCCCGCTCTGCATGCGAGCCGACCTGGGTAGCTGCCTTGCGCCGTGCTGCGGCCGTATCACCAGCGAGGATTATCTCGCCAAGGTGCGCGCCACTCGCCGCTTTTTAGAGGGAAAGAGCGATGCGCCGCTACAAGACCTCGAGGCCCGGATGGAGGAGGCTTCGGATCGCATGGACTTCGAGTACGCAGCGCTGCTCCGTGACAGGATCGAGCGATTCGGGGCCTTTCGGACGCAGCTCGCGGCGTTCCGCGGCCGAGTGGAGAGCCTGTCGTTCGTGTATCGAGTACCTGGCTTCAACGGCGATGACCGCATCTATCTCATACGGCGGGGCCGCATCCGCAAAGAGCTACGCCTTCCCACGGGCAGCACCCAGCGGATCCGGACCGCAAAGGCGGTTGAGCGGGTCTTTTCGAGTTGTGAGAAGGGACTCGTGGCGCTTCGGCCGCTCGAGGCCGCGGAGATTCTCCTGGTGGCCCGCTGGTTCAGGCTGAACCCCAAGGAACTCAGGCGGACGACGCCACCCGAGAAATGGCGATTGCCATGCCCACCCCGGCACCACGACGCGTCGAGGGTGTAAGGGGCGAATGCACGAAGTCAGCAGACCCTTCGACAGCCGACGGCTGGCCCTTTCGGCTACGCTCATCGCACTGGCCGGTGCCACCGCCTGTAGCGGAGAGCGCCGCTCCAACGATCTCGGCGTCGCCGATGGGTGGCAGGGTGCCGTACTCGAGAATCCGGTCCCAAAGGTCGACTTCACCCTCACCGACACTGAGGGGCAACCGTTTCACTTCGCTTCTGAGACCGAGGGATCTCTTACCCTGCTGTTCTTCGGTTACACGAACTGTCCCGATATCTGTCCCATTCATCTTGCGAGCATCGCCGCCGTGATGCGCGACTTTCCGCATGAGCTACGCAGCCGGATCAAGGTGGTCTTCGTGTCCACCGACCCCCAGCGTGACACGCCGGAGCGCCTCCGGGCCTGGTTGGATGGCTTCGACAAGTCATTCGTGGGTCTTCTCGGCACTGTCGGACAGGTCAACGATATCGAGCGGTCGTTCGGGCTTGCCCCCTCCTTCGTGGACCCGGCGCAAGATCCCGAGAGCTACGTGGTGGGTCATGCGGCCCAGGTCCTCGCCTTCACCACCGACAACCTCGCCCACATCGCGTATCCATTCGGCACGCGGCAGTCCGATTGGGCCAAGGACCTGCCTCGCCTCGCCCGCAACGGGTTTGGCCCCGGAGAAGCCCGTTGAAGGACATCCTCTGGTGGTGCGTGGCTCGCGGCGTCGAATGGACATGGACCTGGCAGGCCTATCCTGGCGTGTGGCTCTTCGTGGCAGCGCTCGTGGTCGCCTTCTTCCGCTTGGAGCGCAGGGGGGTGGACGTCCCGCTGCTGGATGCCTCGTCGCGGAGGTGGCGACGGACCGCGTTCCTGGTCGGAGCGGGTGCCCTCTGGCTCGTCCTGGACTGGCCCATCGGAGCGATCGGCGCCGGCTACCTGGCCAGCGTTCACATGGTCCAGTTCCTCGTGCTCGCGTTGATCGTGCCGGCGCTGCTACTGCTGTCGATTCGGGAAGAGGACTACCGCGACCTCGCACGCCGTCTCCCCGATGGACCCTTTCGTGCGGTGACCCACCCTCTCGTCACGTTGGCCACCTTCACGATCGTTTTGGCCGCCACCCACTGGCCGCCCATCGTGGACACTCTCATGCCGAACCAGGCCGGAAACATGCTGCTGGATCTGATGTGGCTGGCGACCGGTCTACTGTTCTGGTGGCCCATCGTCGCACCGGTGCCCGTGCGGCGGAGCTGGGGCTACCCGACCAAGATGGTCTACCTGATCGCTACCACGCTCGTGAACACCGGCACGTTCGCCTACCTGACGTTCACAGACCTCCCCGTCTTCTCCACCTACGAGCTCGCTCCACCGTTCCCCGGCATTTCCACCCGGGACGACCAGACCCTCGCGGGACTGTTGATGAAGATCGGCGGAGCGGCCATCCTTTGGACCGCCATTACGATCCTGTTCGCGCTTTGGTACAGGGAGTCGGAACAAGGCGAACCCACACCCGCGTGAGTCATGGAAGGCGTTGCCCAGGGCGGCTTGGCCGCATAGCATGCCCCTATGCTCTTCCCAGCGATCATTCAGACCCTCGGCCTGCTCACTCTGGTGGCGCTCGCCTTCGCCATCGTGCTCATCGGGGCACTCACCATTCCCGCGGGACGGGAGAAGGTCCGCTCGGCATTCTCGGATAACGAGCGGCATCCCATCGGGTGGGCGTTCGGCATCGCACTCCTCGCCACGATGAGCAGTCTTTACTTATCCGAGATCGCACACCTTCAACCGTGCATGCTTTGTTGGTACCAGCGCATCGCGATGTATCCCCTGGTCCTGATCCTGGGCGTAGGATTCGCGCTTGGGGATGTAGGCGTGTGGCGTTATGCGCTCCCTCTATCGCTCATCGGCCTCGTGATTTCGAGCTATCACGTCATGCTCCAGATCCGCCCGAGTCTCGAGTTGGTACCGTGCACGTCGGGCGTCCCATGCTCGGCTCGCCTGGTCGCCGTGTTCGGGTTCATCTCGATTCCGGTGATGGCTGGGTCAGCGTTCCTCTTGATCACGGCGCTGTTGTTCGCGGTCCGCACATCGAGTCAAGCGCACGCCTCGACGACCTGAGCGGTCCCTGCAGCGACTTCGTCCTCCCAAAATTTTCCTTGACCACGACCGAGATTGTGTATTACTGTGTCGGAGGACTGATACACTAGTACACCGACCACGGAGTCCTTCCAGCACGATGTTCGACGCTCTTGACCCCCGCAGCCCAACGCCCCTCTACGAGCAGATCGCCGGCCGGATCCGCTTGGCCGTGGCCTCGGGCGAACTGGTCGCAGGCGATGCGCTACCCTCCGTCCGCGGGCTCGCGACCAAGCTTCGCGTGAACCCCGCTACGGTGGTGAAGGCCTACCGCGACCTGGAGATCGAGGGCTTCATCAACGTGCGGCACGGAGCGGGAACGTTCGTGAGCGAGCTTCCCGGTCGCTTGAAGGAAAAAGAAAAAGCGACTCACGCGCGACGCCTCGTTCGCGCGCTAGTCTCGGACGCCGCCCGCCAGGGAGTCAGCGCCCGAGAGCTCGCCAAGGCATTCAAGCACGAGGTAGGAAGCGAGATTGATGAGCAATACGATCGAGCTGAGCAGGGTCACGTACACGGCGGGGAAGTCGTTCCAGATCAGCGACCTGAACCTTCACGTACCTGAAGGCGCGATCTACGGCTTTCTCGGGGCCAACGGCTCCGGCAAGACCACGACCATACGATTGATCATGGGCATGCTCCGTGCGGAGCGCGGCCACATCAGCGTCCTGGGCGAGAGGGTGCCGAACGACATGCCCTCCATTCTCGGGCGTACCGGCTATGTGCCCGAGCGTCCACACCTTTACCCCGGCCTCACGGTCGGAGAGACCCTCCGCTACCACGCGTCATTCTACAAGGACTGGGATAGCGAGTGGTCGTACGAGCTGGTGGAGGCCCTCCACCTGGACGCCCGCCGCACGGTCGGGCAGATGTCCAAGGGTGAGAAGGGCAAACTGGTGATTCTGCTGGCGATCGCCCAGCGCCCGGAGCTGCTGATCCTGGACGAGCCCACCGACGGCCTCGATCCGGTGGTCCGGCGCGATGTGCTCACGGCCGTGCTCGACTACGTGTCGCACACCAAAGCCACCGTGTTCATCTCCAGCCACCTGGTGCACGAGTTGGAGCGCTTCTGCGACTGGGTAGGCGTGGTGGACGACGGGACCTTGGTGGCCGAGCTCCCCATGGAGGAGTTCAAGGGCGGCATAAAGCGGCTGCGGGTGCAGAATCCGCCGTCCGAGACGGACGACGCACCGTTCATGGTGCTCAACCGGACGTTCATCGACCGGCGAACCCCTATGGAGACATGGGTGGTGCGGGGGTGGCAGGATGCGATGACCCAGTACTTCGAGCGCACGGGAGCGACCGTGTGCGACGTGATTGACCTGGACCTGGAAGAGGGCTTCGTCGAGCTGCTGCGCTCGTCGCGTCCCAGTTCGAACGGATACGGGGAGTGAGATGATGTTCCAACAGATTCTGTTCACGCAGTGGAAATCCTTCCGCCTGGGGCTGATTCCGTTTGCGATAGCGGCGTTCGGGCTGCCGCTGCTCGCGGTACAGGGATTGGGGCCGGTTCCTGAGGGGTACGAAGGGGCGCGGGTTGGGCTGCAGTTCCTTTTCGATAGCTGGCAGTTTTGGCTGCCGTGGTTCCCGGCGCTGGCCGTCACGGTCGGTGCGACCGCGGCGCTCAACGCGTGGAGTTGGGACCACAAGACCGACCACATCTACGC
>JBGMRK010000021.1:0-21924 GCA_048061375.1 Longimicrobiales bacterium | reverse complement strand
CCGCCGGAGTGGTGGTCTGGCGGGCCGGCCAGATCCAGATCGCGGAGGGAGCCACATGGCGCGCCCAGGCTGAGTCCCAGCAACGGATGAGCGCCGAAGTCGTTGCGGCTCGCGGATCGGTGGTGGACCGTAACCGAGTGGAGCTGGCCCTCAGCCGTGAGACCTACCGTGTAAGCGTGGCACCACAAGAACTCGAAGATACGGATGCGGCCGCCGAGTTGCTGGCTGCCGCGCTGGATCTGCGCCAGGCTACGGTGCGTCGCGCTACCGATTCCGATGCCAGGTGGCGCGTACTCCCCGGAAGCTATCCGCCCAGCGTCAACGAGGCGCTCAGGGGCGTCACCGGTGTGTACCTGGAGCGCGAACTTCAGCGCTTCTATCCCCAAGGGGGGCTCGCGCGCGGCTTGCTCGGCGTCGTGAAAGACGGTCGCGGCATGGGGGGCGTCGAGCAGGCGTTCGACGAGCTTCTTCAAGGTCGGGCGGGCCGCGAAATCGTGGCAAGAGACAACAACGGCAAGCCCATCCCCGGGGCGGCCACCCGCGTCGAGGAACCACGGCCCGGCAACCGCGTCGTCTTGACGATCGATCTCGAACTGCAGGAGATCGCCCGGGAAGCACTCAGCGAAGCCGTTGCGTCGACCGAAGCGGAAGGCGGCGACCTTCTCGTTACCGATCCGCGTACCGGCGACATCCTTGCCATGGTCTCGCTCAGAGAGGGCTCGACGGCGTCCCTCTCTGCGATCAATACGCCCTACGAGCCGGGGTCCATCCTGAAGCCGTTCACGGTCGCGGGGCTCCTCGAGCACGGACTGGCGAGCCTGGAGGATGAGTTCGATACCGGCGATGGGACCTGGGAGATCGCCGGACGCAAGATCTCGGACTCCAGCCCCAGAAAGGGCGTGTTGAGCCTTAGGGAGGCCATCCGAGTCTCGTCCAACGTAGCCGTCGCCAAGGCTGCACAGTCCCTCACGCCGAGCCAGCTATATCAGGTGCTTCGTGACTTCGGCTTCGGGGCTCCCGCGGGGATCGGCTTGGCCGGTGAGGTGGCGGGCACGCTGCGCCGTCCGGATCAGTGGAGCCTCCAGTCCCCCGCGTCCCTGGCCATTGGCTACGAGATCGCGGTGACGCCGCTCCAGGTGGCCATGGCGTTCGGTGCTCTCGCGAACGGAGGCACGTTGATGGCGCCGCGCCTCGTCACGGAGATTCGCGATCCGGATGATCGGGTCATCCAGCGGATCGAGCCTCGCGCGGTGCGGCGGGTAGTCGGAAAGGGAGTTACGCGAGAGCTCGTAGGGGCGCTGGTCGATGTGGTCGAAGACGGTACCGGCACCCAGGCACGTTTGAACACCTTCTCGGTCGCGGGGAAGAGCGGCACAAGCCGGGCCGTCGGGCCCGATGGCCGCTACGAGGAAGGCGCATACTTCGCGTCGTTCGTGGGCTTCGTCCCGGCTGAGAACCCCCAACTCGTGGTGCTCGTGAAGCTCGACCGGCCTCAGGGGTCCTCCTACTACGGAGGATCCACAGCAGCACCCGTGACCCGCGCCACCATGGAAGCGATCCTCGCGGCCGGTCATACGCCTCTGGACCGGCGTGCGCTCGCCCGTGCGGCAGGGTCCACCCTTCAGCCGGAGCCCGTCCGCTTCGCATCACTACAGGCACCGATCTCGTCAAACTATCTCACGCGCCCGCAACCCTCGGACGGCCAGGCGGCCGTCCCCGTTCCCTCCCTTGAAGGCCTTACGGCGAGATCTGCGGCACGGCGCCTGCATGCCATGGGGTTCAGAGTGATTCTGAGCGGGAGCGGAAACGTGTCGAAGACGATGCCGGAAGCAGCGGTGCGGACCGCACGCGGGGACACCGTGCGTGTGTGGCTGGGGGGATCGGACCATGAATAGGGAGGCGGTCTCGTTGGCCTCCGTCGCCGAGGTCCTCCGGGCTGCGGGTCTCATCCAGGAGATCCATGGCTCGGAGGACGTCGCGCTTCACGGAGCGACGCAGGACTCTCGTGACGTTGAGCCAGGCGACCTTTTTCTGGCCTGGAAAGGGGATCGGCACGACGCCCACGACTTCGTGGGTACAGCCGCCGAGACCGGGGCCGTTGCCGCCGTCGTCGAGCGTCCAGTCGCCGAGGCGAAAATTCCGCAACTTCAGGTTTCCGATGGCCGCCGCTCGGCAGCTCTCGCCGCGGATGTGGTCATGGGTTCGCCATGGAAGAGCATGTTCACGGTCGGCGTGACGGGGACCAACGGCAAGACGACCACCACTCTGCTCGCGCGGCACCTTTTGGCCGCCCGTGGCCCTGCCGCGGCGATGGGCACGCTGGGGTTGGTCGATGCCGATGGTAGGGTCCGGCCGGGCTCTGAAGGCCTCACCACACCTGGTCCGGTGAAGGTGGCCGAGTGGCTTCGCGCGCTGGCGGACGACGGGGTGGAGGCTGTGGCGATGGAGGCCTCCTCTCACGCTCTCGCTCAGCATCGGCTCGACGGCGTGCGCTTCGACGCCGCGATCTTCACCAACCTGAGCCGTGACCACCTGGACTACCACGAGTCGTTCGAGGACTACCTGTCGGCCAAGGCACGTCTCCTCGAGCTGGTGAAGGACGACGGCGTGGCCATCGTCAACGGCGACGATCCTGCATGGGCAGATCTGCCGATGTCGGGCACCCACGCCGTCTCGTATGCGGTCGAGGCGGATGCCGACCTTCGCGCTTTGGCGCTCGAGCCCGGCCCTGAGGGGACCCGATTCCGGATGGCGGCCGATGGCGATGAGTATCCGGTAGACCTTCCGCTATTGGGACGGTTCAACGTAGAGAACGCCCTGGCCGCAGCCGGCGCGGCGGCGGCGGCCGGCCTCGACCTGGACGTCGTCTCCGAGCGGCTGAGCCAGGCGCCCCAACTCCCCGGCCGCATGGAGATCGTGACTCGTGATCCCTTCACCGTCCTGATCGACTTCGCGCACACTCCCGACGCGTTGAGGCGGGTTCTGGAGACGCTTCGGCCCGATGTCGCCGGGCGCCTCATCGTCGTGTTCGGTGCGGGAGGGGACCGTGACGCGACCAAGCGGCCACTGATGGGGGAAGCGGTCGCCGGCTTCGCCGATGTCGCCATCGTCACATCCGACAACCCCCGCACCGAAGACCCCGAAGCGATCATCGATGACGTCGTTGCGGGTATGGCCGGGCGCACCTACGAGCGCCTGGCTGACCGCAGGGCCGCGATTTGCCGCGCGCTCGACATGGCTCGGGCCGGCGATACCGTGGTGCTGGCCGGTAAGGGCCACGAGAGCTACCAGGCCGTCGGCACCGAGCGCCTTCCCTTCGACGAGCGGGCGATTGTGCTCGAGTGCTTGAGAGGTGGGGTGCGATGATGGGAGCCTATGTCTGGACGGACGAGCGAGTGCGCGCCGCTCTGGGTCTCCCGGTCGATTCCGGTGGTGGAGAGCGGCCCTTCACACGGGTATCCACGGATTCCCGAAATGTGGAGGCGGGCGAACTCTTCGTGGCCCTCGAGGGCGGGCACTTCGACGGACACGATTACGTCGTGGAGGCGCTGGAAAAGGGTGCCTCCGCGGCCGTGGTGTCCCGGTCCCTGGATCGTGTCGACCCGGGTGCCGTGTACGAGGTCGACGACACGCTCGTCGCTCTCGGACGGCTCGCCTCGCACCGCCGGGTGGCACTGAACGCATCGATCGTCGCGATCACCGGGTCGTCCGGAAAGACCGGGACGAAAGATCTCACGCGAGGCGCGCTGGAGGGTTCGCTACGCGTTCACGCTACGTACGGCAACCTCAATAACCGGATCGGCCTGCCGATGACGCTCCTGGCAGCGCCGGACGAAGCCGAGGTCGTCGTGCTCGAGATGGGCACCAACGAGCCGGGCGAGATCGGTGCGCTGGCCGTGATCGCAGAGGCACAGATTGGCGTGATCACCACCATCTCGGAAACCCATCTGGAAAAGCTGGAGTCTCTCGACGGTGTGTTGACGGAAAAGCTCTCGCTCCTGAGAGGGCTCGCGGCCGGCGGGCAGGCTGTCGTCGGAGACGAACCGAGCGAACTGCCGGACGCCGCCAGAAAGCTTCACCCGACGTGCCGTGTCGCCGGGTGGACCGACGGGGCCGACGCGGATTTGAGGCCCGACCGGCCGGAGATGGACCTCGAGGGATGTTGGGGCTTTCACTGGAAAGGACACCCGGTCAGCCTCGAGGCGCCGGGCAGGCATACGGTACGGAATGCCATGCTCGCCTTGACCGTCGCCGACATGCTCGACGTTGCTCCCGACCGGGCGGCCGAAGGCGTCAGCAGGGTCCAGCCGACCGGAATGCGTGGCGAGGTCCGTCGGCTCGGCGGGCTGAGCCTGATCCTCGATTGCTACAACGCCAACCCACAGAGCACTCGCGCGGCCGTCGATCTGCTCGCGGATCTTTCGGCCAGAGAGCGTGTGCTCTTCCTGGGCACGATGCTGGAACTCGGTGACCATAGCGACGAACTGCATCACCGGGTGTTGAGCTACGCCTGCGCGGGACGAGTCGAGACGGTCGTGGCGACCGGTGAGTTCGCGAAGGCGGCCAGGTCCGATCCCGCGCTCCAGGCTTGGCAGGGACTCTTGGTTCGGGACGACCCGGAGGTCGCGTACGCCGATCTCCGTTCGAGGCTCGAGGGCGACGAGATCGTGCTTCTGAAGGCGTCGCGTGGTGTGGAGTTGGAGCGACTCGTTCCGATGTTGGAGGAGGACTTCGGGACTTCCCCCCCGGTGGACGCAGCGGGGAGGGCATGAGGCATGCTCTACCACCTTCTGCCTCAATTCTCCGATGTCCACATCATCTTCAACCTGTTTCGGTTCATCACGTTTCGGGCAGCCGGCGCGTTGATGACGTCTCTGCTTCTGGCGTTCTTGCTCGGGCCGATGACCATCCGCTGGCTCGAGCGGATGCGCTTTGGCGAGGTCGTGCGGGAGCACGGGCCTCAGAGCCATCGAGAGAAGGCCGGCACGCCGACGATGGGGGGCGTCCTCATCCTGATGGCCACCGGACTTTCCACCCTTCTCTGGGCGGAGCTTACCAACTGGTACACCTGGATCGCGCTGGTGGCGCTCGTCTGGATGGGTATGATCGGGTTCATGGACGACTACTTGAAGGTGGTCAAGCGTCGTCCGGGCGGGCTCATCGCACGCTACAAGATGGTTGGCCAACTCGCTCTCGGGTTGGGGATCGGCCTGTTTCTGGTGCTACGGCCGTTCGCCCCGATTGCCCCAAACCAGACGATGCTGCCGTTCTTTGCCGGTTGGTCGCTGTGGATTTGGCCGCCGCTCTACGTGGTGTTTGTGGCGGTGGTGCTTTCGGGAAGCTCGAATGCCGTCAATCTCACGGACGGCCTCGACGGATTAGCCACGGGTCTGTCGGCCATCGCGGCGGGGACTTTCTCAATCTTCGCCTACCTCATGGGGCGCGTGGACAGTTCCGCCTACCTCGGCCTGTTCTACCTGCCCGGGTCCGGAGAGTTGGCGATCTTCGCGCTCGCGCTGTCGGGGGCGTGCCTGGGCTTTCTGTGGTACAACGCGCACCCCGCCGAGGTCTTCATGGGCGACACGGGAGCGTTGGCGATCGGATCGGCCATCGGGGCGATGGCGATCCTGCTGAAGGCGGAATTCCTGCTGGTGATCGTGGGTGGGGTGTTCGTCCTGGAAGCGCTCTCGGTAATGCTCCAGGTCGGTTACTTCCGCTACACGGCGAGCCGGTACGGAGAGGGGCGCCGCGTCCTGAGAATGGCGCCCATCCATCATCACTTCGAACAGCTGGGATGGCCCGAGAGCAAGATCGTGATCCGGTTCTGGATCATGGGAATCCTCTGCTCCATGCTGGCCTTCGCAGCGCTGAAAATCCGCTAGGGTGTCGGGCGATGGACCAAGACCACGCGGGGCTCGGCGTTGAGCAGGGGAGCAAGCACGCTGGAAGGTACACAGGTAGCGATCGTGGGTCTGGCTGCGAGTGGATACGCCGCAGCCGAATTGGCACTCAACCGAGGAGGAACGGTTTATGTCTCGGATTTGCGTACTGACGCCGCAACTTCAGCTCGTGGAAACGAGCTCCGCGCCTTGGGAGCCCGGGTCGAACTCGGGGAGCACTCCGTGGCACGAATCGCCGCGAGTCGAACCGTGGTGGTCAGTCCTGGAATTCCGCCGGACGCTCCGGTGCTCGGCGCACTCCGCCGAGCGGGAGTCCGTTGGATCTCTGAGCCCGAGTTCGCCTTTCGGTTCTTCGATGGTGCACTGATTGCCGTGACTGGAACGAACGGCAAGACGACCACGGCCATGCTGACCACACACCTCCTCGAGGTAGCCGGCATCGATGTGGCGCTCGGCGGGAATGTGGGCCTCAGCCTGGCCCCTCCCGCCTCGGCGCTGGCCCTCCGGGAGCCGGCTCCGGCGTGGTATGTGGTCGAAATGAGCTCGTTCCAGTTGGCGGACATCGACGTCTTCCGTCCCGATATCGGCGTGGTGACGAACCTCGCGCCGGACCACCTCGACCGGTACGAGTCGGTGGCCGCGTACCATAGCGACAAGGCGCGCCTGTTCGACAACGCGGATGAGGACTCGGTGTGGGTTCTCTACCGCGACGACCCCACGGTGGATGAGCTGGCTGGAAGTGCTCCAGGGCGTCGCCATTACTTCAGTGCTCGTACATCCGGATTCTCTGGGGCCTACCTGAAGCAGGGCCGCCTGACGTTGGGCATGGAAGGTGAAGCCGAAGTCGGAGTGCTCGACGCGGACCAGATTCCCATGCTCGGGGAGCACAACGTCGAGAACGCGCTGGCCGCCATGCTCGCGGCGCACCTGGCCGGCGCCGGCACAGCAGCGATCGCCCAGGGCTTGGAGAGCGCGCCTGCCCTACCACACCGCATGGAGTTGGTGGCGGAGGGTAGGGGCGTGCGGTGGGTCAACGACTCCAAGGCCACCAACGTAGCCGCCGCGGCGAGTGCGATCGCGAGCTTGCATGGGCCACTGGTGGTCGTGCTCGGCGGGAAGGACAAGGGCGAGGACTTCGCGCCTCTCGCGCAGGCGTTGCGGGAAAAAGTGCGGGCTACGGCCATCCTGGGTGAGGCCGGCGATCGCATCGCGGCGGCGATCGGCGACGCGGTCGCGGACGTCCTCGTCTGTGAGTCCTTCGAAGACGCCGTGGCGTTCGCCGCCCGTGTGGCTCGGCCCGGTGATACCGTGCTGCTGTCCCCCGCGTGCTCGAGCTTCGACTCGTTCGAGAACTACGAGGAGCGCGGGACCCGCTTCGCGGAGCTGGCCAAGGAGGTCGCCTACGCGGCGCCCGGCGGAGAGGCGCCCTGATGGCACGCCCGATGGACGTGGCGCCCGCACGTACAGCGTCGCTTGCCGACATCGGGCTCGAGCGAGGCTGGGAGCCGGCGGCGCTGCTTGGGACGACTCTGCTCCTTCTCGCGTTCGGGCTGGTGACGCTCTACTCAGCGAGCGCGTTCTTGGCGCGAAGCGAGGGTCTTCCCGACTACTACTACGTGCTGCGCCAGACCAGTGGTGCCACCATCGGATTGGCGGGGCTGGCACTGTGTGCGCGAGTCCCGTACCACACATGGCGACGCCTGGCGTGGCCCATGGTGGTTGGGGTTTGGATCCTCCTGATGATCCTGATAATTCCGGGTACGGAGTCCATCGCTCCGAGAATAAACGGGGCACGCCGGTGGTTGAGAGTCGGGGTCACCATCCAACCGTCGGAACTCGCCAAAGTAGCGGTCGTGGTGTGGACCGCGGCGCTGGCCGTGAAGAAGGGCGAGAACTTCCGGAGTCTGCGGAAAGGGCTGCTACCGTTCCTCGTGGTATGGTTCGCGCTCCTGGTCCCGATCGCCCTCGAGCCGGACTTTTCGACGGCTGCGTTGGTCGGACTCATGGGTGCTCTGGTCGTGTACTCGGCGGGGGGGCGCATTGGCCACTTCGTGTTCCTGGCGCTGCTCGCTCTGCCCGCGGTTTGGCGAGAGTTGAGCGTGACGTTCCGGGCTCGCCGGCTCGCCGCCTTCCTCGACCCTTCGGCCGACCCGGCTGGAGCGGGATTTCAGGTCAAACAATCCCTGATCGCCTTGGGATCGGGAGGGCTCGCCGGTGTGGGCTTCGGTCAGGGCCGGCAACGCTTCGGGTTCCTGCCGGAGGCCCACAACGACTTCATCTTCGCGATGATCGGTGAGGAATGGGGCCTGATCGGCGTGGTGGCGACCGTCGGACTCTATGTGATCCTGATCTTGGTGGGCTTCCGAATCGCCTCCCAGGCGCGGGACCACTTCGGCGAGTTCTTGGCGATGGGCCTCACGGGGATGATCGCGCTGCAGGCGTTTCTGCACATGGCAGTGGGGTTGAGCCTCGTACCCCCGACAGGCCTGGCGCTTCCGCTCATCTCCTACGGGCGCTCCAATATCGTCGTGACCCTGATCGCGATCGGTATCCTGATGGCGGTAGCCCGGGAGACCGAGCAGATGAGGTTGAGCGGTGCATGAGCGGCCGGTCGTCCTCTTCGCCGGCGGGGGCTCCGGTGGACATCTCTACCCGGCCCTGGCGCTTTGCGATGCTTTGGCCCGTCTCAGGCCGGATGTCCGGCCTGTCTTCGTCGGGTCGCGCCACGGCGTGGAAGCACGGGTCCTTCCGCAGCGGGGACTTGAACACATTCTCCTCCCGGTCCGGGGCTTCCACCGCGGTCGGGTGCTCGAGAATGCGGGTTTTTTGTCCGCGCTGGTCGTTTCTCTGGACCAGGTGGCGGGCGCCTTTCACAGCCTTCGGCCGGAGCTCGTCGTGCTGACCGGGGGCTATGCCAGCGGCCCGGCCGGCGTGATGGCGGTGTTGCGGAGGGTACCGTTGGCCGTCCAGGAGCAGAACGCGGTGCCCGGCATCACCGCGCGTGTTCTCTCGCGCTGGTCGAAACAGGTGCACGTGGCGTTCCCCGAAGCCGTCCGCCATTTCCCGGCCGGGGTGGCGGAGATCGCACGTGTAACAGGGAACCCCATAAGCCCGCCCGCTCGAGTCGACGGCGAGGCCGTGAGGGCCGCGCTGGGCCTGGATCCGAATCGACGCGTGGTCATCGTGGTGGGCGGAAGCCAGGGGTCGGCCGCGCTCAATGCTCTGGTTACCGAGGCCGTGCGGGGGACCGTCGAGGCCTCGGGTGCGCCGCCCGCAGACTGGCAGTTGCTGTGGGCTACGGGCCCGAACCACCTGAAGAGCGTGGTCTCCGCCTTCGAGCAGGTGGGCGGGACTCCCTCGTGGGTCCGGCTCGTGGGCTACATCGACGACATGCCCTCCGCGCTTGCGGTGGCCGACCTGGCCCTCAGCCGCGCGGGTGCGATGGCGACGTCGGAGTTCCTCGCCTGGGGCCTTCCCGCCGTGCTGGTACCGCTGCCCACGTCGGCTGCCGGTCACCAAGAGCAGAACGCCAAGGCGCTCTCCGCGGCCGGCGCCGCGGTGCACATGCCGCAGCACGGACTCACAGCCGCCTCGCTGTGGAGGGAGTTGGTGACCCTGCTCGGAGACTCGAGCCGGCTAGAGGCCCTATCTGCCGCAGCTCTCGAGCGCAGCCGGCCCGACGCGGCCAAAGAGATTGCCGAACATCTGGCGGACCTCCTGCCGGCCCCGGCCGCGCACGGTGAAGGAGGCGTTCGATGACGGTATGGGGATCGGGCGCGGTGCACTTCATGGGTGTCGGTGGTGCCGGAATGTGTGCGCTCGCCGAGCTCGTGGCTCGCCAGGGTGGCGCGGTGAGTGGTTGCGACCTGAATCCGGGACCCAGCGTCGAGAACCTGCGCGCTCTTGGCGTGACGGTCCATGAGGGACACGACCCATCACACCTCGAGGAGATCGGCTCGTTGGTCGTGTCCGCCGCGGTCCCGGGCTCCCATCCCGAAGTCCAGGCCGCCAAAGAACGAGGCATCCCCGTCATGAAGCGGGCCAAGGCCCTGGGTGCCTGCGTGAACGGCGGCCGCGTGCTCGCAGTGGCCGGCACGCATGGAAAGACCTCCACATCGGCCATGGCCGCGGAGCTTCTCAGGTCCGCCGACTTGGACCCGACGGGCATCGTAGGGGGTCGGGTCTCCGCCTGGGGTGGCCATCTGCTCTACGGCGGCGGCGACCTCTACGTGGTTGAGGCAGACGAATTCGATCGCTCGTTCCTGGAGTTGGAGCCGCTGGTCGCCATCGTGACCAACCTCGAGGCAGATCATCTCGATACGTATGGCACCCTCGACGGCGTCGTGGAGGCGTTCCGGCGGTTCGTCGAGAGCGTACCGCCGGAGGGACGGGTCATCGTCTGCGCCGACGACGGGGGCGCGAGCCGACTGCTGCCCGAGGTCGGGGAGCGGGGATATACCTACGGCACGAGCGCGGGCGCGCAGCTGCGCGCGGTGGATGTCCGCCCCGGGGGCGACGGAACGCGTTTCACGGTGGTCGAAGACGGTCGGAAAGCCGGTGAGCTCCTGCTGACCGCGCCGGGGATGCACAATCTGCGCAACGCACTCGCTGCCGCCGCCGCGGCACGGTACTTCGGCGCCGAGTGGGGGGAGATCCGGGATGGACTCGCCTCTTATGCGGGGGTCTGCCGCCGCTTCGAGCGCCTCGGTGCCGAGGACGGCGTCGATATCGTAGACGACTACGCACACCATCCCACCGAGATCGAGAGCGCCCTCGCCGCGACTCGCGAGTTGTTCCCGGATCGGCGGCTGGTGGCGGTGTTTCAGCCGCATCTCTACTCACGCACGCGTGACTTCGCGGTCGAGTTCGGCCGGGCGCTCAGTGCCGCCGACGTGGCGTTCGTCACCGACGTCTTCCCGGCACGTGAGGACCCCATTCCGGGAGTCACCGGAGAACTCGTAGCAGCCGCCGTGGATACCTCGTTCGGGACCGAGGTCCACTATCACCCGACCCTCGGTCCGCTACCCGAAGCGTTGAGCTCCTTCCTGAAACAGGGCGATGTGCTGCTCACGCTCGGAGCCGGATCGATCGAAGAAGTGGGGCCTCGCACCAAGGTGCTGCTTGGGGGAGGGCGGGATGCGTAAGGGATTCCGAATCGTGCTTGGGCTGACGGTGGTGGCGGGCGTCCTCGTGGGCGGCAGCCGCGTGCGCGGTCTGCTTTCCGAGCTGGAGTACTTCCGCCTCACCGACTTCGAGCTCGAGGGCGCGCGGGTGCTCACGCTCGAACAGGTGCTGGAACAAATGGACATTCCGCGGGGGGCCAGCTTCTGGGACGACCCGGCCGGCTGGTCGAACCGCATCGGACGTCACCCGATGGTCCGCTCCGTACGGCTCAGCATGCGGCTCCCCCGCACACTGGTGATCTCCCTCGAAGAACGGGTGCCGGTGGCGTTTGTGGCCACGCCCGTGCTGGAGTCGGTGGATCGCGATGGTGTGGTGCTGCCGCTGGATCCTGTCGCGCGGCGACTGGATCTGCCGGTGCTCCAGGGGGTGGAGCCGAATACCGCGGAGTTGAGGGTGTTGGCGGCCGAAGCGGGCCGCCTTGCGGGAACGGACCCGCGTTTCACCGCGATGCTCTCCGAGCTGAAGTTGGACGATCAGGGCAACGTGCTCGGCAGCCTCGGTGACGAGCCGGTCGTCTTCCGATTCCGCCCAAACCTGTCGGCTCGCCGGCTGCGGGAGGGCATCGCCGTGTTGACGGACGCTCGAGAGCGTCGAACGGACGCAGTGGCCGACGTGATCGATCTGCGCTACGAGGATCAGGTCGTGGTCCACTACTCCGAGCGAACCGTTGAACCAGAGGGGCAGGGCACGCGATGAGTTCCATCCTGGTCACCGGACTCGATATCGGCACCACCAAGACGTGCGCCGTGATCGCGGAAATCAGCGCGGATCCCAGGCAGCGCGAGGACCTCAAGATCCTGGGCGTGGGCCAGGCCCGTACGTCGGGGATGCGCCAGGTCGTCACGCACATCGAGGAGACCACCGAGTCCGTGGGTGCGGCGCTCAAGGAAGCCGAACTCATGGCGGGCGTCGTCGTCGACCGCGCCTATGTGGGGATAGCGGGAGACCACATCCACGGGTGCGTGTCGCCCGGCATGGTCGCCGTGACAGACGAAGAGATCACCCTTGGCGACCTCGAGCGCGTGCACAAGGTCGCGAGAACGGTCGCGCTTCCGCCGGACCGCGAGATGCTCCACGCGATTCCGCAGGAATACATCGTCGATCACCAGGGCGGTATCAAGGATCCCATTGGCATGGCGGGCGTCCGCCTCGAGGCCGAGCTCTATTTGGTCACGTGCGACTCCGCGGCGGCCGAGAATGTGCGCAAAGCCGTGCAGCGGGCCGGGTATCGCGTGCAGGAGCTCGTGCTCGAGCCTCTTGCGGCGGCGCGATCCGTTCTCACCGCAGACGAAAAGGAAGTCGGCGTCGCCATGATCGAAATGGGCGCCGGAACCACCAAGATCGCGGCCTTCTACGACGGTGAGATCCGGCATGTCGCCATCCTGCCGATCGGGGGGGGAACTGTGACCAGCGACCTCGTCAAAGGGCTGTCCGTCCCCTTCGCCGAGGCGCGCCGCGCCAAGGAACAGTACGGCGTCGCGTTCGCACAGCTCGTCGACCCTCAGGAGACGGTCGAGCTTCCCGGCCCGAGTCCGGGACAAAAGCGTCATGTGGCCCGCGAACTCATCGCCCACATCGTGGAGCAGCGCCTGGACGAGACCCTGTGCCTCGTCCACAGGGAGATCGAAGAACAGGGACTGGTGGAGGGGTTGGGCGCCGGCATCGTGCTCACTGGAGGAGCCTCGAGCCTACACGGTGCTATCGAGTTGGCCCAGCAGATCTTCGCCGCGCCGGTGCGCGCGGGCGTGCCGGGCGAAGGGCTCACCGGGCTGGCAGACTCGGTCGGCCGGCCGAAGTTCGCCACCGCGGCCGGTCTCGCGATGCATGGCGCGGACCGGTACCGGGAGACGGGCCAAGGCGCGACCACCCTGGCGTCCGGATTGTTTTCGAAGCTTGGATCTTGGCTGAAGGAGTTTTTCTAAACCCATGGGAGGAGAGCAAATGATGATCTTCGAGTTCGAGGAGACTCCGATCCTCAATGCGCGCATGAAGGTGATCGGGGTTGGCGGCGCCGGAGGAAATGCCGTCAATCGTATGGTCGATGAAGACTTGGAGGGTGTCGAGTTCATCACCGCGAATACCGACGGGCAGGCCCTCAAGGGGTCGCGGGCCCAGGTGACGATTCAACTCGGCAAGAAACTCACACGGGGCCTCGGCGCGGGCGCGCGGCCCGAGATCGGCCGGCAGGCCGTCGCTGAGAGCGCCGACGAGGTACGCCGGACCTTGGAAGGCGCGGACCTCGTGTTCGTGACGGCCGGCATGGGCGGTGGCACCGGCACGGGCGCTGCGCCCATCGTGGGCGAGATCGCTCGTGAGATGGGCGCCCTTTGTATCGCGATCGTGACGCGCCCGTTCTCGTTCGAGGGAAAGAAGCGGATGCGGCAGGCCGAACAAGGGCTGGCCGAGCTCCGTCGGAGTGTCGACACGATGATCGTGGTTCCCAACGACCGGCTGTTGGCGGTGGTCGGAAAGGGGACGAGCTTCCGCGACGCGCTCAAGAAGGCGGACGAAGTTCTGTTGCATGCCACGCAGGGCATCAGCGATCTGATTCGTGTCACCGGTGAGGTCAACGTGGACTTTGCCGATGTCCGGACGATCATGGCCTGCCGTGGGCCGGCGCTCATGGGGTCGGGTTTCGGAGAGGGCGACAACCGGGCGCAGGAGGCTGCTCAGGAGGCTGTTTCGTCGCCGCTGTTGGACAGCGTTTCGATCGAGGGAGCCAAGGGTGTGCTGATCAACATCACCGGCGGCATGGATCTCGCCATTGACGAGGTGACTCAGATTGCGACAATAATCCAAGAAGAGGCAGGCGACGACGCCGAGATTATCTTTGGTGCGGTTCACGACCCCGACCTGGAGGGCCAGGTTCGCGTGACGGTCATCGCCACGGGCTTCGACTCGGACGAAGGCGCGATCGACCAGGTGCTCAGGCCGGACTTCCGGCGGAATGCGGCCTCGTCGGCGCCCGCGTCGCCGGTGGTTGAGCCACGGGCCGTCGAGGCGCAACCGCGTGCGGTTGCGGTCGGAGGATCACGCGCAGGTGTCGTACCGTTTACTCGGCCGCCCGAGCGGGTCGTGACGCGGGAGCAGATCGGGGAGCTGGACATCCCGACGTTCATCCGCCGTCAGATGGACTGACCCTGCGCGGCCTGGGAGGCCGTTGAGCGCCGAGAGTGAGAGACAGAGAGTTGCGGGGCGACCGGTGTCGCGTGCCGCGGAGGGGAAGAAGATAGGTGCACGATAATCCATCCCGAACACGTCTGGGCATGGGGATGCTGTTGGTGGCGGGGCTGCTCTCGGCCTGCGAAGACGCTCCTGACGTCGGCGTGCTCGGGGCGCTCTACGCGGATCCTGCGGAGCGCGTTGAAATGCGCCGGCTCCAAGCCAACAGGACGTTTGGCGGCGTCCTTTCAACCGTTCTGAGCGCGAATGAACAAGCCTCTCTCCTCCTCGCGTTCAGAGAGCAAGCCGACCCGCGCCGAATGCGTCCCGGCGCCGAGATCTCATTCCGTTGGGTGAGTGGCTCGCCCGAGCGGCTGCGCGGCGTGGACGTTTCCTTGAACTCGGACGAAACGGTTCGCCTGACCCGAGACGGCCTCGGTTGGAGGTCGTCCCTCATCCGTACGCCGGTCTGGGTCGACACCATCTATGCGTCGGGAACCATCGAGAACTCCCTTTGGGCGTCTGTGGTCGCGGGCGGCGATCTCGACCAGGTACCGTACGCCGACCGCAGCAAGCTCCTACTACAGCTCGACAAGATCTTCCAGTGGCAGGTCGACCTCGTGCGCCAGCTCCGTCCCGGTGATTTCTACCGCTTCGCGTTCGAGCGCCAGGTACGCCCGGACGGCACCATGAGGACGGGACATGTTCTCTCCGCCGAGCTCATCAATCGCGCGCGCCCGTATTATGCGGTGTGGTTCGACCCAAACGACGACGGCGCCGGCACCTATTACGATCTCGAAGGGCGTTCGGTTCGGCGTGCGTTCTTGCGGAGTCCCATCGAGTTGCGGCATCGGATTTCTTCGGGCTTCACCCAATCCCGTTTTCATCCCGTTCTGAAAAAGTGGCGTGCTCACCGGGGCGTTGATTTCGCGGCGGCGGCCGGAACCCCTGTCCAGGCGACCGGTAGCGGGAGCATCGTGAAGCGGGGGTCCTTTGGCAGCTTCGGCAACATGGTCGAGATCAAGCACGCCAATGGGTTCATCACCCGGTATGCCCATCTCAGCCGCTTCGCGACCGGACGTTCGGTGGGCCGCCGCGTAGAGCAAGGCGACGTGATAGGGTACGTGGGGCAAACCGGCTTGGTCACGGGCCCGAGCCTCCACTACGAGTTGCTCATCAATGGGCGAGCCAGGGATCCGATGTCGATAGAGTTGCCGGCCGGAGATCCGGTGCCCGGTGATCAGCGGGCCATTTGGGAGGCTCGACTAGCCGAGCGCGTCGTGCTCCTCGAACGCATGCCGGTGCCTTGGGAGATCGCGCTCGCCGTGAAGACGCGCGCCGAGTCTTTGGCGTCTGCGCCGGACGAGCAAGAGTGACGTCGGAGATCCCGACCTCGACGCATATCCGGCCCGCCGTATGCGGGCCTTTTGATTGAGCGTGCCGCAATGAGTGCCGTTCTTTTCGGCGGCCTGGCCCTTGGCGCGGCAGTGTTCGCGTTTTGGATCTACGAGCGCCGAGAAATACCTATCGCCGGCCGTCGGATCCTGGCCTCTGCCCGAGCGGCCTCTCTCGCTTTGATCATCGCGCTGCTCTGGAACCCTCGTCTCCCGGCCTTTGGCTCCGGCGCAGGCGCCGGGGTCGGGGCGTCCGGCCGTTGGACCCTGTTGGACGGCTCACTGAGCATGGGCGCGGCGGATAGTTCCGGCGGAACATTATGGTCCGAGGCGCTCGGCCGCGCTCGCGACCGGGAGAGAGCCGGAGACAGGATCATGGTGTTCGGCTCCGGGCCAAGCGTCCCCATGGAAGGCCTCACCGACTCCACGAGACTGGTGCCGGCCTCTCGTTTGACTCCGGCGCTGGAACGGGTGGCCGAGTCCGGCAGCCGGGAAGTCGTGGTGATCTCCGACTTTCGGTTGAGCGACGCGGCGGCCGTTGGCAGGGTGCTGGCCAGGCTGAGGATGAGCGTGCGGTTCGACATTGTCGGCGACACGCCTCGGAACGTGGCCTTGCCGGTTGCCGACCTGCCTGCATTGGTCGCATCGGAGGACAGCCTGGTCGCCGACGTGGCGGTCCGTTCAATGGGCACCACGCGAGGGGACAGCATTCTCGTGGAGGTCCGTGAGGAGGGCGACCTCAGGGCTTCGCGTACGATCGCCCCTCCGCCGGCCGGGCGGCTCACTCGCCTTCAGTTGTCCGTGCCACCCTCTTCACGATCCGGACTCGTTCGCTACGAGATCCGGGCCTCCTTGGCCGGAGACGTATTTCCGGACGACGATGCCCGCGTACGGTTCGTCGAAGTCGGCAAAGACGCCGGTGGATTGGTGCTCGTGTCGCTCCGGCCCGATTGGGAGCCCCGCTTCTTGATGCCGGTCCTGGAGCAGGTGACAGGCCTTCCGGGGCGAGGCTACCTGCGGCTGTCCGAGGGTCGCTTCGTGCCGCTGAGTGTTGCGGACGGCGTCTCGGCCGCAGTGGAGGACGCCGATGTCAAGGGTTGGGCGGAGACGGCCGAGGTGCTCGTCGTGCATGCGGCCTCGGGTGACATGCCGTCATGGCTCGCCGACGCCCTGGCGGGTGCGAGCCGCTCCATCGTGTTCCTGGAAGGCAGGGGCGGCGCACGGTCCGTGGGTCTCGGAGTGGGCCCTGCGCTCTCGGGCGAATGGTACCCGTCCGCCGATCTTCCACCCTCCGCGATGGCGTCCAGCCTGGTGGGCGTGCGCTGGACCGGCCTACCGCCGCTCACCGGCGTGCTGGCGCTGACCCGCTCGGCCCCCGGGCTCGTGCCGCTCGAGCTTCAGCTGCAAGGCAGCGGCCCGGCTGAAGCGGCCATGGTCCTTCAGGGGACGGGTGGAAAGCGGCAGGCGGTCGTGCTGGCGTCGGGATTCTGGCGATGGGCTTTCCGAGACGGCGCTCCACGTGAGGCCTACCGACGGTTATGGGCTGGAGTGGCGGGGTGGATGCTCGCGAACGAGCCTCTCGGCAGCGGCCCGGGAGTGGCGCCGGTCGAGCGCATCGTGAGGCGCGGCGACGACGTGGTGTGGCGGGCCGGGTCCTGGGCGGGCCAGTCGCTCCGGTTCGTGATCGGGTCGGAGGGTACCGCGGTGGCCGACACCCTTCTTGCCGTGGACCGGCTGGGCGACGTGCGCAGCGGAGTCCTCTCGCCAGGTACATACGACTATCGTGTCGAATCCAGCGATTCCGCGAAGGTCGTCGGACAGGGGCGCTTCGAGGTCGAAGCGTACACCGCCGAGCTCTTGACGCCTGTATACCGATCCACCGCTGATTCGGACCGACCCAGCGGTGGTGAGTCGTTCGGCCGGGACATCCCGGGCCGGCCCCTCAGGACCCATGCGTTCCCGTACATTCTGTTGGTCGGACTGCTCTCGGGTGAGTGGATCGGCAGGCGCCGGCGGGGACTACGCTGATGGGACGCCTATTCAGGTCGAGGACCGAGAAGAAGAAGGGCTTCTGGAAGCGCGCGGTGGATCTCGCACTGACCGACGTGCGGGTCGCCGTGGGCGGTCTGGACAGCGAGTCGCTGGAATCTCTGGAGGAGCGGCTCCTCGCTGCGGACTTCGGGGTCGCCGCCACCCTCCGACTGGTGGACCACGTGGAAGCTTTGGCGCGCCGAGGGAAGGCGCGCGACGGAGGGGAGTTGCGTAAGGCGCTCGAGGAGGAACTCGGGCGCATTCTGGCGCCCGCTCGGGACGCTTACCTTTCGGCAGCCGAGTCGGGCCCGACCGTCTATCTGATCGTCGGCGTCAACGGGGTTGGCAAGACCACCTCGATCGCCAAGCTCGCGCACAGCGTCATCGCAGAGGGCAAGCGTGTGATGCTCGTGGGGACGGATACGTTTCGGGCGGGTGCCGTCCAGCAATTGTCGATCTGGGCGGACCGTGTGGGAGCGGACTTCGTGGGTGGCCAACAGGGCGGCGATCCCGCCGCGGTGGCCTTCGACGCCATCGACGCGGCCGAGTCGCGAGGAATCGACCTGGTGCTGGTGGACACCGCGGGGCGGCTGCATACGCAGAGTGGCCTGATGGCGGAGCTGGAAAAAGTAGACCGGGTGATCCGAAGACGGCTCGAAGGTGCGCCGCACGAAACGTTGCTGGTGCTGGACGCGACGATCGGCCAAAACGCCGTGGCCCAGGCGCGGGCGTTCGGCGAGGTGGTCGCGCTGAGCGGGATCATCCTGGCCAAGCTCGACAGTTCGGCGAGGGGTGGTATCGTGGTTGGGCTCCAGCATGAGTTCGGCCTATCGGTCAAGCTCGTGGGAACCGGTGAGCAGGCGGGTGATCTGACCACCTTCGATCCGGAGGACTTCATCGAAGGGATTTTCGCGGAGTGACGTTCCCGGACCTCGACAAGCCGGCGCAGTTCCTCAAGGGCGTGGGCCCCGTGCGGGCGGAGCGCCTCGCCCGGATGGGCATCGCTACGGCGCGCGATCTGCTGTACTACGTTCCGCGGCGATACGACGACGCGTCCACGGTGCAACCGATTTCGGCGCTCGAGGTCGGCATGGATGCGACGCTGGTGGGGCGCGTACGCAGCAAGGGCATCATCCCGACGCGCTCCGGCCTGAGGATTTTCCAGGCCGTTCTCCAGGACGATACCGGGATGATCACGTGCGCGTGGCCCGGGCAGCCTTGGCTGGACCGCAAGCTCCAGAAGGATGATCTCCTGCTCGTGACAGGGCCCGTGAAGTTCTTTCATGGCCGGCAGATCCAACCTCGGGACATGACGCTTCTGTCACGGGCCGGAGCGGGGGACGACGACGATCCCGGTGTCGGGACGATCTTTGTGAGCTACCCGGCGAGTGAAGAGCTTCCGCAGTGGGTGCTCCGAGGCCTTTTCGAGAAGAACCTCGACGCGTTACTCGATTACGCAGGCCGCGAGGACTATCTGGGCGAGGAGGAGCGGCGCTCGCTCGGCCTGCCTGGCCTGGCGCAGGCTATGGGCGCGCTGCACCGGCCGAGATCGATGGCGGACATCGAGCCGGGTCGGCGCCGGCTGGCCTACGACGAACTGTTTTTTCTCCAGCTCGTGCAGGCCATGGCACGCCACCACGAGACGGTGGTTCGGCCCAGCATCCGTTTTGAGCGCACCAACGAGTTGATCAGGCCGCTCCATGAGGCTCTGCCGTTCTCTCTCACGGATGCCCAGACGCGGGTGCTCCGTGAGATCTATGACGACATGACGTCGTCACGGAGAATGAACCGCCTCCTCCAGGGGGACGTCGGCTCCGGAAAGACGATCGTCGCGCTCTTCTCCATGCTGCTGGCGGCGGAAGGTGGCTATCAATCCGCTCTGATGGTCCCCACCGAGATCCTTGCCGAGCAGCACTGGCGACGGCTATCGGACCTCGTGAAGCCGCTCGGCATCGAGACCGTGCTGCTCACGGGCAGCCTCGCCACCAAGGAGCGCAGGGCGGCTTTGGCGGCCATAAAATCCGGGGCGGCCCGCGTCGTAATCGGAACGCACGCCCTCATCCAGGAGGGTGTGGACTTCGGCGCGCTCGGCCTCGTGGTCGTCGACGAGCAGCAGAAGTTCGGCGTGCGCCAACGCATGGCGCTGAGCGAAGAAGAGACGGCCCCCGACACGCTGATCATGTCGGCCACGCCCATCCCCCGCTCGTTGGCGCTTGCCGCATATGGAGATCTCGACCTGAGTGTGTTGGACGAGCTACCGCCGGGCCGCACACCGGTGCACACGCGTCTGGAATATCCCTCCAAGAGGGACGAGGTCTACGCGTTCATCGACCGCCAAATCGAGGGAGGTAGGCAAGCCTACGTGGTCTATCCCCTAGTGGAAGAGTCGGAAAAGCTGGAGTTGCGCGCGGCCACCGAAGAGCACCGGAGGTTGGCGGAAGAGGTCTTCCCCACACGCCGCGTCGGGCTCATCCACGGGCAACTCGGGAGCGGCGAGAAGGATGAGATCATGCGGGACTTTCTGCGCGGCGGCGTGGATATTCTCGTGGCCACGACGGTGATCGAAGTCGGGATCGACGTGGCCAACGCCACCGTAATGCTCATCGAACATCCCGAGCGGTTCGGGCTCTCGCAGCTTCACCAGTTGCGCGGACGGGTGGGCCGGGGAGCGGCGGACAGCCACTGCATCATCATCTCCCCCGCGAAGGGTGACGCCACGGAGCGGCTGAAAATCTTCCGGGACATCTCGGATGGGTTCGCCATCGCCCAAGCCGATCTCGGCATTCGTGGGCAGGGGGACCTGTTCGGCGCACAGCAGCACGGCCGCGACCTCATCCTGAGATTCGCGGACCTTTCGCGTGATGAGGATCTGCTGGTGGCGGCCCAGCACCGGGCTCGGGATCTGGTGAGTGGCGACCCGGAGTTGAGCGCGCCCGCCCACGCCGGTATCCGGCGTCTCCTCGACGGACGCTATGGCGAGAAGCTCAAGCTGTTCAGCGTCGGGTGATCTGGGTAGAGTAGAGCCTTCCAGTCCGGAGAACTCAGAGGATGAAGAGCGTAGGGGACCGATGAGCGATATCGCGATGACGGAGGTGGGCAGCCTCGCCGAACACGTCGGTGACGAGGTTCGACTTCTGGGTTGGGTCGACACCACCCGAGTGCACGGCAAGGTCGGTTTCGTCGTGGTGCGCGACGGCACCGGTGTGGTGCAGGGCGTGGTGGTGAAGAGCGAAGTCCAGGAGGACGTCTGGAGCCTCTTGGGGAGAGTGACGCAAGAGAGCACGGTCGCGCTCACAGGCCGGGTAAAAGAGGAGCCGCGGGCCCCAGGCGGTTTCGAGATCGGAGTGACCGCCGTCGAGTTGATCGGCGCGGCCGAGGAATACCCCATTCAGCCCAAGGAGCACGGTGTCGACTTCTTGCTCGATCACCGGCACTTATGGATCCGCTCTTCGCTCCAGCGTGCCGGACTGCGCGTCCGTGCCGAGGTCGAGCAGTCGATTCATGATTTCTTCTACGAGAGAGACTTCGTCCGCATCGACACGCCGATTCTCACCGGAGCCATCGGTGAGCACGCGGGCTCACTGTTCGAGACGGATTATTTCGGAGTGCCGGCGTTTCTTGCGCAGACCGGCCAGCTCTACGTCGAGGCGGCCTGCCCAGCCTTTCGCCGGGTCTATTGCTTCGGTCCGACGTTTCGTGCCGAGAAATCCAAGACGCGTAGGCATCTGACGGAGTTTTGGATGGTGGAGCCGGAGGTCGCGTTCGCCGACTCGGCAGAGAACATGCGGCTTCAGGAGGACTTCATCACGTACATCGTCGAGCGCGCCCTGACGCGATGTGCAGAGGAATTGAAGGTGCTCGAGCGGGACACCGCGAAGCTGGAGATGGTCCGGCCCCCGTTCCCCCGGCTGAGCTACACCGACGCGGTGGAGCGCCTCCAGTCGAAGGGCAGCGAGATTCAGTGGGGCAGCGACCTTGGTGCGCCGGACGAGGAGGTTCTGATGGAAGACCACGATCTGCCCTTGTTCGTGCACGACTACCCCAAGGGAGCAAAGGCCTTCTACATGAAGGAGAATCCCGAGGATCCGCGTACCGCCCTGTGCAACGACCTGCTGGCACCCGAGGGTTACGGCGAGATCATCGGTGGCAGCCAACGCGAAGACGACACGGACAAGCTGCTGGCGCGCATCCGTGAAGAGGGGCTGCCGGAGGAGGCGTACGCTTGGTACCTCGACCTACGCCGCTACGGGACG
>JBGMRK010000020.1:20190-22024 GCA_048061375.1 Longimicrobiales bacterium | reverse complement strand
GAGTGCTCCAGTCGGAGACCATCAGGCTGCTCGTGGACGACGGAGTCCTGGTCATTTGTGGTGGGGGTGGTGGCATCCCGGTGGTTTCCGACGAGAGCGGCGCCATCTCGGGGGTGGAGGCCGTGATCGACAAGGATCGGACGGCCGCGCTGTTGGCCCGCTCACTCGGCGCCGACGCTCTGCTACTGCTCACCGATGTCTCGGCCCTTCAGGCCCGATGGGGCTCGCCGGATCCGGAACCCATTAGAACCGCCAGCTCCTCCCAGCTTCGAGGCATGGAGTTGGCTGCGGGCTCCATGGGCCCAAAGGTCGATGCCGCTTGCAGTTTCGTGGAATCCGGCCTCGGTTTCGCCGGGATCGGCGCCATCGAGGATGCGGCGGCGATTCTGAGGGGTGAATCCGGCACGATCGTGCGAAGCGAGGATGCATGAATTCCATGTAGGCTTTTCGGTGGAACGGCGGAAGCGCCACCTGCTGGAACACGAACACGGAGGTGGCCGCTAGGCCCTCCGCCGGTGAGGTCGCCCGGGCACCACCCTATCGCATAGAGATCTCTTCCCTCACCTTGGCCCCTCGTCGTTCGCCGGGGCGGCCGTAATGTGATTCGCGGCCCTCCTTCGATTCGCCTCTGCCTTGGAGGGATTAACGTATGGTGAGGAGATTGAGCGTTCTTGCGGTCATGGGCTTCTTGGCCCTCCCGGCCCTCGCAAACGCACAGCAGGTAGGCCCAGCGCGTGGCTCGCTTGTCATCGTCGGCGGCGCCATGCGCGACCCGGCGATCCTGCGGCGGTTCATCGAGCTTGCAGGTGGTCCACAGGCCTCGATAGTCATCATCCCGACAGCCGGTGGCGGAGACGACTACGATCAGTTCTACGGCGGGCTCAGCGCTTTCCGAGCGCAAGGGGCGACAAACCTGACCGTCTTGCATACCAACGACCGCGCAGAAGCCGACTCACCGGATTTCGTGAAGCCGATCACGGAAGCGACCGGCGTCTGGTTCCCAGGAGGCCGCCAGTGGCGGCTCGTGGACGCCTACGGAGGAACCCTCGCGGAGGTGGAGATCCGTAAGGTCCTCGGTCGAGGAGGTGTCATTGGGGGTTCCTCGGCAGGGGCCTCGATTCAGGGTTCCTATCTCGCCCGTGGCGACTCGCAAACCAACACGATCATGATGGGGGACCACGAGGTCGGCTTCGGCTACCTCAAGAACACCGCCATCGACCAGCATGTGCTGAAGCGCAACCGGCAGTTCGATATGATCGAGATCATCGAGGCGAGACCCGAGCTCTTGGGAATTGGAATCGACGAGAACACGGCCATCGTGGTCACGGGAGACCGGTTCGAGGTGATTGGTGAAAGCTATGTGCTCATCTATGACAATCAGAAGACGGTCAACGGCAGCGGCAGATTCTACTTCCTGGCTCCGGGCGATAACTTCAACCTGGCCACCCGAGAAGGATCTCGGCCAACACGCTCGATGCAGCCGGTGGGCCCGCAGGAGCGGGACCCGTGGCCGCGGGGTCGACCCTAACCTGCACGGAAGCCGACGCGGACGATCGACCCGAGCCATGGACCGGACAGGTTCCTATCGCGGCAAACGCTCGGGTAGATCGGCGATCACGTAGGCGATCACGGCCATGGCCGCCACGCTGAGTCCCACCTCCCGGGGATCGAGCTTGTCGATGGTGTCCGCATTCGAGTGGTGATACCAGAAATAGCGCGGGCCATCGACCCGGAGTCCCATAACCGGCACTCCGTCCCTCTGTAGCGGGCCGATATCGGCCCCTCCCCCACCACGACTGATCCTGCCCGCGCCAATGCGGTCCAGCAGCCGCCC
>JBGMRK010000020.1:15065-20090 GCA_048061375.1 Longimicrobiales bacterium | reverse complement strand
AGCCGGTGAATCCGAACCCGAGGGGACGGAACACGCCGCCGTCGGACTCCATGGCAAGTAGGTGGTCGCCGACCTCCTCCAAATGCGCGTCCCGGTAGCCGTTACCGCCCGCCAGACCGTTCTCCTCGTTGGTCCACAGCACCACCCGCACGGTCCTGCGCGGCCTCAGGCCGAGGTCCCTGATGAGCCGGACGGCCTCCCAGGCCGCGACGCTGCCTCCCGCGTCGTCCATTGCGCCCTGCCCCACATCCCACGAATCGATGTGACCACCGAGAACGACGATTTCCTCCGGACTCTCGCGGCCGACGACCTCCGCTACCACGTTGCGCGACATCACATCAGGAAGAGTCTTCGCCTCCATCTCGATCAGCAGCTCTACTCGCTCACCCCGATCAACCACCCGCTGGATCAGCTCGGCGTCCTCGACGGTGATGGCGGCGTGCGGGATCCTGGCCACCCCCTCCGCATAGCGCATCGCCCCCGTGTGCGGTGTCTGCTGCGAGTAGTTCGTCACGGAGCGAATGATGCTGGCGACCGCACCCACCCGGGCAGCCGCCACCGCCCCGTCGCTGCGGTAGCGAACGGTCTGGCCATAGGAGGTGAACGGAACGTTGAAGAGCACAATACGCCCGGCCGCCTCATCCGCACGGTCCTCGAGTTCGTCGAAGCTCCCCACCACCATCACCTCACCCCGGATTCCCTCCCGTGGCGTCCCAACGCTGCCACCGAGGCCGAGCATGGGGAGGTCCTTCTGGAGCGGCTGAAGCATGCGGATCGACTCTTCTCCACGGACCCAGTGAGGCACCATGACCGGTTCGCCGCGGACGTTGTCGAGGCCGTCGGACGACATCTGGTCGAGAATCCAGTCGATGGCGAGTTCCAGGCTGGCGGACCCACTAAGGCGGTGTCCGAAGCGATCGACGAGCTCGGCCAGGCGATCGTACGCCGCACTGTCCCCCAGGGCCGCCTCGATGAGACGGTCGGCGTCACCGCGGTAGGCGCCCTCGATGTCGGTCTGGGCCGACACCGACTGGGCGAGGGCGAACGTGACGGACAGTATGACAGATACACCAAGACTGGTTCTCAACACGGCTAACTCCCCAAAAAAGTTGCGGGCCAGACCCCCCGATCTAGAAGGTCCGGCCCGCGTTGTCTAGCAGGTTGCGTCCTGGGGGGCGCCTGGTCAGGGAGTTCAGCGGGCCTCGAACGCCGAGATGAAGGTCGCGCAGCTTCCGGGCTTCGTCTGGCTGCCGAGCACGACGGTCAAGATCCGTGACAGAGTCCCGACTTCCTGAACGAGGTTGGTGACGCCCGAACTGGCCAACTCGAACAGCGGAGCCTCTCCTGGAAAGCGAACGAGCGCAGCCTCAGTCCGTAGGAGCCAATCATCGTACGTTTCATCTGGGCCGAACACCATTTTGTGAAGGTTGATGCACGGCGCCAGCATGTTGAACGTCGCGAGGTACTCCCAACGCAGACCTCGTAGGGCAGCTTCGTCCTCGACGATACTGGGAATGCTCTTCAGCACGGTATGAATGTCATCCTCGTTCACCCCCAGCCTAGAGGCGTGTGCGGCCGCCGCCGCCGACTCACGAGCCCACTTGAGCGTGCTGAGGTCCTCGGTACGTCCAAGTACCTCGTAGAGCCCTTCCAAGGCGTCTCCGCCGAGCCCGACGATGACCACACCCATGAGGTTGTCGATGAGCGTCGGCCCGTGATCGACCAGAAGGAAACCCGCCGAAATCAACTGATAGAGTATCTGTTCCGCTTGGACCGGGTTCCCGTCGATGACCTCCACCGCAGCCCGGCTGACGTTCGCCAACGCCGCGTAGCGGATTTCAGTGAAACGGGGGAGCGGCATCGTGAACATCGACAACGTGTCCGGGAACGGTACCTGCCACCGAGTGCTCACCAGGTCGGCTTCCCCGGCACGTGCGAGAATCTCGAGTTCTCCCTGTGCCGGATGGGTGGCGGCTTGCCGAAGCGCGGCCAGCTCGTCGGTGTCGAATCCACCGTCGGTCCGGACCATGAGGTCCCTGGCCACGTCCTCCTGAAAGATGTCTGGAAATGAGCCCGGGTTCGGGAACCAGTGCTCAGGATAAGTTCGGGTCGGTGCTAGCTCGAATTGCTCACCGTCCGGGACCAAGCCCACGAAGGCGAGGTTGTTCAGGGCCAGTCCCGCCTGCACCGGGCTTATCGAAGGGTCCGCCTCCAGGCGGTACCGGCGCAACGGTTCGATGGCACCAGCCATCTCCTGAACCGAGAGGAACTGAGGTATCGCGATCTCGGCAAGAATGGGCCCGACGGCGCCGGTAATGGAGATCGTAAGGATCGGAACGGCCATGATCACGAAGAGAAGAACGGTGAGGAGCGCCGCATTGCGGAAAAGCCTTCCTTGGCTTCTTGCACCGGCGTCCAGAGCGATCATGCTCCGCGCATCGTCCAGGCGCTCAGACCAGCGGGTGGCCTCCTCACGGACCGACCAGCCACCCACGCCATCGTCAGACAACCATGAGAGCCGCGCCATCCGAATCCGAATCGCCTGAGCGACGTAGAGGCCCCCTCCGATCACGAAGAAGACCACGCTCGGTCCAACCGTGAAGAACCAGACGTCGCGCGGGCCGATGACCCCCCGAGCGGCGAGCGCCACAGCAACCGCGAAACCCACGGCGAGCCACAGCGACGACACCAATAAGAGGATCGCCCCGGTCAGTCGCGCCATCACCAAGGTGCCGCGCTGGTCTCTCCTGAACCGAGAATAATGGCGCTTTCCCTGGAGCAGGAAGCCCGTGTCACGGCTGAGGTCGGTGGTCACCTCGGCGATGGTCAGGAAGCCGTATCCCAGATCGGCGGCCCTCCCGGCGGCGCGCATCAGGCTGAAAAGCAGGAAGAAGGCCACGAACAAGACGGCCAGACCCACCAGAGTGATCGCGAGGCCGAGCTGCCAGTTTTCTCCGAGGGGGCCGAGACTCCAAAACTCCTGCGACGCGGCCAAGGACCAGATGAGCGGTAGCACGGTCACCAGGCTCCCCAGCATCGCCACGACTGTGACTTGCCAGAGTTTTCCGTGGATCCATTCCGTACCAGGCGGTGGCCACGAGAGTGGGGGAGGGCCACCGCTGCGCGCCTGTGGAGAGGACGTATTGGGCGCTGGCGCCTCAGGCATCGAAGCGTCGCCTTCGCTCATCGGCTTTCCCTGTTAGAGAGTCGGTCGAGAGGGGTACATATGGGAATACAGGATTTCGGATCGGTCTAAAGCAAGTACTTTGTGCTGGACTTCGCTGCGACATCGCGGAATCATATCATGAAAGACTCCACTGCACACACGTCTGGAGGCCATTTGAAACGGCTCTACCTGCTCCGGCACGCCAAATCCAGTTGGGACCATCCTTCCCTCTCAGACATCGAGCGCCCGCTCGCCCCACGGGGGGTCGCTGCGGCGCCCATGATGGCGGAAGCCATGCAGTCTGAAGGGCTCCTGCCGGAGTTGGTGATCTGCTCGCCTGCACGGCGCACTCGTGAGACCTGGGACCGAGTCGGAGGCTGCCTCGCGTCCGAGCCACCGAGCCGGATCGACGAGCGACTGTATCTCGCCAGCCCTGGGGAATTGATCGCTGTGATCCAAGAGCAATCCGACGAACTGGGCTCGGTCATGCTCATCGGCCACAATCCGGGCATGGAGGCCATCACGATGGGACTCAGCGGCTCCGGTGAGCAGCCCGACCTGGACCGCGCCCTCACCAAGTTCCCCACCGGTGCGCTCGCTGTCATCGACCTGGACGTCGAACGTTGGGCGGACGTTTCGGGAGGCTCAGGATCGCTACGGCGCTTCATTCGACCGAGAGATCTGTCGACACCGTAGCGATAACGGCCTCTCGGCGAGACATTTGAAGAGATCGCCGAACCCAGTTCCAGCCCGAAGGAGGGGCTTGTGTCATGAAGCGGATCCTGTGCGCGAGCGCCTTGATGCTGATTCTAGGATGCACTCCAGGCGAAACCGAGTCACGCCCGATGATTGACCGCGACACGCTGACTCGCCGGCAAAAGGACAGCATCACCGCGACGCTGCCCCTCCCCGGTGCGAGGGGTGTCGGCTCTGCGCTACGCTCGAACGACCGTGCCCAGGAACGAGCAGACCGGCTCGACTCGCTGCTGAGCGGTCGCAAGTAGGTCCGTCGTCAGCCGACGGGACCGGCCAGTGTGTCGTTGTGCCTGAGCATCAGCGAGCGCAGATAGGTGCCGATCAGGTTGGCGGCCTCGAACCCGGCTTCACGAGCTGCTCGCTCCTTATCCTCGGCCGGAAGGTCGCCGGCCCTCGCGAAGTCCTCGAGATCGTCATAGAAACCCAACGTGAATAGATCCCAGGCGGCGCCCGCCTCCCTCACGAAGATCAAATTCTCGTCGCGGTCCAGCGTCCGGTAGTAGGCGTTCTCCATATTTCGCTGCTCCAGCAACTCCTCTCGTTTGTCGGGGAGTGCGATGAACATCTCGACATGGAACAGGCCGGCACCCTCGAAACGCTCCTTCAGCACGTCTACGCCGGGTCCTCGTGCGTAGAGCTCCTCCCGCCAAGTCGATGCCGCGTCGATGGCCTTCTGGATCTCTGTTCCGGTCCTCCCACTGGTCCCACGTCGCTGCGCTCGAGCCCGCACCCGAGCCGCAGAGTAGTATTCCGCGAAGCTCCCCATCGGGAACATGAGCAGGAGGTCCCACTGGTCTCCCTGGCTGTGGCGCATCCAAAACAACTCGCCATCTCCCGCCGCCTCGAGAATCCCACGTTGTTCCTTGTATAGGTCGATCAGGTCTAGGAGTCGTCCAGGCGCGGCACGCACCGTAAGCACTCTGTAAAGGTGCTCGCCTTGCTGCGCCGATGGTTCAGTCGACCCCGTCCAGGCGGCTGCGGTGGTGGTCAGAGCTAGTAGCGTACTCAGGAACATCGTCATCCCCAGTTTCGAGTGCTGTGCTGGTGAGTGTCTAGGGCTATTCCTGCTTACATTTCGTTGAGCAACCCCACCCTCAACGCGA
>JBGMRK010000020.1:2708-14965 GCA_048061375.1 Longimicrobiales bacterium | reverse complement strand
GTGTCTAGGGCTATTCCTGCTTACATTTCGTTGAGCAACCCCACCCTCAACGCGAATCGCACGAGTTCCGAGCGATGATTTAGACCGAGTTTCTCCATGATGCGGGCCCGGTAGGTGTCCACAGTCTTCGGCGAGATGAACAGCTTCTTGCCGATTTCCCGCGAACTGAACCCTTCCGCGGTCAACGCGAGCACTTCCTGCTCACGAGAGCTGAGATCGCGCAGGCCCGGATCGTCGGTGGCCTCGGCCATCTTGTACTGTTGCAATAGGAGTTTCGTCGCCTTGGGTGGAAGGTACACCTCTCCCCGGGCCACGACTTTGATGGCCTCCACTAGATCCCGGTCGGCACTCGTCTTGGTGAGGTAGCCGCTGGCGCCGGCCTCAACGACCGGTACGAGGTACTCCTCCTCCGCATGCACGGTCAGGACCAGCACCTTGGTGTCCAGCTCGAGCGCCGCGATCCGACGAGTCGCCTCGAGGCCGTTGGATCCCGGCATCGACAGATCCATGACGACGACCTCGGGACGCAGGGATCGGACCGCCTCGACAGCGTCGTCGCCCGTGGCCGCCTCACCCACCACCTCCAGGCGCGGCTCAGCCTCCAGGAGTGCCTTGATGCCAGCGCGAAACATTGCATGGTCATCAGCCAAGAGGAGGCGGATCACTTCACTCATCGTCAATCTCCGAACCGATAACAGGAATCGAAAGTAGAACCCGGCACCCACCTTTTCCGGCCCGTTCGATGGTCACTGATCCGCCTACGCCACCCGCCCGTTCCTTCATCCCGAGGATCCCGAGACCACGTTCCCCATCCAACGTTTCCGGATCGAATCCGACTCCGTTGTCTTCCACAACCGCCCGCACCTCGTTCTCGTCAGCGTCGATCTGAACGCACACATGGCTCGCTTCCGCGTGGCGAATCACGTTAGACAGGGCCTCCTGGACAACACGGTACAACACCAACTTGGCATCTCGATGAAGCAGATGGTCGATGGCCTCGAAATCGAGTTCGGACGTCAGATCCAGATGCTCCACGGTAGCCCTGAGGTGTGCCTGCAGCGCCGTAACCACTCCCGCATCCTCGAGGGCAGGAGGTCTGAGACCTCGCGCTATGCGCCGCACGCTCTCCGCCGTCTCCCGGAGTTCCTCGAGCACGAGACTACACATCGTCGCGCGGTCGTTCGGCCGCTCGGCGTCCAGCGCGAGCTTGAGTTGAATGATCAAGGCCGCGAGGCGCTGCGCGGTGTCGTCGTGCAACTCACGGGCGATGCGGAGCCGCTCTTCTTCAGCCGCCTTTACGGCGCCCGTGGTGAAGGCGCGGAGTCGGTTTCGCTCGGTGATGTCGCGCACAGTACAGATGACGAACCCGCAATCATCGGGCTCGGGACTAAGGCTGATCTCGACCGGGATTATTCTCCCATCCTTTCGGAGTCCCGCCAACTCGAGTCCTACGCCCATGGGCCGGTTGCGGGGATTCGCGATGAAGCCCTCGCGTTGTCCCTCATGGCGGGACCGAAATTCCTTGGGCACGAGCAGCTCGATCTTCGCCCCGCGCAACTCGTCGGCGTCGTACCCGAAAAGCCGGTTCAACTCGGGATTCGCGTCTTGGATGACACCGAACTGGTCCACGACGAGAATGCCGTCGGGGGACGCAATGAACACAGCGCTGTAATCGATCGACCGCCCTTGCTCGGTAACACCTGAGACGGCACCGGATGATTGCGTCAACGTAGGCTCAGCCCTTTAGGTTCATTCGGTTTCAATCCCCCGTCCGATGGTCGATGACCAACCAGCGTCACCCGATCGGGCATACCATCTGCACGGGCAACCGAGATCGCTGTGGCGAAAACTCCTACAGTCCAACCCTTGGTATTCCCTACAGACGAACACGTCACCTAGAACACAAGTTAGGGGCGACACCGCATGTACGGGAGGGTCCGGAGTATCGTTTGTCATCGAAACATCGAAGTGCCAACGGCACGCGCGTCCCGCTTGATGAAGGCACGGCACCCAGCCGTCGCCTGTCGAGACTGAGGGTTCCGGACTTCACCTCCCTCCTGACAGTCCCTCTCTTCTACAAGATACTCGTCACCAACGCTGTGGTTTTCGCCGTCGGCGCGGGGGCTACGGCCTTTCTCTCGAGCCAGGTCACCTCGACCAGACACCCAAGCGACCTAGTCCTCGTGATTGCACTTTTCGTGCTGGTGTCGCTGGTGGGAGCCATGGCCCTCAACGCGGTTCTCATCAAGACCGCCCTAATACCGCTGGACGCGCTGGAGGAGACTGCTCGGCTGGTCGATGGGGGAGACCTGAACGCGCGTGTACCGGCTTCATCGCTTGCGGACCGGCGCAGCGTCAAGCTAGCGAACTTGTTCAACCGCATGCTCGACACACAGGCCGCTATCAGGAACCGGAATCGCAACCAGGCGGCCCGCGTGGTCGAGGCGGAGGAGAAAGAGCGCAATCGCAGTTCGCGTGAACTGCACAACGAGCTGGCGCAAACACTAGCCGGCGTTCTAGTGCGGCTCCGTGTAGCGACGCTCAACCCCGAGATCGAGCGGGCACCCTCACTGGAACGGTATCTCGACGAGATCCGCTCGGAGGTCAGGGAGGCCCTGGAACACGTCCGCGAGGTGGCGCGACGCCTCCATCCCCCAGCTCTGGAGGAGCTCGGCCTGGTCCCTGCACTCGAAGCCTACGCCCGGTCGGTGAGCGAGGTCTCCGGCGTAAGAATCGAACTCCTTGGCGAAAAGGTAAGCGCCAGCCTACCTCCTCACGCCCGTCTGGCGGCATTTCGCATTATCCAGGAATCTCTCATCGCGGCCATCCGTCACTCCCGGGCCGACCATATCCGCGTCGTCCTCCGCCGGGAGGCCGACGTATTGTTTGCGGAGGTAGTAGACGACGGTACGGGCTTCGACCCGACAGCCGACCTCGAGGACACTCCGATAGGAGAAGCGCTGGCCAGGATTCTGGAACGCGCGGCCATCGTCGGAGGCAGAGTCATCGTGGAAAGCGCAGCCGACCAAGGCACCCGCATCGGGATCGAGATTCCGCTCAAGGAGGCGAGCCCTTCGCCGAGCGTAAGTAGCCCTCTTGCGGTAAAGGAGAAGCGAGAGAAGGTCCCGTTGTGAGCAGCCGGGTGGCATCGGATGCGGTCGAGATCCGTGAGATCCCAGACCGGACGGACGTCGTGGTGGTGGGCGGGGGGATCGCGGGCACCTCGGCAGCCTACCATCTCGCGAGGACCGGAATGGATGTGGTGTTGCTCGAGCGCGGTCGAGTGGGAAGCGGAGCAACCTCGGCGGCGGTGGGCGTACTGTCGCCACCCGTTCGGCAGCCGTTCCACGAGACCGTACACTTCTTGGGCCAAGGGTTCGCATGCACGTTGTGGCACTTCGCGAGCCGCTCGATCAAGACGCTTGGAGCGCTCATGGAGTCCCGCGGAGAGGCCGACCGATCCGGCCTGGACCTTTCGGGAGGCCACGTACTCGCCGAACCCCACACCATCCACGAGGTACGCCGGTCGTTCGAAGCACTCGAGGCAGCCGGCATACGTGTTCAGTGGATCACACCCGATGACATTCGATCGACGATCGGTGGCCAGGGGTTCGCCGGCGGATTCCGTATCGAAGGGGGTGGCGGACTCAATCCCGGACCGACCGCCGTCGCCGTAGGAAAAGCGGCGGCGGCCGAGGGTGCGATGATCGGAGAAGACCTCGACGTCCTGGAAGCCCACAGGGTCCAAGGCGGGTTCCGCTGTGAGGCCGGTCCTCATTCCGTTTTCTGCTCGTCCGTGGTGTACGCAACCCATGTGGAATCCGCCCGTTTCTCCAACTTCGTCCGCAGGGAGATCGTGCCCATCCGAGGTCAGGGGTTCGCGAGTCGAAGCCTCGATCCGACCTTCTCGGGTTGCTACTCGACCCATTGGAAGCTGAACGCTTGGAGGCAGGCTGCCAACGGGCAGATCGTGGCCGGAGGATGGCGACACGACGCCTGGGATCGTGCGTACCGCCAGTCCGACGGGGGCATCGACGAGCATCTGCAACGTGACCTCCGCCACTGGTTCGAGGCCAGCTTCCCCAATATGCGGCCGCTCGAACTCAAGGATCGTTGGAGCGGAGTCTTCGGCTGGACCGCCGATTATCTACCCATGGTCGGAGAGCTCCCGGGACATCCTGGTGAGTATATCATCTCCGGCTTCAGCGGTGGCGGCCTGCCGTTCGCATTCGGGTGCGGCAAGATCATCGCCACGCTAATCTCGGGTGAGCCGGCCATCGAGGGAGCCGAGATGTTCGCCCCGGAGCGGTTCTCTACGGCGCACTAACTTCGCGAGCGACGGACCTTGCGGCGGCCCGTGGGCGCAACAGGAGGACAATAGCGACATGTCACGGCTCATCTTGGTGCCCCTGGACGGTTCCGGCTTCGCTGAAACGGCCCTCCCGGTCGCGCTCACCATGGCAAAGGCCTGGGACGCGGAGATCGAGGCAGTGACGGTGCATGAGCCAATTCCCGCCCTGGAACACCACCTGTGGGACGAAGCCTCCCGCCAGTGGACGGAATCGTACCTCAAGGACGTGGTGAGCCGGGTCGAGCAGTCCACGGGCGCTCACCTGGCATCAGCGACCCTGGGAGGCTCGGTCGCCGATGCGCTTCAACTCCACGCTCAGGAGCGGTCGGCTGATCTGGTCGTGATGGCCAGCCACGGTCGGGGGCCAATGACCCGAGCCTGGCTCGGTAGCGTGGCCGACACATTCGTGCGGCATGCCACGACCCCCGTGCTCATCGTGCGGCCCGCAGAGGGAAGGCCGCCGGACTTGGCGGAGGTCGTCTGTTTCGATCACGTGCTCATCCCGCTCGACGGCTCGGAAGAGAGCCGAGTGGTCCTGGATTCTGCGCTGGATCTGGGAAAGGCGTGTGATTGCCGATACACACTGCTACGTGTGTACCGTTTCGGGGAGGAGTTCGCCGCCGCATACCTACCGGACACGGTTCAGCTGAACGGCGAGATGCTCGCCGAAGGCCGAGACAGGGCCCGCTCGAACATAGAGGCTCAGGCCGAAGAGTTGGTCGCCAGAGGCTTCCGGGCCGAGGGCAAAGTCGTTGTGGACAGCAGCCCCGCCGCCGGCATCATGCGAGCCGCCGAGGAGCTGGACGTCGATCTCATCGCGATGGCCACCCACGGCCGCGCCGGTATCGCTCGCATGTTGCTCGGAAGCGTCACTGACAAAGTGTTACGCGGCGCCCACACGCCCATTCTGATAAGCCGCCCGCCAGGGGTCTGATTCCCTGGTGGGGCCCGCTGAGGAGACCGCACTGACCCGTGATCCTTTCCCAGACATCCAGCTACGCTGTGCGTGCGATGGTGCACCTCGCTGACGTCGGCGACGGTACTCCGACCAAAGTAGACGATATCGCCCGGGAGTTGGAGGTGCCGCGAAACTATCTCTCCAAGATCCTGCACACGCTCGCACGAGCAGGTTTTCTATCATCGATGCGCGGTCCCGGGGGTGGTTTCACCATGTTGCGGCAGCCATCCTCCATACGGCTTCTGGATATCATCCGTCAGTTCGATGGTCGCGAGAGTGAGCACGCCTGTTTGATGGGCAATAAGCCGTGCGAAGAAGATCATCCGTGCGCGGCGCACGACCGGTGGGCCGTGGTGAAGAGCCAGGTGCTCACTTTTCTCTCGGAGACGACAATCCTCGATCTGCTGGCGTCGCAACGCCACACGGCGCCTCCGACCGACCCCGGATGACGCGGCCACTACGCCGGGTGGGCGTCCGGCCGACCAATGGCGAGAACGGTGCCGCTCCCCTTATTCTACTCCCCAAGAGGCGTCCCTCAGCCCTTGGAACGACATGTCCTTGTACAGCCTGAGTGTCACTGTCCACGTCATCGCTGCGGTCTTTTGGCTCGGCGGCATGCTGTTCCTAGCCGCCGTAGGAGCGCCCGTCCTGCGAAAGGTCGACCCGGAGCTACGGGCCAAGCTCTTTTCGGATCTGGGCGTGCAATTCCGTTGGACGGCGTGGATCGCGATCGCCGCACTGTTGGTGACCGGACTTACGAACATGTACTTCCGAGGGCTGCTCAACTGGCGCGTGCTTGGCAACCCCGCCTATTGGGGTACGACACAGGGAGCTCTGCTCGCCTGGAAGCTGTTGCTGGTGTTCGTGATGGTCGGGATGGCTGCGATTCACGACTTTGTGGTGGGACCGAGATCCAGCCGCGCCCGTGAGACCGATGGCCGAGAAAGCTATGACGGCCTGAGACGAGTGGCGTCCCACATGGGGCGACTCAACGTGGTGCTCGCCTTGATCCTGATTTACGTCGCGGTGCGGCTCACCCGGGGCTAAGGCGCTATCCGGTCGCCTCGCGGCGAAGCGTCTCGGCCGCCGGGTCCTTTTCGGCGGTTACGCAGCCGAATCGGCGCTCGCGACGATGGAATTCGTCGACGGCCTCGGCAAGTCCGTCGGGTCCGAAGTCGGGCCAGTGCCGGGGACTGAAGTACAACTCCGCGTAGGCAGCCTCCCAAAGAAGGAAGTCGCTGAGGCGCTGCTCGCCACCGGTGCGGATCAGGAGATCGAGATCCGGAGCCGGCCCCGCGTCGTGAATCACATCCCCTAGGACCGCCGCAAAATCCTCCTCGTCCCTAAACCCGGCGTTAGAACGCGAGGCCGCCTCGAGGATGGAGGCGCGCGCCGAGTAATCGAGTGCGACGCGCAAGAAGAGCCTTCTTCCGGCTCGTGTGGTCTCCTCCGCCTCGTCGATGGCTCTGAGAAGATCGGCGGGCAGCCGGTCGCGTCGCCCGATCACGCGAAGCCGAACGCCCTCTCGAACGCATTTCTCGGTCTCCGCGCGCAGGTAGGCCCGGAACAGTCTGAAAAGCATGCGCACCTCCGGCCCGGGGCGTCGCCAGTTGTCCGAGGAGAACGCAAACAGAGTCAGCGTCCCGATGCCGAAATCCGGCGCGGCCTCCACGACGCCGCGGACCGCCCGCGCACCGTGGCGGTGGCCCGCAGCGCGAGGCCGATGGCGCTCGTTCGCCCACCGGCCGTTTCCGTCCATGATGATTCCGACATGGATGCCGCTTGGCACAGGAAATCGGAGCGTGTTTTGACTCATGTGATCGTCGTGTCCTGAGAAGAGATGGGCAGCCCTAGCGTGCGGCCTGAATCAATGCCTCCATGTGGGCCAAATAGCCGTCGAGCGCGGTCCGGCCTCGAACGGTCAGCGAGTATTCTGTTCTCGGCGTACGGTCGACAAACGACTTCCGGCATGCGATGTAACCGGCATCCTCGAGCTTTCGGGCATGAGCGCTGAGGTTTCCGTCCGAGGTTTGGAGCAGCCCCTTGAGTTCGTTGAACGCCAGGCATTGGTTCGCCGCCAGAGCACTCACGATGCCCAGGCGAACACGGGCGTGGATAACCTGGTCCAACCCGAGGGCGACAGCTTCACCTGCTCCCGGAAGGCTCGCAAGAGCCCCGTACTCTCCCGCGCGGACCCTGGGCTCAGCCACCATACCTCCTGAGGATGATCACGCCGAAGATCAAATGGAGACCACCGAATCCAGCCCCCATGAACAGGTCCCCATAAGCCGGCGGTGCAAACAGAGCGGCACCACCCATCACCATGAATGTCAATCCCATCACGGGAACCACACGGGCGGAGAACGTGCCGGCTGTAAGCACGCCGACGCCGTAAAGAGTCAACCACACGCCCGGAAGAAGCTGGGTGAGCCCTTCCCCGACGAGCACCGCGGTGAGTAGACCGGCGGCAACCATCGCCGGCACGAAGCCGAGGACGAACTTCCGGCCCGGGCCGCTGGTGAGGGGCACGCGGGACCGTCTCGCCTTGTCCACAACGGCCCAACCGGCGAGGGGCAGCGAGATGGCAGCGGCGCCAACCCAGGTCAGCAACCAGCCCGTAGCAGTCGGCGCGCGCGGTGCGAGCAGCGACGTAACGAGTCCGGTGATTCCCAGAAGGATGCTTCCTAGCCCCGACAGGGCCGTGAAGTGCGCAGCACGCTCCATGGTTTCCCGGATATACTGGAGGTTCTCCATGGCTTGAGCATGGAGCTCCACAGGCTCGGGAGATTCTCTGATTGGTCGAACGACAGTCATGGCTATAACTTAAGGCGCCGGTAATATTTTCTGCAAGTACTTTGTATTTTCAAGTTCTCTGCAGACACCTCGCCGCCAATGTCGTGAGCGCCGCCCGTCGCCTTGGTCTCATGCACCGGGCGGCCCCGATCACCCGTTCGGGTGACTCAAGCTCCAGGTGTAGGCCGCGACCTGTTTGGCCTGCTCGTCCGTAATGGCGGCTCCACCCTTGGGTGGCATGATCGCCCCGATTTCACTATTCGTCTCGCTGGCGGACACACCCTTGAGGATGAGCTCCAGAATCGATGCGGGCGATCCGTCTCCGTTCAACCACTCGTCGTCCGTGAGATCAGGCCCGATCGTACCCTTGGCGTCGGCGCCGTGGCACGCCACGCAGATGCCCGGGCCCGCGAAGACCCCTGCACCGGCCGCGATATTGGTGTCCGTGACCCACTCCGGCTTCTCCTGGGCTTGTAGCCCAGCCACACCCATTGTGAGGGCCAGGGCGAGCCCTGTTCCGACGAAGCTAAGACCCTTCAATTCTCCACTCCTCACCTGATTCTGGACGCCGGTGGAGCGCACCATCGATCCAGCCGCACGCTTGGGGGCGCCCATGGGGTCGCTCGAAACCACGTGTGGAAGCATAGGACGCCATCCTCCCATACACCAACCCCGCGGGCTTTTTCCATCCGTCACGACCGGTTGTGCCGATATATCGGTTGTTATATCTTTTCGTCGTAGATTTCGATATTACAGTTCAATGTATCGTAACTTGGGAGTTTCACCATGCGAAGATGCTATAACGACTTCGAGTTCGATCTCGAAACCCTGTTCGGCATGGGTCCACGACGAAGACACCAGCGTAAGCGCCGGCGCTTCAAGTGGCGGATCTTCGAGCGCGGTGACCTGAAGTTCGTCATTCTGAGGTTGCTGTCCGATCATCCGATGCACGGCTACGAAGTCATGAAGGCCCTCGAGAAGGAGTCGGGTGGCTATTACAACCCGAGCCCCGGGTCGGTCTACCCCACCCTTCTAATGCTGGAGGACGAGGGGTACCTCGAGTCAGAGGAGCAAGACGGAAAAAAGGTCTACAGCGTGACCGATGCGGGCCGTGAATACCTCGACGAGAACGCGGACGTGGTGGAGGACGTGTTCGCCCGCGTCGACGACCTCACGGATCGATTCTTCGGCGACGAGATGAGGGGACTCTCCAAGACCTTCTCACGCCTGGCGCAGATGACCTTCGACGAGGCCTTCAGGTGGGGAGCGGACAAGGAAGTCCTGTCCCACATGCACGAGATCCTCGAGAAGGCGGTCGGCGATATGGAGGCCGTGCGTGAGAAGGCCAGAGGACCTAGCCGCCAGAGACGGAAGGCGCGCCAAAGCAAGCGCCAGCCGGACGCCAGGGCTCGGGAAGCCGAGGAGTCGGAGTCCGACTGACCGGCAGGATCACTCCCGGACCGCCCGCCGTTCCTCGAGTTCCTCGAGAGTCTTCGGCCAATCCTCACCAAGGAGCTTCGAGAGGGCCCGGTCCTTGAGGAGCCTCCCGCCGGTCTGGCACGTGGCGCAGTAGTTCGTCTCGCGGCTTGCGTAGACGATGCGTTGAATGGGAGAGCCACACCGGGGACAAGGCTTCCCGAACTTTCCGTGAGCGCCCATGTCGGGATGGAAGGCGGTGATCTTGGTGGGAAAACCGTCTCCCGCCTCGGCACGTAGCCGCTCGACCCACTCGCCGAGCGAGCGCACAGTCGATTCACGGAGCCGCTCGATCTCGCCGTCGGACAGTCGCCGGCTACGCTTCACGGGCGAGAGCCCCGCCCGGAGAAGGATCTCGTCCGAGTGCGCGTTCCCGATCCCGCTGAAGATCGTGGGGTCGGTGAGGACACGCTTGAGCGTCCGGTTCTCCTTCAGCACGGCCTCCCGGAATCCCCGCGCATCCACCTCCAGGGGTTCGACGCCGCCGGGGTCAAGATCACGAAGGGATTCCTCGCCTCTTACGACATGCATGGAGGCGCGCTTGTGAGTGGCCGCCTCGGTGAGTAGTAACGTTCCCTCCGGAAAATCGAACGCCGCGTGCGCTCTCTTTCTCGGGATAGCGGCCCCACGCCGCGTCCACTTGAAACGCCCCGAGATCATGAGATGAATGACCACGAAGAGGTCGTCTTCCAACTCGAACACGACCCTCTTGCCGATGCGCCGCAGCCCCAGCACCCTCTGCCCCTCGATGGCGGAGGCCTTTGGGGAGTACGTGCGCAACAACGACGGCGACCGGATACGCACGGCCTCCAGCGTTTGACCGAGCACGAAACGCTCGAGGGCCTCGATATAGGTGACGATCTCCGGGAGCTCGGGCATGTGCCGCCGCGTTTGATGAGTCAAAGGCCTATATTCGGTGCGCAGCGCGAGGATCACCAGTAGCATGCCCCGACTCGTTCACGGCGCTATGACCGAATTTCCGTTCATCCGAATGCCCCCCGACCTCTCCACCGAGGACATGGCCGCGGTGGACCGGGCCATGGTCGAGGACTACGGGATCGAGTTGGTCCAGATGATGGAGAACGCGGGCCGCTGTCTCGCCCTCGTGGCCGGCTCACGCTTTCTCGCGGGGGACCCACGAGGCCGCCGCGTCACGGTCCTGGCCGGCTCAGGAGGAAACGGCGGCGGCGCGATGGTGGCGGCCCGACGGCTCGCCGACTGGGGGGCTGAAGTGGACGTCCGACTCTCTACCGATGAGGAGCGTCTCCAACCGGTCTCGGCGCACCAGCTCACAATTCTGCGGCATCTCGAAATCACCGTCGCCGAAGCGGCGAAGGCCGGCTCTGGCGAATCGGTTGGGGAGACCGACCTCATCATCGACGGCCTGATCGGATACAGCCTGGTGGGGGCGCCCCACGGTGCGGCAGCCGAACTGATCGAGGCCGCCAACGAGTCGGACGCCGCCGTGCTGTCGCTGGACGTTCCGTCAGGGCTCGTCGCTTCAAGCGGCGCGGTCCACGAGCCCACGATGCGTGCGTCGGCAACCCTTACGCTGGCCCTCCCGAAGCACGGATTGCTGAGCGAGCGGGTCCGCGAGATCGTGGGTGAGCTCTACCTCGCCGACATCGGCGTGCCCCCCACTCTCTATGCGAAGCTCGGGTTGGAAGATCCAGGACCGTTGTTCGCCACCGGCGACATCGTCCGGCTCCTGTGACTCGGCGGACTCTGTCCGCTCGCTTGCGGGTCCCGCCGGGCCATGCATGCCCAACCTGGCTTCCGGACCCGGCGAAAGATTTAACGCTCCGCCCCATCGGACCGTCTTTCTCAGCGGAAGGGGTATACATCCGCTACGGCGGAATTCACGGAGAAATCGAAATGAAGCGCTTCACAACGGTAGCGTGGGTGTCCACGGTGACTCTGGCCCTGGCGGCCTGTAGCGACGGAACCGAGCCGGAGGTGATCACCGATCAGCTCGACTTCGACGTCGCCATGGTGGCCGCCGACGGGCTTCTGGACGACCTGAACACGATCACCCAGTTGTTCCCCCTCGGCTCCGGCGCGAGCCTGGCCCCTAGCTTCACCCACTCGCGAAGTGTGGCGTTCTTCGACGGAGCGGGGAACCCCCAGGAAGCCTTCGACGAGCTGACCACCGCGTCCATCCAGATCGTTTCCGAGATGTCGGGCGAGTTCAGCCGCGAGACCTGGAGCGCGAGCATCTCCCGCTCCCGCGAGATCACCATCACTGGCCTCGAGGGTGAGGAGACCAGCCGCACGGCCAACGGATCGGGGACCGAAGAGGTGAAACGGAGCCGCCACCTGGACGACGGAGGCACCCGCTCCTATGAGATCTCGGGCACGAGCACGATCCAAGACCTCGTGCACGGCGTGCCGAAGGAGGACAACCCCTGGCCGCTGTCCGGGACGATCACACGGCAAATGACCGTAGAGGTTGTGAACGGCCCAGATGGAGAACGAACCGTGGAGCGGACCGCGATCGTCACGTTCAACGGCACACAGTTCGTGACGATGACCGTCAACGGTGAGAGCTTCGAGGTGGACCTTGCAACCCGAAGCGGAAATCGCCCCTTCCAACGGCGGCGCGACAGGTAGCGATCGCTCGGACGGTGAGCCGACCCGCGCGGGGGAGGGCGAGTGCCCTTCCCCGCGTGTGGTTTCTAG
>JBGMRK010000020.1:0-2608 GCA_048061375.1 Longimicrobiales bacterium | reverse complement strand
GGGCTCGAGTCCGCGACTGCCTCGAGAATCCTTCCCACGAATTCGTTCAAGTAGTGATCAAAGCGGGCAGGGCTCGGGCCGAGGCGCACGACCACCATGTCCCGCGAGGGAATGATCATGGTGGTCTGTCCCATGAAGCCGGCAGCCCAATAGGCATCCTCGGGAACGCGGTCGTACCTCCCACCCCGGTTCAGCCAAAACAGACCGCCGTAGCCCCGGTTCTCGCTCGTGGGCGCAACCGTCCCCAACAGCACGAGGGACGCGAAAGCCCAGAGTCGAGCGCGGATCGTGAGCATCATGAGGTCCTCCCTGAAGGTCCTTTCCATATAGGCCTCGCTGTTCGCGCGGGCAACCGCTCACCTGGTGCGGCGCTGGCGCCGGGTGCGGCCTACCCGCGACACGGGCCCAGAGGTAGATTCGCGCGATCCCACGGAGCCGTACCCACCGCCTGACGGATGAGCACCATCAAGAAGTCAGCGAGAGCCTTCCCCAATCTGGATCACGCCGTCACACTGGGTGTGCTACTGCTGGCGACCTACGTGATCACGAGCTCCGGAGGCGGCACCGGCATGGGCCGGCTCACGATGTACGTCGGCCTGACGCTTCTCACAGCGACCGTGGCCGGACGATGGGCGCTCGGCATGGGTCTGCCGCGCCTCACAGGCTTCCTGCTGATCGGCTTCGTGCTCGGACCCTCGGTCTTCGGGCTCATGAGCCCCGAGGTGATCGCCGACCTCCGCCTGATCGACAGATTCGCCCTGGCGCTGATCGGACTCCTTGCGGGAGGCGAACTCCAGGTGCGCCGGCTCGGCGGGGCCAGAGCGGCCATTATCAGCACGACGCTCATCGTAACGGTGATGGTCGCCGCCGGTGTGACCGGATTCATTCTGGCGGCCCGGCCTCTGCTTCCGTTCATGGGCGGGCTGGGACTCGCCGGAGCAGGCGGTCTGGCTCTACTGCTCGGCGTGTGGGCCGCGAACTCGTCCCCCGATCTCACGGTCGCGGTAATCGAGGACGTAGGGGCTAGGGGACCCCTCACGGACGTCATCCTCGGCGTGACGATCGCAAAGGACATCATCGTGATCGTGCTCTTCACGATCGTCTTGGCCGTTGTGAGCCCGTTGATCGACCCGGCCAGCGCAGGCGGCCAAAACCCCTTCCTCGAAGTCGGCCGCGAGGTGGGTGGCGCCGTGGTGGCCGGGGCGCTGCTGGGCTGGCTGTTCTCCCTCTACCTCCAGGCCTCCGAGGAGCAGCGCTCCCCGCTGGCCACCTTCCTGTTCACGTACATCCTCGTGGTGATCGCCGAGGCGTTGCATGTCGAGTTACTCATCCTCGCAGCCTCCGCCGGTTTTCTGATCGAGAACCTCAGCCCCGCCGGTGACCGAATGATCCGGGGCATCGCTTCAGTGTCTGTGATCGTCTTCGCGTTCTTCTTCGCGATCGCGGGCGCGAGTCTGGATCTCGGCGCCGCCGCCGACTTCTGGCTGGTCGCCGCGCTCTTCTTCGGCGTGCGGGCGCTCCTCACGATCGGAGGGGCCCGGGTCGCCACGCGCCTCGCCGGAGCGAGTCAGGTCATCCAGCAACGCACGGGCGGCGGGCTCATCTCCCAGGGTGGGGTGACGCTGGGCCTGTTGCTGCTCATCGAGGAGGCCCTGCCGAGCGTGGGGCAAGGCGTCGTGGCCCTCGGAACCGCGGTGGTCATCGCGAACATCCTGGTGGGGCCCGTCATTCTCAAGCGGACCCTCTCTGGCGAGGTACGGACCGCACAGCGAGAACCGCTGGCACCTCCGGCCGACGGCGCACTCACGGGGCCCACTCCGTGAAGCCCACCCCAGCCCAACTCCGAGCTATCGCCAAACGCGACCCGGTGTTGGGTGCGGCCATGAAGCGCGTGCCCCCCTTTCCCTCCATGCCCCCGCCCAATCTCAAGGGCTCGCACTTCCACACGATCGCTCGATCGATCGTGTACCAGCAGTTGGCCACTGCCGCCGCCCGTACGATCTACGGCCGCGTGCGCGACCTCACGCCGGACAAGGGCTTCCCGACGGCCAAGCAACTCCTGGACCTTCCGGAAGAGTCGCTTCGAGGCGCCGGGTTATCACGAGCCAAGACCAAGGCCATCCGCGACTTGTCCACAAGGATCGAGTCGGGCACACTGAGGCTGGGCGGCCTAGGCAGGCTCTCCGACGATGAGATCGTGCGTCGCCTGACTACCGTCTGGGGCGTGGGCGAGTGGACCGCCCAGATGTTCCTGATCTTCAAGCTCGGCCGCCTGGACGTGATGCCGATCAACGATCTCGGCGTCCAGGAGGGCCTGCGCAGGCTCGACGGCCTGGTCGAGCGCCCGGAGCCCGACCAACTCCTCGCCCGTGCCGAGCTCTGGCGGCCGCTGCGCAGCGTGGCCTCCTGGGTACTCTGGCGACTCACCGACACGAATTGACACCTAAGAGCCTCTAAGCCCGGGTCTCCAACCGGTTCCGGTTCGGACAGCCCGACCAGCCTTCCACAGCATGAAGACAAGTTCATGCGGAGTTCACGGCCTCCTCAGGCATGGGCGGCCATCATACGGTTTAGTTCAGCATCGAGAACGGACCGACATGGCTTACTC
>JBGMRK010000019.1:19945-22495 GCA_048061375.1 Longimicrobiales bacterium | reverse complement strand
ATGTTCTAGAGATACGCGGAGATAGGGATCAGACCTCGACCCTACCCACTGCCAACGCATAGAGGCCCTCTGGGTCCTGAAACCACCGATCCACCGACATACCCCCCGCCTCGAACAACGCCTCTATGGTCCGCCGATCGTACTTGCAACTGATCTCCGTACGGATCGTTTCACCCTTGCGGATACGAACCGCATCCCCACCCGGAACGTGCACCTCCTGGTCCGAGCAGGAAACGAGGTGCATTTCAATCCGGCCCTCGTCAACGTCATAGAAGGCTCGATGCGAAAAGAAGTCCGGGTTGAAGTCCGTGCCAATACCTCGATTGATGACGGTGAGGATGTTCAGATTGAAGTCCGCCGTGACGCCCGCCGAGTCATTGTAGGCGGCAGTCAGACGTTCTTTCGACTTCCCCGGCCCGGGCTGGAGGTCCGCTCCCAGCAAGAAGCGGTCCTCCCGCGACATCGCCCGACTCACGTTGGAGAGCATGCGCACCGCTTCATCTCGCTCGAAATTTCCGATCGTGCTCCCAATGAGTGCGAACAAAACGGGTCTCCGGAGGTCGTCGGCGAACTGCAGGGGGTCGGCGATGTCCTGCACGACCGCCTGCACCTCCAAGAACGGGTACTCGGCGCGAAGCTCGCCGGCGGTGGCATGGACGAACTCTCCGGCAACGTCTACCGGCACGTAACAGGCCTGCGAGTCCGCGGCGTGCATGGCATTGAGCAGAATGCGGGTTTTCCGGGCGCTTCCGGCGCCGAGCTCAACCAGGGTCGCGGGTTCGATTGATTCGAGCCAACCTACCACGTGGTCCACGAGGAGCTCTCGCTCGGTGCGCGTCGGATAGTATTCCGGCAACCGAGTAATCTCCTCGAACAGCACAGAGCCGCTAGTATCGTAGAAATACTTGGATGAAATCTGTTTCTGGGGCTGGGCCAACCCCCACCGCACATCCTCCAACATCGGTTGACGGGAGCCGTCAGTCATCGGCCGCACACCTGAATCCGCTGAAAATCTGCCGCCTGATGGGGTGGTCCCAGTTCCGGAACGTGGTCCTTATCGCCCCGCTCCGTGAAGCCCACGACCCTCCTCGCAAGACCTTGTATTGATCTCCAAAGAAGACCTCCGAATACTCCTTGTACGGAAACGTCTCGTAACCCGGATAACCCTCGAAATCCGAAGCCGTCCACTCCCACGCGTCTCCGATCATGCCGTAGCAGCCGATGGGCGAAACGTTGTCCGTGTAGCTCCACACCGGCGCCGCCTGGAACGCGAGCGCGTCCACGTTGGCCACGAATGGTGTGACCGGCTCGTCACCCCAGGGATAGGCCCGGGCTACACCGGCCGCTGGATCCCAGGAAGCCGCCGCCTCCCACTCGATCTCCGTCGGTAACCGCTTTCCAGCAAAACGTGTAAACGCTGCAGCCTCGTGATAACACACGTGGCAGACCGGCTGAGTTGGATCGACCGGTCCCGACCGGTCCATCACCCTCGCGCTCCACACGCCGTCCACCCGCTCCCAATACTTTGGAGCCTCGGCTCCGGAATCGTTGAGCCAGATTCGTCCTGCTTCATCCCACAGGCCCTCATCCCGGTAACAACCGGCCTCGACGAACTCCATGTAGGCGGCGTTGGTAACGGGCGTGACATCGATGCGGAAGGGAGCCACCTCCCTCTTGTGCTTGGGACGTTCATTGTCATACGCCGCGCTCCTATCGTCCGTGCCGATCGTGACCTCTCCTCCGGGGAACGTGACCATCGAGCCATCGCTGGACATTGGATCGTGTGGTTTGACCGGGACTGGGAACGCACGCATGGCCGCGTACGGGTCGCCACGCTTGAGCTGCAGAGTCTGAAGGATGGTCTCGTTATGCTGATATTCGTGTTGCAGCACGAGCCGGAACACGAAGCTGTCTCGGAGAAGCGGATCGGACGACGCCGGGTCCAGAGACCGGAGTCGACTCAGTGCGGCTCGGCGAACCCTCTCCATGAACTCGAGACACTCAGTCAGCGTCGGAAGGGGCAATTCTCCACGATCCGCCCTCGGCGTCTCGAACGGGTTATAGATCCCGCGAAGACCCGCCGAGTCCCCCCCACCTCCAACCAAAGCATCGACCAACCACACCTCCTCGAAGTGCGCGATGTGGCCGAGATCCCAGATGATCGGGCTCATGAGCGAGTCATGCTGGCGGCGAAGATCATCCTCGGAGATACGGCTGATGAGCATGAGCGTACGGGCCCTCGCCTCGGCGAGGAGATCGGCGATTTCTGAAGCGTCGAGGCTACGCCCGATATTGAGATTCATGTCCACCCCGCTGAATGGGCGCTCGTGATGCCCCCCCGGAACGGCGAAAGGTAACCCGAGGCGCTTCGCCCATGCAGCCCCTTGAATATCGAAGTGGGCGACGCCCCACGTTGGCTGCCGCGACTATTGCGGTGCGCGCGCCAACCGTTCAGGATCGGTCATGTAACCTCACCCTCACTCGCCTCGATATCGAAGGACGTATGATGACGGCCGACGTAATCATCATCGGAAGCGGCCAGGCGGGCGC
>JBGMRK010000019.1:16287-19845 GCA_048061375.1 Longimicrobiales bacterium | reverse complement strand
GGAAACGAGCGCCGCACTCGGCGGGACCGACTCGTACCCTCGACTGCCTTCACCGACCCTCAGTTGGCCCGTGTAGGGCTCACCGAACGTGAGGCCACGGAGGCGGGTGTGGACTATGAGGTCGCGACGATGCCGTTCGGTCGAGTCGCTCGAGCCGTCGAGACGCAGCAGCCCGCCGGCCTGATGAAGGTGCTGGTTTCTCCCGACACGGAGAGAATCCTGGGCGCCGTCATTTTGGGCGCCCAAGCTGGAGAGCTCATCCATGTTTTTTCCATGATCATGCAGGCCGGGGCAAGCGCGCAGACCCTTGTGGACGCGGAGATGGTGCACCCCACGTTCGCCGAAGGCCTTCAGACGTTGGTGATGCGCCTCGACCGCTACTCCCTGTCATAGATACATGTTGAACGCGGCCGGAAGCTCGGATTTTGCCCTCGAGGCCCTCGACGTCACCAAGAGCTTCTCGGCGGCGCCCGTCCTGGAGTCCCTCTCGCTCACGGTGGGCCGGGGTGAGCGCGTTGCTCTCGTGGGAGAGAGCGGGGCCGGCAAGACGACACTGCTCAAGGCCTTCAATCGCATGGTCCGTCCGGACAAAGGCCTGCTGCGCGTGGGTGGCAAGGACGTCATGTCGTTCAGTGCCGTCAAGCTGCGCCGTTCGATCGGCTACGTTCAACAGGACGGGGGCCTGCTGCCGCATTGGACCGTGCTGCGGAACGTCGCCTTGGTTCCCTGGCTCCGGCGGATGGACGACCGTAACGGTATGGCACGCGACGCCCTCGACCTCGTGGGCCTTCAGGCTCCCGAGTTCGGCCATCGATACCCTCGCGAACTCTCCGGAGGTGAGCGGCAACGTGTCGCTCTGGCCAGGGCACTCGCGGCTCGGCCGGACATCGTGCTTCTGGACGAGCCCTTCGGCGCCCTGGACGCGATCACGCGTTCGGAACTGCTCGAGTCCGTGCGGTCCCTCTTCCACGAGATCGGCGTCACGGCGCTCATGGTTACCCACGACCTAAGAGCCGCCGTGCGCTTCGCGGACCGGGTGGCGGTGCTCCGTAGCGGTAGGATCGACCAGGTCGCAGACCCGAAGACGTTGTGCCGGCTCCCGGCGACCAAATACGTCGAAGAGTTGCTCGCACGGGCCGGTGTAGAGGCCAACGAATGACTGGTGCGCTCATCCTCTCCCTTGCCATCCAGGTGGTGCCGGCCGACAGCATGTCGAGTCGGGTCGGGACCGCCACCCTAGATGCTCGGCAGCCGGCTATCGTCGTCGCATCCAAGCCCTTCGGTGAGTCCTTCCTGCTGGCGGAGATCTTCGCGCAATTGCTGGAAAGCCGCGGGATGGCAGTGGTACGGCGACTGGGTCTTGGAGCGACACAGATCGCGTTCCAGGGACTCCGCACGGGTGCCATCGACGTCTATCCCGAATACACCGGAACGGGGCTCGTGGCGATCCTGCGCGAGAAACCGAGCGGGACGCGCGAGGAGGTCTTTCGGCGCGTAGCCACTGTGTTCCGTGAGCGCTGGGGCATCCACTGGATGCCGCCGCTGGGGTTCGAGAATACGTACGCGATCGCGGTAAGGCGTGAGAGTGCCGAGCGAGACGGCTTGCGCACATTGTCCGATCTGGCGCGGGTAGCGCCCGGCTATATCGGCGGCTTCACCCCCGATTTCATCGGCCGGGCAGATGGCTTGACCGGCCTCCAGGAGGCCTACGGACTCCGCACCAAGGAGGTACGCTCACTTCTGCAGGCGGTGAAGTACCAAGCCTTGGCCGGCGGGAACGTGGACGTCATCGACGGATATTCGACCGATGGCATGATCGATCGATACGACCTGGTGGTCCTGACCGACGACCGGCGCTTCTTTCCGCCCTACGAGGCAGCACCCTTGGTGAGCCGCAGGCTTTGGGAAACCCGCCCCGAGGCGGTGAGAGCCCTCACGGAACTGGCGGGCATCATCGACGTGGAGACGATGCGGGGCCTAAACCGACGGCTCGAGGTGGAGGGAGATGCGGTGGCGGACGTGGCACGGGACGCCCTTCGCGAGCTAGGCCTCGTCGAGGGACCGGCAGTGAGGGTCATCCGTCGTCAGGAGACTTCACCCACCGATTCGTTCGTGTCCTATTTTTGGGCCAGACGTGGGGAGACACTCGACCTCACGCTTCGCCATCTCTGGCTCGTGGTGGCCTCCCTGACCGGAGCCATTCTGGTGGCCGTCCCGTTCGGCCTACTCCTCGAGAGGGCACGAGTTGGCGCAGAGGGCGCCATTCGGGCTGTGGGTCTCCTTCAGACCATTCCTTCCATCGCGCTCTTGGCCTTCATGATCCCGCTGTTGGGGATCGGCGTATTTCCAGCGGTGGTGGCGCTCTTTCTGTATTCGCTATTCCCCATTGTCCGGAACACTTATACAGGCATCCGTGACGCCGACCCGGTGGCCGTGAACTCGGCGCGGTCACTCGGGATGACCGAGGGTCAGATCCTCCGCTACGTGCGACTCCCGCTTGCAGCTCCGGTGATCATGGCCGGGATACGCACCGCCGCGGTGATCACCGTGGGGACCGCCACCCTGGCGGCATTCATCGGTGCCGGGGGACTGGGAGATCCGATCGTGGCGGGACTGGCGCTGTCGGATACGCGAATGATCCTCGCTGGGGCTGTTCCGGCGGCCCTCCTCGCCCTCGTCGTGGACGCTGTGCTCAGCTTGGTCGAGTGGGCGGTCACCCCGCGCGGCGTCAAAGTGTGACCCTCGGGGGTCGGCACGAAGCGCACGAAAATTTGGTCGCCGGCGAACTCTGGCGATGAACGAGAGACCACAAGGCGTGAACTCCAACCACGACATTCGAACATTGGTGAGAAGGGGGTTGGGCGGCCTCCTTCTGGGCTTGGCGTTTCTACCGATTTTCCGCGTGCTCGACACGAGCGTTGAAGCGCCGTTCCGTGTGGCGAGCGTGGAAATCGCCGAAGTGACCCTACAGCTCGCCTGGTGGGGGACTCTCAGCACCGTGCTCGTTGGTATGCTCCTGTCCTTCTTGTTCAAGGGTGGGCCTGTACGTGCGGTGTCGAAGAAGGTGGGTGATCTTCTTTGCGCGCCGAGGCTGCCCGTGTTCGCCGTCGCGGTCTCTTTGCTCGCTGCGGGACTGGCGCTCTTGACCTGGCGTTACTTGTATCTGGGCCTATTCACCAACGTCGACGAGATCGCATCTACGATCCAGGCCCGTTACATGGCCGCAGGAGCGTTGGCCGGCGACTTGCCAACCCTGCCAGAGGCGTGGCTGATCCCCAACACGCTCATGGTCGATCGCGGGTGGGTCTCGCAGTACCCGCCCACCCACCTCTCATTCCTCGCCCTGCTCATCCGCCTGGGTACCCCATGGCTCGTCGGTGCGATATCACTCGGCGCCATGGCCGGATTCGTTGCCCTGTCCCTACCGCGGCTCCTTCCGGGCAGGCCGGCGACGACACGCTTGGCCGCGCTCCTCGTGGCTGTGAGCCCGTTCCTGGTGTTCCTGGGCGGCGGGGCGTTGAGCCACCTGTCGGCCGGGGCCTTGGGGACCCTGGTGCT
>JBGMRK010000019.1:0-16187 GCA_048061375.1 Longimicrobiales bacterium | reverse complement strand
ATTCGGATACATCGCTGCCTTCGGTTCCGATCACGGTCTCGGGTTCCACCGCGATCCCTGGGGCTACCCGTACGGCCTGACCGAGGCCCTGGGCTTCACCTCGACCGACACGCTCTCCATAGGGGTACAGTTCCTCGAGACCTCCATTCCGTTGACAGCTCTAGTGGGCCTCTATCTGCTCGCCACGCGGAAATTGCCCAAGGGTGCCTCGATGCTACTCGCCTGGGCACTGCTCCCCGTCGCCGGCAACGCCATCTACTGGTTTCACGCGACCCGGCTGCTCTTCGAGTCGACCCCGGCTTGGATCGCCCTGGCGGTGCTGGCGGCCGTCGAGTTGAGCAGGAGCGCCTCGAACGACACGCCACTCGGCGTACGACTGCGCGAAGTGGCAGCATGGAGCTTTGTGGCCGCTCTGGCAGCCGGTCCACTTCTGGGAATCCCCACCAGGTGGTCGACTTATTCGTGGACCGAGGAAACCCTGTCTCGCATCACCGTACCTCAGACGCCAGAGCCCGGCCCTGCGATCATCTTCACACATTCGTCCTGGAACGAGCGCATCAGCGCCACGCTACAGGGCGCCGGCGGTATGCGTCAGGACAGCGTGATATCCGCACTCCGGCGCAACACCAACTGCTCATTGCACCAGTTTGCCGAGGCGCGGGAGGCCGTGGTGAGGCGTGGAGAGTCAGGCATTCAGCTCCCCCCGGTCGATCTCCAACAGGCGCCCGGAATCCCCTCCGACATCGAGCGCCGATCTCCAGCGCCGGGCACGACAGTGCGCGTGCGGCCCGGTGAGGTACTCACGCCTTCCTGCCTTCGCGAACTGAGGTCCGACCGCTTCGGTGCCGTGGCTCTTGCGCCACTGTTATGGCAAGGCGACCTACCGGGCCTGGAAGGCAGTGGAATACTATTCGTGCGAGACCTCGGCCCGGAGAAAAACGCCTTGATCCTGAATGCTTTTCCCGATCGAAATGCCTACGTCTTCGTGCCCAAGGCCTCTGAGGCACCCCCTGAACTCGTCGCATACGAGGAAGCGATGGCGGTCCTGTGGGGCACTCCCAACGAGTCGCAGAAATCGGGGGTCGCCGGGTCAGGGATGCTTCCGGAGGGCTTGTAGCTGCACCATCGAAACGATTCCCAGAGCAGGCCCGATCGCCAGCACTCCATAAGCCACCGGCCACCCGGCGACCTCCGCCAGCCAGATCGTCAGCTGGATCGACACAGAGGTCAGCGCGAACCCGATCGACGTCTGCAACATGAGGGCCGTCCCCACCGACTCGGTCGGCGCCACTTCGGTGATGACGGCGCTGAATTGCGCGGAATCCGCGACAATCGTGAAGCCCCAGACAAGCGCGATGGGGACGACGATCCAGGGGCTCGCATCCATCAGCCAGCCCAAAGTCAGCGCGCACCCTCCCGAGATCACCATCATCCAGATCGTGATACGCTCACGACCCAGGGCGTCCGCCCATACTCCGGCCATCACAGCCCCCAATCCGCCCATGGCGATCATGCCGAAGGCCGCCAAATCGGCGGCGGGAGAGTGCCCCCCCTCCGCACCGAAATATTGCAAAAAAAAGATTCCGATCGTACTCCACGCGGCGTACAACTCCCACATATGCCCGAGGTATCCTCCGGTGGCGAGACGGGTCGGGCGGTCCTTGATCACTCTCATGACCAGCCCCCAGGAGAAAGCCGGCCGGAGGAACGGGTATGGGCCGTCACGATACGCGATCAAGATCAGCACGGCCCCCACCACCGCGGCGGACGAGGAACCCACGATGACCGGAACGAGGCCCGATTCTTCGAAGAGCTTGAGCAGATAGGGAGTCGCCTTGCCCACGGTCAGCGCCCCCACGATCGCTCCAATCGCCATACCTCGCGCGGAGCGAAACCACGTTGCGATCATTTTCATCGCCGGTGGATATACACCTGCGAGGAAAAACCCGGTCAGGAAGCGGAACACGAGTGCCGATCCGTAGCCGGGCGCAATGAGTATCGCCGCGTTGGCGAGACCACCGAGCACACCGGATACCGCGAAGTACCAGCGAGAGGGTACCACGTCCGCCAGGTTCAGGATGGCCGCCACCGCCGCTCCTGCGACGAAGCCCAACTGTACGAGGGTGGTGAGCCAACCCACCTGACTCCTTGTGAGGCCCCAGGTCCGCTGAAGCTCGGGCGCAATCGCGCTCGCCGTGAGCCAAATCGACATGCCGAAGAGGACGGCGACGGAAAGTAGCGCTAGGGTCTTCCAACGGGCCGGATCCGAGTCCCGATCCGGGCGGGCGACCGTCATCAACTCGAAAACATCTTGCGCAGTACGAACGTGACGTTGGCCGGCCGCTCCGCCAAGCGCCGCATATACCACGGGAACCAGGCCGACCCGTAGCTGATGAGCACCTGGACCCGATAACCATCGGCGGCCAGCCGATCTTGGTCGCGGACCCCGATCCCGTAGAGCATCTGGAACTCCAAACGGCCCCTGTCGACGCCCCGTGCCTCTCCCACCGCTTGGATTCTCCGCACCAACGCCCCGTCGTGAGTCCCGAACGCCCCTCGTACGGGGGGCTGGGCGTCGATCAGCCTGCAGGCCAACGCAAAGAACGCCTCGTCCACGTCATGCTTCTTGGGAAACGCGATCTCGGGTGGCTCCGCATATGCGCCTTTTACCAGTCGAACCGCGGCACCCAGCCGTAGCATCGTCTCGAGGTCCTCGGGCGTTCTTCGGAGATACGACTGGAGGCAAATCCCCACGTTGGCGTGATCCGCCCGCACGGCCCGGTATAAAGCGAGTGTACGGTCGACGTAAGCGCTACTTTCCATGTCCACCCAAACCATGCGGTCCAGTTTTCCCGACGACTCGACGAGCGCGCGCAGATTGCTTTCGGCCACACCCCCGTCGAGGTCGAGACCCAACTGGGTCAACTTCACAGAGATTTCGACGTCGAGCGATCGCTCACCCACGGCGGCGAGCGCATCGAGATAGGACTGGACCACCTCAATGGATTTCGATTCCTCGTTGACGTTCTCGCCCAAAAGCGTGAGCAGCGTCCCCTTGTCGTGCATAGACAGGGCCGACGACTCACTCAACGCGTCTTCCAGGTCCTCGCCCGGCATGAATCGTTGGACCGCCCGCTTGACGAACCCGTAGCGGGGAAGCCTCCTAGCCAGGAACTCGTTCTCGGATCCCCAGAGCAACACACTTCGCAGTACGTTCATCTCGTCGGGGCCTCGCGGGTTCGATTTCGGCGGGTCGGGTACGGTCGTGGGTTCGGCTCATTTCGTCCGCGGGAACATGGACGGCGGCGGTGCGGTGAGCAACCGACGACCAAGCCTTCGCTCGATGGGTGCGTAAACGGCCACAATCCGTCACATTGTGTATCGCTCGGCACGGGAGGTTCGATGAAAGCATCTGTGGCCCCAAACGACAACGACAACGGAAAGATGACCCTCCACGGATGAAGGCCCTCACCGACCTTCCGGTCGATCCCATACCCGTCCGCACCCTACTCCTTTCCCTGGGCGCTCTGAGCATTCCCGTTCTCGGGGCGTTGGCGATTCCCGACACACTCGGCGAATACGGCGCCCTGCTTTGGCTTCTGGCGCTGATTCCGGCGTTCCTCCTGGCGTATTACCGGGGTTGGAAGGGGGCGGCAACCGCACTCGCATTCGGGATGGCCACCCTGTCGGTGACCCAGGTCGTGGCCCTTACGCTCCGACTCGCTATCCCCGACACCCTGGTTGGCGTAGTGGTTGTTTATGTGGCTGGTGCGCTCGGTATCGGGTGGCTCGCCGAGCTGCTTCACCAACAGAGGCAGGCTGCGCAGGCTCTCGCCTATACGGACAACCTTACGCACCTGCCCAACCGGCGACGCGCTCAGATCGTCCTCGAAAACGAATTCGCCGCAGCCATGCGCGGCCGGCCGCTCGCCGTGGTTCTCTTCGATCTCGACAACTTCAAGGAATACAACGACCACTACGGGCACGCCGCCGGTGACGAGGCTCTGAAGGTCTTTGGGCGCGTTCTACTAAAGACGACGCGGCAAATGAATCTATCGGGTCGATTCGGTGGTGAGGAGTTTCTCTCGGTACTCGCGGAATCCTCCGCCGAAGGTGCGATGGTCTTCGCCGAGCGCGTGCGGGCCAGCTTGAGAGCGGCGGGGTTGGGCGAGGGTCCGCTGACGGTGAGCGCCGGTGTGGCAGGTTACCATCCCGGGCTGAAGATCCCCGATGAGCTGCTTGCCGGTGCGGACCACGCCCTTTACAGAGCCAAACGAGAGGGCCGTGACTGTGTACGCCTGTTCGGAAAAACAGCGCTGGGCCCCGAGGAGGGGACCGTGACAGGGAGGCGGCCTGCGGCCTTGGACAGCGAGGGGTATCCGCGCACCGCAGCGGATCTTGGCAAGAGCCGCTCCCCTATCACGCTCCTGCCACACCACATCACGCAGTTCGGCGGCGGGCGCCGTCTACTTCTCATTTGCGACGACGATCGTCTGCGGGCTCTCGTAGCGACTTACCTGAACCGTGAAGGCTTCGAGGTGACGGAGGTGCCCGACATGAACGAGGCGTCCCATCAACTGGAGGAAGAATACGATATCGCCGTGATAGATTTCCACGCCTCCACCGGATCCGCCTCCGATCTGATCCGTTCGATCAAATCACGTTGGCCGGCCACTCAGGTCCTCGCCCTTGCAGGCGCGAGCGATGCGCGGGTCGGTGCCGAAGCGCACGGGGCAGGTGCGGACCGGCACCTCTTCCAGCCGTTTACGATGCCCGAATTGCGCGCCCACCTGGTGGACGCGCTCGCCCGCCGCGACCGCCTGTCGACCACGGCGGAGGGCGATCCGGATTTCTCGGGCGACGAGAAGGGGCGAGCGGAGATTGGACGAGACAAGGTGATCCAAGGCGTGCGCTACCTCGTGGAGGGGGCCGAAGCGAAGGACCCGTTCAAGATCGGTCGATCCACGTACGTCGCGGCCTATGCGGTGGAGTTGGCTCGTGCTCTCGATTCGGCGGGAGAGCATCTCGACCACGACAGCCTCCACCTCGGTGCCGAGGTACACGACATCGGCATGATCGCGGTACCGGGTGACATCTTGAACAAGCCGGGCGCCTTGACCGACTCGGAGTGGGAGCGGATCAGGGGGCATTCGACGACCGGGCACGATCTTCTGGCTGCGGTGCTGAATGACCCGACGGCCCTTGCGATCGTACAATGGCACCACGAGCGCTGGGACGGCAGCGGCTACCCGGATGGGCTCGCCGGAACCGCCATTCCATTGGGTGCTCGGATCGTCGCGGTGGCGGACACGCTCGAGGCCCTCACCAGCAAGAGAGCGTTCAGAGAAGCCTGGGACTGGTCCGAGGCGGTCGAGGAGATCCTGGGAGTCATGGGCTCGCAATTCGACCCTGACATTGTCGAGGCGTTCGAGAAGGTGGTGCCCTCCCTAAAGACCATCGGGGGCGAGACCCGGTCTGGATCGATCTGACCAGTTGGCCGAGATTCGCGATCCTTTCGGGTTCTGACTCCGGCTGACCTCAAAATCCCAGCACGAACCCCAAGTCCACCGAGAGAAATCGCATCGCAAGCTCGCCGATCCCGTCGAACCCGGTCGTGACCCTCGAATACCTCACTCCCGGATTAATCGCGAGTCTGGGGGCCACGGTGATCATCAGGCCCGCTCCACCCTCGAATCCCCAACCTCGCTCGCTTTCCAAGCGCACGGTCACCGGAATCGAACCCCCACCCGGCACGCCGGTAGAATCGAGTTCGGCCAGATGCGATACCACCCCGGCCCGGATCCACGGAACCACGGGTCCGGACAGCAGATTGATGCGCGCCCCAACATCCCAACTCGTGGTGACGATGTCGCCAACCTCCCCGCACGCCGTTTCGTCACACCCGAAGCGGTGCTGGCTGAATCCGGCGTACCACGTCAGGTAGCTGCGCGTGGTCAGAGCGAAGTGCACACCAAATGTCGCCCCGCCCCCAGCCTCCCCTTCGAAGCCCTCGCGCCCGGCGAACTCCTGCACCGGAACGCCGGCCCCGACGTTGACCTCGATCTGCAAGGGCGACACCTGTGCCGACAGGGCGAACGGAAATACCAGCCACAGCCCGGCAACGATGGTCTTTGAAGCCTCTGAATGAAGCAAGGCGACTCGAGCGGCAAAAGTGAGCGTGCACGAAGGGTCTATCCTAATCGGCCGCGAGGTACCATGCCAATGCCTGCTCGCGGACACCCATGGGACCGGATCGACGCATTGCAGGTCGGACCCTCCCGCCCTACCCTTGGCCCTCTCGAACAACCCAGACAGAGGAACCATCGCCCATGGCCGAGGGAGCAGGAACCCGCACGGCTCGTCGAACGCATTCCTTCACCGAGTCCGTAATTCGCGAGATGACCCGTGTGGCGCGTCAGTACGACGCGATCAACCTGGCCCAGGGCTTTCCCGACTTCGAAGCCCCCTTGCTCCTCAAGGAAGCGGCCTGTGAGGCGATCATGGCCGACATCAACCAGTACGCGATCACATGGGGATCCCCGAGCCTCCGGGAAGCCCTCGTCGACAAGTACGAGTCTTGGTACGCTATGCCCGTCGACGGCGACCGAGAGATTACCGTTACCTGCGGAGCGACGGAGGCGATGGCCGCTACGATGCTGGCCATCGTCGACCCCGGCGATGAAGTGATCATCCTGGAGCCGTTCTACGAGAACTACGGTCCTGATTCGATCTTGTCGCAAGCCGTCCCAATATTTCTTCCGCTCGAGCCCCCAGGCTACTTCCTGGATACCGATCGCCTCGCCTCGCTGGTAAGCTCGAGGACCAAGGCGATCGTCATCAATACGCCCAACAACCCGACCGGACGCGTGTTCACCAGGGCCGAGTTGGAGGGGGTGGCAGGGGTTTGTCGTAAGTACGATCTGCTCGCCGTCACCGATGAGATCTACGAGCATATCTTTTACGAGGGTGAGCATATCCCGCTCGCTACTCTTGAAGGCATGCGCGAGCGCACGATCACCGTGAGCGGGCTCTCGAAGACGTTCAGTGTTACCGGCTGGAGGGTCGGCACGATCGTCGCTCCACCGGACATCACGAATGCGGTCCGAAAAGTGCACGACTTCCTGACCGTGGGCGCCCCCGCGCCGCTCCAGGAAGCGTGCGCAACCGCGATGAGAGACCTGGGCCGAGACTACTATGAGGCGGGAGTGGAGGCCTACCGGGAGCGGCGTGAGGCAATCTTCTCCGGGCTGAAGGCGGCCGGTTTTGGGTGCACCAAGCCTCAAGGAGCCTACTATGTGCTCGCCGATTTCTCCGAGTTGAGCCGCGAAGACGACGTCACGTTCGCCCGTCGATTGGCCAAGGAAGCACGAGTGGCTTCGGTCCCGGGATCGAGCTTCTTCAGTGAGCCATCGAGAGGGGAGCGCCTGGTGCGCTTCGCGTTCTGCAAACGCCTGGATACGTTGATCGACGCTGGCCAGCGACTGGAGGCGTTTGGGATGGGAGTGGGTTAGGCTCCGGCCAAGCTAGGCACCGGAGGTGGACTCTTCGGGCGGAGCCTCGCCAGAGGTCTCGGGTGTAGGGTTGTGAGGCGCGGGATTCGACCCCGCATCCTCGGGTCCCGTGACAGGAGCGTCTCCTCCCTCCTCGTCCGTCACTCCCGTCCCTCCGTTCTGCGGAGTGCCGAGCGGCAGCACGTCCCTTTCGGACTCCAGAACGGCAATCCGGTCGTGCCACTGCACCATCATCTGGACGAATGCGCGCCCCAGCTCGGGCTCGAACTCCTCGCCTAGGCCCTCGGCTACGTAACTGATGACCCGCTCGTGCTCCCATGCGCTTCGATAGGGACGGTGGGTGCGCAACGCGTCGTAGACGTCGCAGACATGAACCAGGTCCGAGGCCTGATGACACCGGCGAGGATACCTTAATCGCGGATAACCGCCACCGTTCAACTTGATGTGGTGTTCGTAGGCGACAACGGCGGGAAGGTCCAGATTCTCTTCACTCTTCAGAATGATGCGCGCGCCCTCGACGGTGTGGCTGTTCATCACTTCGCGTTCGGCCTCCGTGAGCTTTCCAGGCTTGTTTAGAATCTCCTCCGGAATCGTGATCTTGCCCAGGTCGTGGAGCAGGCCTGAAATACCAAAGGACCTCACCTCTTTGGGAGCCAGCCCGATGAACTCGGCGAGCGCCATCGCGAGTACAGAGACGTTGAGCGCGTGGGTCGTCGTGTATTGATCGAACCGCTTGATTTGCAGGAGTGGAATCAAGAAAGCCTGATCGCCGTGCATCGCCACGGTGAGCGACCGCACCACCGCTTCTGCTTCCAGGAGGTGAAGCTTGCTGTGGTCTCTAAGTTCTTCGTGCACATAGTCGACCCCCAGCTTCTCCTCTTCCATCGTGTAGTCGATGGTCGCCGTGAGAATCTCCTGCCCGCCGCGCCCCCCTCCCCCACCCGGCACCTCCACAGCGCCAAATACGATGGCCCGCTCTTGAGTTTGGCGGGCTTCGGACGTGTCGACCGGCTCTCCCATCAGGCGGGAATAAATCTCATCCAGGAACCGCTCCACCTCGTCCCGCCCGGGCTCGCCGGGAATCTCGATGCGCTGGATTCCAGCGTTCGAGAGGCGGCTGCCCCAATCCCAGCGCCGCAACTCGGTTAGCGGACGATTGTCGAAAACGATCTCACTGCCGAGGAACGTAAAGGCGGGATTGGGATGGTCTTCCTTGAGACGAGCCAGCTCGTCGTGCACCGCGTCCACGGCCCGCTCTCGTGCCGGGTGCCCGGGCTTGTAGAGACTCATGGCGGAGACCACCTGGGCGAGCGCGGTAAGGAACGATGCTGGAGAACCCTTCACGACTTGCCCTCGCGGCCCGAAGCCGCGGAGCGGATCTCGTGGCTCCGCGAGCGTTTCGCCTCGGCAAGCACCTTCTTTGCCTCCGGATTGGCCGACCAGTACTCGGCCAGCATCGAGAGTGCCGCCAGCACCTCGGGCTCGCCTCGTGCGATGCGGTGACGTCGAAACAATGTCTTCCCATCCGTGGTCATCTGAACCAAGGCGTCGAGCGCAAGCGGGGACTCGGACGGGCCCAACGTGCGGGCACCCACCGACCGCAACTCCGAGCTTCGATCGCCGTGAATGACGCGCTTGACGATCGTGGGCACCAGCGTCTCTGGAACTCCGCTACGTAACTGTTGGAGCGCCATGTAGACCATGCGCTCGTCCACGTCGGCCAGGGCGCCGGCGATCGTTCGGTCTCGGAGCGCCGGCTGTTTCACCGCGAGCGGGAAGGCCTCTCGGCGCACTCGCCGGTCGCTGTGCGTGGAAAACTTGTACGCGTCGAATCCCTCCGGCGTCACCTGGAGCTTCCGGAAGAGTACCAACAAGTTGCGGATCACGAACCAGCGGGCGTCCTCGAGTCTCGCCACAGCCCGCTCCCCTACGATGGGTCCCATTTCGGCCAAGGCCCCGATGACCTTCCTCCGGATGTGCCGCGAATCGGACTCGGAGAGAACCTCGAGGAGAGGCTCAATCGCGTGAACGCCGATTCGGCCGGCCAGGGCCCGCAGCTCCTCTTCGTCCACATCCGTTTGGGAAAGAAGCCGTCGGATCTGGCTGGGGTTGGTCACGTGTGCGTGGAGGGCCTTCGCAACCACACCATCCTCGAGGGCATCGTCGAGCATCTGGAGGACATGACTTGTCCTGCCGACGGACATGAGTTCGCCCACCGCACGATCCACCAACGGCCCGTAGGCGTCCACCTCCACGCTCATTTCCAGTAGCCTGAGCGCGCCGGACACGCTGTCTTCCTCTTCTTCCCCGATGTCCTCCGCCATGAAAACCGGTGCCGCAGCCGACATGCGGTCCAAGATGAGCGTGTAGCCCTCGGGGTTCGGGTCGCCGAGTTGCCAGTCCTCAATCAACTCCTCGACGTTGTCTCGCAGTGCCGAGTCGGCATTATGGCTCAGGGTTCCAACACCTGCCTCGGCGTGCGTCGCAAGCTTCGTGAGCAGACGCGTGAGCGACGTTGAAATGGTTTGCTCCGAGGCGGACGCGGCTGCCGAGAGCACTCTCATCACCGCATCAGCGGCGAAGCTCTTGCTCGCATCCATGACGAACTGGCCACGCTTGTTCGAGTCGCCACCCATCTTCACGAGTCGCGCCAACGCGTCGTCATCCAACTCCGTGATCACGCTCGATATCCGCTGCCGGACCTCCGCGCTCTCGACCGGGTCATCGTCTTTGAGTTCTGATGCCAACTGCAAGAGATACTCGACCACGACTTCGTCGTACGACGCATCTTTCTGCCGTTGAATCGTGTGAGCCACACGCTCTGGATCGAGCGCATCGTCCGGATCGAAGTCTTCTTCCACGGAAAGTGCCGCCGTCGCGAGGCCATGCCAAAGCTCGAGTGCCCGGCTGGTGGCCATCGCCTCACCCTCGACATTGAGGCGAAGGCGGTCGTACCCGATTCCGTACAGGTGGATGTGACCCCAGTCCGGGATCTCGTCCGGGGGTAGCAGACCCAAATGCCGGCCACTCTGCTCCGAATCCTGTGACAACGTCGCCAGCAGACCCTCTATCTCGTAGGGGAGTGGCATTTCTTCAAATATCACCGCTGCGAACTGATGGCCGTGTAGGCGTCGGGCCAACTCACTCAGCACCGGGTGCCTAGCGTCGGTGGCGGCTCCCTCCACGAGGAGTTCCTCGTGCGCGACGCCAATGGTCAGCTTGTCAGATTTCTGGAACAACGGCTGGAGACTCGTGAGCACCCGTTCCGCCATGGACTCGAGCGAGGGGTGCCCAACGGGATACATCGCGTAGCGATGAACGCCAATCGACAGTTCGATCAGGAACTCGCTGAGTTCTCGTGACAGGCTCGCTCGCTCAACGCCTGCTCCGGTATCCTCCGGCGGGGTCGCAGGTTCTCTCGAGTCAGTCAATCGCTTACGTCGTCGTTTGACACATGGCCCGCCTTTCCCCAGCCACTTCGGTTCGGCTGTGGATCCGGGTAGATTCCGTCGTAACACTCTCTATGCCAAGGAGAACCCGACCTCGATCCCGCTAGCTTGGCCTTGAATAAGCTCACATCGCATCCCCCGGTAAGGACCACCACGGGCACCCTTTTGCTGTTCGGGCACGCACCAACAGAGGCCGCCGCCGCCGTCATCGAACGCTCCGAGAAATGGCGCCTCGGCCGAGCTACGCTGGCCGCGGCTCTCACCTTGATCGCAGCACCTCTCGTTGCTCTGATCCCTCCTCATGCCCCTTGGGCAGTGGCCGCGCTCGGAATCGGCGCCACGATTACCCGCCGCCGCTGGCTGGAGCAACATACGCTACAGAGCATGTCGGGCAATTGCCCACGCTGCGCCACCCCACTCAGCGTCGAACGCCCCACTCGCCTCCGCCGTCCCCACGCCATCAGCTGCGAGACGTGTCATCACGAGCCCCAACTGAAGCTCGACCTCGACGAGCTTATTCTCAATGAGTCCTCGGGACCCGATGCAAAATAGCGAGTCGTCCCGACCTCACCTACAACAAATTCTGCTTTTCCGGCACATGCTCCCGCTCATCATCCCTGGATCAGCCCCCGGCGTCTCGTAGCACCTCCAGCGGCCTGCGCCCAAGCACACCCCTACTTCCCAAGAACCCCATGCACACCGTCAACACGACGACCACCGTCCAGGCCATAAACAACCGGGTCAGCAACGGCACGAACTCAAACTCGAACACGCCGTCGATCAGCAGCCACCCGGCGCCCAACGCCAGAGCGAGGCCGGTTGCACTGGCCAGAGTGCCCAGGGCGAGGTATTCGGCCAGTAGAATCTTGACGATTAGGCGGCGGCGGGCACCCAAGGTCTTGAGCAAGGCGCCTTCCCGGAGACGTTGATACCGGGAGGTTGCGAGAGCGCCGGCGAGCACGATGAGACCGGCCACGATGCTGAATCCACCCAGAAAGCGTATCGCCTGAGACACCCGCGACAGGATCGTGTCGAGCGCGTTCTGCAGATTCGACAGGTCCAAAACCGACACGTTGGGAAAAGCGTCTACGAGTTCGCGCTGGAACTGCGCTCGCTGGTGCTCACTCTCGATCCTCGCGAGCATTACCGTAGTTTGTGGGGCACGGTCGAGGCTCCCCGGCTCGAACACGAAGAAGAAGTTCGTTTCGAACCGAGCCCAGTCGACGGTCCTCACGCTGGCGATCTCGGTTTCGATTTCGGCCCCGCCGATGTTCCATGTCAGCCGGTCTCCGACCCCGACCTTGAGGGATGCGGCGAGATCGGACTCGACAGAAACGAGTGGGAGGTCCAACCCGGTTCCCCGGACCTCGGAGGTCTCCGACCACCACGTGCCCTTCACCAATCCCTCGGATGCGCTCAACTCGGCCCGATACGTGTGCCGGTACTCCCGACGAAGCGCCCACCGGTCGGGCCGCTCGTCGGTCGGGCGGGCGGCCAGCGTTTCTACACCCACGCCATTGATCGCGGCCAGGCGCCCCGGCACCAGCGGGGTGGTCTCGATCGTCCCCGAGGCCGCTTGTGAAAGCAGCTCCTCCACCCCGGAAGCCTGGTCCACCTGAACGTCGAAGAGAAGGACGTTCGGGCGTCCCTCTACCTGCTCGAGTGTGAACTGCCGGGCGAGGTTTCCCTCTACCTGCAGCACCGTCCCCACCACGAAGGCGCCGAATCCCAAGGCCAGCGTGACGGCTACGGTCTGGTTCTGGGGGCGAAACAGGTTGCTCACGCCTTGCCGCACAGAATAAGAGGCGCCCGCCGGGAGAAAGCGCCGAGTCGCGCGCATCAAAGCGGCCGCGGTAGCCCAGAGGAGGAGTCCTGTCGCGATGAGGCCTCCGGCGAACGCGATGCCCGTGGTGATACCCGGTGCTTCGAGAATCGACAGGCCCGCCAGGGTGAGGATCAACGCCGCATTCACAATCCACCGCCAGGGATCGCGGTGCCGCACCGGCTCAACGTCACTTCGAAGCGCGAGCAGCGGTGGAACTCCGCGAATGTCCAGCATCGGACCGATCGCGAAAATCAAGGAAACCCACACCCCGATGGCGAGTCCCGCCGCCACGGCGGCCCACGAGATACGCGGCACGACAGCGACCGGAAGCACCTCGGCCAACATGCCCGGGAGGACGAACTGGATCGCCACGCCCAGGCCCGCACCAAGCAGCGACCCCAAAAACCCCATGACAGCGGACTGAATCAAGTAGGCGCTGAATACACTACCCTGCGTGGCACCCAGGCAACGGAGGATCGCTACCGTAACCCGCTTGTCCTTCACGTACACGTGGATCGCGCTCGCTACCCCAATACCGCCAAGGAGAAGAGCCGCCAAGCCCACCAACCCGAGAAATTTGCTGAGCGATCCGACGGCGAAGGTCAGATCCTGCGCCTGAGCCTGGGCGGTGGTATAGGACACCTGCACGCGTTGGAACAGGTCCTCATGATCCTTCCAGAGGGCATCCTGATCCTCTCGCTCCGGTAGCCGGATGTTCACCCGGTGACGGGCGACCGTGCCGAACGCCAAGAGGCCTGCCTCGGCCAAGCGGGGGAAGCCGACGTACACCCGCGGTCCAATGGCGGTCTGGAACCCCAATTCAGTGGGGAGCCCCTTCACTGTCCCCACCAACAAGAACGAGCTGGTCCCAATCCTCAGGCTGTCACCGACCTCGGCGCTCAACTGGATCAGGACGGCGGGGTCGACGATGGCGACTCGTCCGTCGTGGATCTTCCCCCAAATGCCTGGTGGGTCGGTCTCGAGCGGGCCGTAGAACGGGTAACCAGGCTCGGACCCCTTGACCTGCGCCAGCCGCACGCGGTCGCTACGAAGGTCCGTGACCATGGAGGCGACGGTGATGGTCCGGGCTACGCCGGCTCCCGACGTGAGTAGCGAGTCGAGCACCGGATCGAGTTCTTCCGGCAGAGGCCGATTCGACGAGATCCTGATGTCGGCCCCCAACAACGTGCGGGACTCGCCGTCCAGCGCCCGCGCGATGTCACGCTGGAAAGAATGAATCGCTACGAGTGCTACAACCCCTAGCGTGATCGAGGCCATGTAGACCCCGAGACGTCTGTAGCTGGCCCGACCTTCGCGCCAGGCGAGGTGCCACGTGAACCCGATGTTCACCTCGACGCGGACTCGGTAGCGGGAGCGATGCGTCCGTCGGCGAGCGAGACCACCCTTCCGGCCCGTGCCGCCAGCGCAAGGTCGTGCGTTACGAGCACCAGCGTCGTACGCGCGTCGGTGTTGAGCGACTCGAGGAGTTGCACCACGTGGTCTCCGGTGGCACGATCGAGATTGCCGGTCGGCTCGTCCGCAAAGAGGATCTTGGGCTCACCGGAAAAGGCCCTCGCGAGGGCGACGCGCTGCTGCTCTCCACCCGACAACTGGGCGGGATAGTGGTCGAGACGGTCGGCGAGACCGACACGCTCGAGCAGGCTCGCGGCCCACGCTCTGGCCGAGCTGCCATTGCTGGACTCTTGCCTGCCGAGCAACTCCGCCGGCACCATTACGTTCTCTAGAGCGGTCAGGGTCGGGAGCAGGTGGAACGTTTGGAATACGAAGCCTACGTTGTTCGCTCGAAACACTGCACGCTCGTCTTCGGTAAGAAGCGAGAGGTCGTGGCCCGCGAGCGAAACACGACCGGCCGTGGGCTCGTCGAGCCCGGCCAGCAACCCCAACAGGGTAGTTTTTCCACTCCCGGAGGGACCGACGATCGCGACAAAGTCCTCTGCTTCCACCGTAAGGTCGACCGAGTCGAGTACACGGAGAGGCCGGCCTCCGCTCCGATACTCCTTTGTGAGCCCTTCAGCTACGATCATGCTTCGTCCAGGGTTGTTCGCGATCGGATTGATAGTGGCGATGGCCGGCTGCCGGGGCGCCGACAGTCCGGACGTGGTACGCCGCGACCCCCTCGAAGGTTCTCCCTCCTCGGGTGCGCCCACGGCGGACGCGCGGCTCCGGGTGGTGTTCATGGGTACGAGCCTCACCGCGGGCCACGGGTTGGACGATCCAGCCGACGGATTCACGAGCCTGATCCAGGTGATGGTCGATTCTCTGGCCTTGCCGTTCGAGATCGTAAACGCCGGAGTGAGTGGTGAGACGAGCGCCGGTGGCGTTCGCCGGGTAACGTGGCTCTTCGAACTCCCCACCGACGTGTTGGTCCTCGAGCTCGGAGCCAACGATGGACTGCGTGGCCAGGCTCCCTCGGTGATAAAGGCCAACCTTCAGACGATCATCGACCGGGTGCGCGAGCGTTACCCCGCCGTGAAGCTGGTCATCGCCGGGATGGAGGCGCCTCCGAACATGGGCTCGCAATACGTTGGCGAGTTTCGGGCGGTATTCTCCGACCTCGCAGCGGCGAATGACGCACAGTTGATTCCCTTCCTACTCGACGGCGTGGCGGGCACCGCCGCCTTGAACCAGAGGGATGGGATCCATCCGAATTCGGAGGGCCACCGACGGGTCGCCGCCACGGTCTGGAAGATCATCGAGCCGCTTCTCCTCGAGCTTGCGGACGGACTCGAAGCCGTCGACTCCGGGACGAACGGGGGCCAGTCATGATGCGGATCCTCTTCAGGATTTTCGGAAGCCTTGCGGCGGTTCTGATTCTCCTCTTGACCGTCGGAGTGCTGCTGCCGGGCACTTGGAGCGCCGACAGCAGTGTCGATCTTCAGGTGCCGCCTCGAGAAGTTTTTCCCTATCTCAACGACCTCGCCCGTTGGGATGCGTGGACACCATGGGGGGACGTGGAATCCACATTCGAGGGGGAAACCGCCGGCGTCGGTGCTCGCCGTAGCTGGAACAACCCTAACCTCGGGTCGGGATCGATCACCATCACCGAAAGTATTCCCGACCGTCGGGTCCGGTACCGGGTCGTCGTTGGAGACGGTGGCCTATCGGTGGAGGGCGCCTTCGTGCTTGAACCTACCGGGGACGGCAGCACGATCACATGGACGGAGGTCGGCGACTTCGGCTGGAATCCACTCATGGGCTACACCGCCTTGACCATGCCCAAGTCGCAGAGTGTGCAACTAGAGCGGGGGCTGACGGAGTTGAAACGCCTGTTGGGCCAGCCCTAGAGTTTTTGGCTCGCCATCGCGATAAGGCCCTCGTTGGAGCGCGTCTTTCGCATAACGCCGAGCAGCTCGTTCATCGCGTCCGCGGGGCTGACTCCCG
>JBGMRK010000018.1:13011-22670 GCA_048061375.1 Longimicrobiales bacterium | reverse complement strand
CGAGGCCGCAACCAGCGCGGTCTTTCCATCGATTCCGAAGTCCATGGAACCCCCTTTCTAGGTCTCGTCGGATTGCCGGAGGTAGTCGTCCGCGCCGGTGAGCCAGTCCTGCCTCGGCGGCACGAAGACGTCCAGGTCCAGCGTATCTTCTATGGCCTCGGCTCTGTGCGGCACGCCGGAAGGAATGTGGAGGACCTCTCCGCTCCGGACGATGATCTCCTCAGATTGATCCTCACCGATCCAGAACTTCAGTGCGCCGTCGAGGATGTACGTGAATTGCTCATTGTCATGGGAATGCAGCGGTACCACGCATCCCCGGTCCAAGTACACCTGTGCCAGCATGCCTTTCTCACCGGACACGAGCCGCCTGCCGAGTCCTTCCTTCAACTCTTCTCGGGGCATGTCTTCCCACCGAAAATGCCCGACGGATGCTTCACTCATATCGGATTCCTCGCTCGCGTCCCTTTCAGGGCCTGCATGGATTGGGCAGAGGCTTCAAGAGATCATCCCCCTCGTTCATATACAAGCAGTGGCCTGGTCCGGAACCGCTCGGGCGTCCCCGCGCGTTTGCTAAGACGACGACCATAATCCCAAACCAAGGCTAGATATGAGTTTCAGACCCAATGGGGCAACGCAGGTGCTTCTCCTGCTCACTCTCATGGCCGGCACCACGCGTTCGGATGAGTTGTCAGGCCAGGATAGACCGCCCATCGCGGGGCGGGACCAGTGGATCACGGACTTCACGAAATACACGGTTCCGCTCGAGGAGATTGCATCCGGGGGGCCACCCAAGGACGGAATCCGCGCGATCGATGCCCCGCGGTTCGTCAATATCAAGGCAGCCGATCGCTGGCTCGGCGACCGCGAGCCGATCGCCGTGGTGCGCGCCGGCGGCGTGACCAAGGCCTATCCGCTTCGGATCCTGATACGTCATGAGATCGTCAACGATGTGGTGGGTGGAGAGCCGATCACGGTGACGTACTGCCCGCTGTGCAACACGACGCTGGCGTTCGACCGGCGCTACGACGGCAAGCTGCTGGACTTCGGCACGACCGGGAGGCTGCGCCACTCGGATCTCGTGATGTACGACCGGCAGACTGAAACCTGGTGGCAGCAGGCGACGGGCGAGGGGATCGTGGGCCAGTACGCGGGTGAACGGCTGACGTTCATCCCCGCCAACGTCATATCCTGGCGGGACGTGAAGCGACAACTCCCCCATGCACAGGTCCTGTCCCGCGAAACCGGGCTATACCCGCCCTCGACGTACGGGCGGAACCCGTACGTGGGCTACGACCGGGGCAGGGGGCCGATCCGGCAGTTCTTCCGATTCGGAAAGGATGACGACCGATTGCCTGCCATGGAGCGGGTCGTCGCGCTCGAGGACACGGAGGCCGAGGCCTATCTGGCCGTGCCGTTTTCGGTGCTGAAGGACGTCCGGGTCGCGAACGTCGAGGTAGGCAGCCGGAACGTGGTCGTGTTCTGGACGCCCGGCACCGCAAGCGCCGTCGACAAAGCCAACATGGCGAATGGCCGGGACGTGGGGTCGAGCACCACGTTCGATCCCGTCGTGGACGGTCGCAGGCTCATCTTCAAGGAAGCGGGAGACGGCCGGTTCGAGGATCGGCAAACGGGTTCCGTTTGGAACTTGGTAGGGCAGGCCGTCGAGGGTGAGCTGGAGGGAACACAGTTGACGGAAGTGGTCCACGGCAACCATTTCTGGTTCGCGTGGGGTGTCTTCCGGCCGGAGACCAAGGTTTGGAGAGGCCGATAGACCGAGAGTAGCGAGTGCACCGTGGCCGACCGAACCGAGAAGACCGACAAGGAGTGGCGGGAGAGCCTGACTCCCGAGCAGTACCGAGTGCTCCGCAAGAAGGGCACGGAGCGAGCCTTCACTGGGGAGCACTGCGAGAATAAGACCGAGGGCACGTACCGCTGTGCCGGATGTGGTGCGCCCTTGTTCAGCTCCGACGCGAAATACGATTCGGGTTCCGGATGGCCGAGTTTCTACGAACCGATAGAACAAGCCAGTGTCCGGGAGGACGATGATCGCGCCCTGTTTACGCGCCGGACGGAGGTGTTATGCGCCTCCTGCGACGGGCACCTCGGGCACGTGTTCCCCGACGGGCCGCAACCCACCGGCCTCCGCTACTGCATCAACTCCGCCGCACTCGAACTCGATGGGTCGGACTCCCCCGGGGACGAATGAGGCGATGCCCTGAGGAGCGTGGCATTCCCTAGAACACGGGCTGTAGGACGACCAGCCCGCTGCTGATGTCCGAAACGTAGAGCATGCCCTCGTGTAGCTGGGGCGCCCAAGAACGCGTGGGTCCCGGTTGGGCGCCCTCGTAGAGGCTGAACGTAATCTCACGCCCTTGGCGCTCCAACTCGCCCGCCAGGCCACCAGTGACGTCGAGAACCCTGATTCCCTTGGTATACCAGGCCTGATACAGCACTCCCCGGTCCTCGTCGAGCCAGAAGTTGTGCGGAGTCTGTCCGGGCACACTGAATGTGGCCACCTCGACCGGGTTCTCGAGATCACTGGCGTCCACGACGTGCATGACGCCGGGCGTCGCGAAGTCCTCCTCACCGATGAAGACGTAGCCGGACTCTGGCCAGTACCATGCGTTGTGGGTCTGGCCGCCTTTTGTGAACACGCGCGACACCAGTCTCGGATCGGCCGGCGTTCCTCCACGGATCCCGTTACCCACGTCCAAGATGACGAGCCCTTCGTCCCAGTAGGAGAGGAAGAGCAACCCGTCGCGCCCGTAGATGTCGTGCAGGAAGCTGCTCGGCATCGAGAATGTATCCACCAGTGTTGGATTGGCCGGGTCGGAGATGTCCAGGATCTTCATGTCGCCGCCGGGCGGCTCGACGGCTACATACACGAAGTTGCCTTCGATCCACACGTTGTGGACACCCGCGTCCAGCCCGGTCGTGAACCGGCTGGCAACGGTCGGATGGGCGGGGTCCGTCAGGTCGAGGATGGTGATCCCGTTTCGACCGTCATTCGAGCCCGTGTGGGTCAACACTGCCAGGGTTCCGTCGTCCCGGATCTTGATGTCGTTCACGTGGCGTGAGTCGACCACCACGGAATCCGAAAGCACGGGCGCGGTCGGATCGCTGATGTCCCAAACCATGAGGGCGTTTCCGAGCGTGACCACCCCGTTGGTGACGACCTGACGTGTGCCCGTGTACGCGTGGGTGCCGTACACCCACAGATCCGAGGTGCCCCGCCCGCTAGGCAGCCTACCGAGGCCCACGAGGTTGAGCTGGCCGGTGAGGTTCCGAGCCGCCACGGTCACCTCGATGGTGTCTGCGAACGCGCCGGCAACCGCGACGATGTCGGCGACGCCCGCTTCGTAGCCCACGAACCCGCCGTCGGCCCTGATGAGCCCGGCCACCCCAGACGTAAGGAACCAGCTCACTGTCGCACCGGCGACTACGGTACCCGCAGCGCTGCGGGCCTCCGCCTGATAGGTCACCAGATCTCCTTGAGTCACCTGTGTCGGGCCGGAGGTGATCACAAGGGAGGCGACGTCGGGTTGGTCAATCGTCGCCACGTTGAACGCAAGCGTTACGTTCGCCATCGCCACCGACCCCACCGTGGCGCTGAGTACCGCGGTGTAGCGCCCGGGGAGAAGCGCCTCCTCTGTCACGACTGCGGTGATCTGGCGGGACGTACCGGGGTCTAGCAAAGCGATGTCCCCGGAGGGCACGGATACGCCAGCGGCCACGACCTGTGTGCCTTGCGCGTCCAGCACGGGAGCCGACACGAACTTGATGGGGCCCACCGCTACCGAGCCCGTGTTGCTGAGCTCGAGTTGACTGGATCGAGCCTCGCCGAGTTCTACCTGTGTCACATCGAACACCAGGCTCGTAATATCGGGAGAGGTGGTGCTACTGCCGCTACAGGTGGCCGTCGAGATGGCCAGCAATGCACTGAGGGTGAGCTTGCGGTTCAAGGATGGAGATCTCTGCACTGCCTGCCTCTTCGATTGGTCCCCCCGGCTGTTTGCGGGTTCGTCTCGAAAGATACGTGCTTCAGAGCGCACGCGTTGCATGGGGTTTGCCCGTCAGTGCTCCGCCAGGAACGCCATACCGTGCGCTTACAGTCCGACCTCGGTGCGGCGCAGCGTATCGGAGAGCGTGCAAGGCGGTGGGATCGGCAGTGATCATGGGGTGTTTCAAGAGGTGCCATTTAGGTATTTTTTTCGGCTCTACAATCAACGGGCCCACAGGCGACTTGGACTTGGGCCCTGGAACGGAGGCGACGATCGACAGCTTGAGGAAAGTGACGCGGACCCTAGCGGGCACGCTCTTTGCGGCTCTCATCGCCTCGGGCTGCGGCTCCGGACGGGTCGAAGCTCCCAAGCCTGGGGCGATGCGCGGATTCGTGCCGGACCTGCGTGGCATGCGAGTCATGGTGATGCCGTTGCAGCGTAAGACCGGCCTACGCGACGACCTGGACCCGGAGATCGCTTTCGCGCTCAAGGCGAAGGGTGCAGGTGCCAACTGGATCCTGCCGGACGAGTTGGCCCGCACGTTGGCCCGCTCGCCCGTGCTGGATGTGCCCCTCTCGGCTCTGCCGGTGGGTATTTTCCTGACCCGAGAGGTGAACCGGATCGGGGATCCACTATATGGGTATCTCCGGCGCGCCGCTGCGATCTCGGACGCTCAGGTCGCGGTGATCCCGATCGAGGCCCGGAGGCGCGTTGAGCCGGACGGCTCGTCCGTCGTCGAGATCGTGGCGACGATGCTCGACGTGCGAAGTGGGAAGGTGATCTGGTTCGGTACGGTGGAGGGCCAGCCGGGACCGGCCGGAGATTTTCAGATCATCGCGTCGGCGGTGGATGCGCTGGCGTCTATGCTACTTCCGTACGTGGACGAGTGAGGGCCCCGCAGGGGTAGGGATGAGGATGGATCGATGACGATACGGTGGCGACAGACGATGGGTGTGGGCTTGGGGTTGCTCGTCCTCTCGGTGGCGGCTTGTGAGGAGCCCGATCTCACGATGCCGACCGAAGCGCAGGCGCAAGCCTACTTTGCGGAGACGCCAGGCATCACGGTAGAGGTCAACGGTAACGTTGTGATCGTGAAAGTGAACCAGCCCTTCCAACAGCTCAGCAGAGGTGGTGCGCTGTGGGCCAGAGTCGGTCCGTACGTGTACCTGTTCACCACCACGACCGAGCAGCTCTTCAGCGACTTCTCCGGGCTCGCTGGGGTGCGCGTGACGACACGTACCGGGTCACGTCAAGAGCGTGTGGCCACGGCGCTCCTCGCTCGGAATGGTTTGAACGATCTGACGTGGCGTAGGGCGCGTAATATCGCCGGGCGTGCACGGCTGGACGGGACGGAGCGCCCGTCGCTGCTCGAGGATCTCGTACTGTGGGGGGAAGATCACACGGAGTTCGAGTACTCCCCCCGCTGGGTCCCGCGCTGACGCATGGCGAAGACGATTACGCTCATTCCCGGCGACGGCATTGGGCCGGAGGTCACAGAAGCGACCGTCCAGGTGATCGAGGCCGCCGGGGCGGACCTCGAATACGATCGCCAGCTTGCGGGTCTGGCGGCCCTCGACGAAGTACGGACCCCGCTTCCCTCCGAGACGGTCGACTCGATCCGCCGCACGGGCCTCGCGCTCAAGGGACCCCTCACCACCCAACTCGGCTCGGGCTTTCGTTCGATCAACGTGGCCATCCGTAAGGAATTCGATCTTTACGCGAACGTCAGGCCTGCTAAGACCCTGCTGCCCGGTGGACGCTACGAGGACATCGACCTCGTGTTGATCCGGGAAAACACGGAAGGGCTCTACGTCGGTGTCGAGCACTACATAGGATTGGAGGGGGACCCGAGGGCCGCCGCCGAATCCGTCATGATCGTGACCCGATTCGGCGCGGAGCGGATCGTACGCTACGCGTTCGAGTTTGCGCGCACCAACGGTCGCAAGAAAGTGACCCTGGCGCATAAGGCCAACATCCTCAAATACACGCAGGGACTCTTTCTCGATGTCGGGAATGAGTTGGCCGAGGAGTACGACGACATCGAGTTCGAGGATAGGATCATCGATGCCACCGCCATGGCGTTGGTGTTGGATCCCTACCAGTTCGACGTGCTCGTGATGGAGAATATGTTCGGGGACATCCTGAGCGACCAGATGGCTGGGTTGGTGGGGGGGTTGGGGTTCGCACCGGCCGGCAACATCGGAACCGAGACGGCCATGTTCGAGGCCGTCCACGGGTCCGCTCCGGACATCGCGGGGCAGGGTGTGGCCAACCCGACAGGGATGCTGTTGTCCGCATGCATGCTTCTCGATCACGTCGGGCAGCCTGAGACGGCTTCACGAATCCGTGTCGCGCTCGAAGAGACGGTGGTCGGGAACGTCTGCCGGACGAGGGATATGGGTGGGACCGCGTCAACGGGTGAGTTCACGGAGGCTCTCGTTCGGGCACTGCGTTGAATTCCCCAGTGGAACACGACCTGGGTGAATTGGTCTGCGTTCGCTGTCTCGAGAAACACGATCGCCCCAGCCTCGATCGGCTGCTCTGGTGCGAGGGCTGCCGTGCGGCGGGACGGGTGCGTGCGGGGAATTGGGGTTGGGTCGTCGGGATGGTTCTTGTGGTCCTCCTGTCGGGGTGGATCTGGCTGGTGGTGCAGCCGACCCTTCTGATCGGGGCCTGGATCGGCACGGTCGTGGCTGCCTTCTGGGTGGGATCGAAGGCGGCACGTGAGGTGATCTACGGCGCCATGCGAACCCGTAATGCCCCCGCGGTCGAGGCCGTGCCCGCCTCCGAGCGTTCGTCGGAGGAGGAGGGCCGGGTCCGCTTCCGCTGAGCCCCGCTCTGTCCTTAGATTCCGTCGTCCTGAAACACCCACCTGTGACCTGGACCGACTGATGGCCGGCAAGTTCCAAGGAATCGACTTCTACGATCTCGACGGGCTCCTCAGCGAAGAGGAGCGGATGATTCGCGATACGATTCGCGAATGGGTGGAGGATCGGGTGATGCCTCTGATCGGTGATGCCTACATCGAGCGACGCTTCCCGACCGAGTTGATTCCCGAGCTCGCTGAGTTGGGGATGCTCGGGGCCAATCTGCCCGAGGAGTACGGGTGCTCCGGTCTGAACAATGTGGCGTACGGGATCATCATGCAGGAGCTCGAGCGCGGGGATTCGGGCCTCCGTTCGTTCGTCTCGGTTCAGGGCGCCCTCGTGATGTACCCGATCCATGCCTTCGGAAGTGAGGAGCAGAAGCGTGAGTGGCTCCCCCAGTTGGCGGCCGCCACCAAGATCGGGTGTTTTGGCCTGACGGAGCCCGACTACGGGTCGAATCCTGCGGGTATGATCACGACGGCGAAGAAGACCGACGAGGGTTGGGTGCTGAACGGCACCAAGATGTGGATCACGAACGGCTCGATGGCCGATGTGGCCGTCGTGTGGGCCCAGACCGGTGACATCGGCGACACCAAGGGAATCAGGGGCTTCGTCGTACCGACCGATACGGAGGGCTTCACCGCCACCGACCAGAAGGGAAAGCTCTCGCTGCTGGCCTCCGACACCAGTGAGTTGCATCTCCAGGACGTGCACCTCCCGGAATCCGCGCTCATGCCTGAGACGACCGGGATCAAGAACCCTCTCATGTGCCTCACACAAGCGCGCTACGGGATCGCCTGGGGGGCTCTGGGGGCGGCGATGGCGTGTCTGCACGAGGCCCGGAGCTACGCGGTCGAGCGCATCATGTTCGATGGCCCGATCGGCGGAAAGCAGATCCAACAGGTCCGCCTCGCCGACATGCTGACGCAGATCACCCAGGGCCAGCTCCTCGCCCTCCAGCTTGGCCGACTCAAGGACGCCGGTACCATGACCGCGCAACAGGTGTCGTTGGCGAAGCGGGCGAACGTCAACATGGCGTGTGACATCGCGCGGGAGGCACGTCGCCTATTGGGTGCCAACGGGATTCTGGTGGAGTACCACTCCATGCGGCACATGGCGAACCTCGAGTCGGTCTACACGTACGAGGGCACGCACGACATCCACTCCCTGATACTCGGGCAGGCTCTGACCGGCATCGCCGCGTTCTGATCGAGATCGACCCGGCCACGCCGGTTCCGATCATCGTCCCTACAGGATCAATATGCCGGTCCGCCGTCTTGCTCCCAGCGCTTCTCCATGATGGCGACTCGGCTCTCGTCCTCTAGATCGATGACCGTCCACCGGTTGGTGGTGCCGCATTGGGTGCAGTAGGCATAGGTGCTGTCGACGATCTTCATGTCACGAGGATCGCCGCAGCCGTCGCAAAGCGCGTGTATGGTCTTCCAGCGGCTCTGTTCGATTTCGCTGCGCGCCAGACGCATGCCCATCACGATGGCGGGAAGGCCGGACAGGGAACAGTTCCTGTCGGCGCATCCCTCGATGAAGTCCAGACACACAACCTGATGTCCGTCGGCCACGTTGGCGTGCCCCCCATGGGTCGAGGGGTCCGGCGTGATGGTGAGGCGGACCTCGTGGTCGCAAGACGGGCAGAAGGCCTTCTTCACGTCCATTGTCGTCACCTCCGGGGCGGGGGGCGTCAGAGCGAGTGGGTCGGATGCAGGAGTTCGGCATCACGGGTCACGTCGTCCAGGAGCGCGATAGCACGTGCTCTCGGGCTCCCGAATACAGCGGTCGCGGCCACATCGGCTGTCATGCAGGTGTCCGCCACCACGGTCACCGAGTGGCTTTCTGAGCGCCGTGGGCCGCCGGTTGCCGGATCCAGGATGTGGTGGTAACGCCGACCGTCACTATCGAAGAATTGCTCGTAGTCGCCCGACGTGGCCACGGCGCGGTCTATGAGCCGAACCGTGGTGGTCAGTCTCGACGGATCCGTCGGGGAGCGAACGCCGACCTTCCAGGGATCGCCGTCCTCCGAGACCCCAAGCACATAGAGGTCGCCACCCACGTTCACCAGGGCGTCTGAGACGCCCCAGGCCCGCAGGACTTCCACTGCCCGGTCGACACCGTACCCCTTGGCGATTCCGCCCAGGTCGATCCCAATGTCGGCCTCGTGGAACAGCACCCGCGCCCGCCCGCCGGAACGGTCCAGTTCCAGCGCGCGGTGAAGATGGCGTCCGGCGTAGCGCGCGTACGCGGCTTCGGGTGGAGGCGCCACGCGCGAAGCCACATCCCAGAGCGCGACCGCACGAGCGAGACTTGGATCGAAGGCGCCGTCGGTTGCTTGCGCCCATTGGAGGGCCTCGGCGAGTACGATCGCCGTCCCTTCGGTCACCTCCACGGGAGCGGCGTCCGCGCCCAGGTTGGCCCGCCCCACGTCTGAGTCGTCACGGAACCGGCTCATTGTGCGCTCGACCAGAGCGAGTTCCGTCAGCGCGGCGTCGATCGCGCCTTGGGCGTAGCGACGGTCTGAGTGGACAATGGCCACCTCCGCGATCGTCCCCATCATCGGCACCTTGCGGCGGACCAGCCGCCGGGAACGGCGCGAGCGTACGAGAGGAACCGTCGCAACCACGAACGCGCCCGCACCGAGCGCGAGAAACTCGCGCCGAGAGGGAAGTCGAGGGCCGGTCGGGCTCGTCATTGCTTCCATGTTTCCTCCAGGTCGGTTGAGCGGGCGGAGCGGCCGGTGTAGGCTTCGAGCAGAGGCGCGATCACCTCCAGGCGGGCGTTG
>JBGMRK010000018.1:2214-12911 GCA_048061375.1 Longimicrobiales bacterium | reverse complement strand
CCATCCCGTGGCCTCCATGCATCATGGTACGGGCTCTTCGAGCCGTCCCGTCCCGAACACTCGGGGCTGAGTGGCCTGGTTGATGAATGGCACCAGCGAGTTCATGAGGAGGATGCCGTACATTACGCCCTCCGGCAGCCCGCCCCATGTCCGGATGAGTACCACCAACAAGCCGATACCGAAGGCGAAGATCCAGCAACCCCGGTGGGTGACCGGAGAGGTCACCATGTCCGTGGCCATGTAGATGGCGCCCAGCATGAGACCTCCCGAAAGCAGGTGGAACATGGGGCTCGGGTAACGGGCGGGGTCGATGGCGTAAAGGAGCGTGCCTAGCGCGGCCACGGTCGCGAAGATGCCTACGGGAATCCGCCAGTTCAGGTAGTTCTTGAGCGCGAGGTATCCGCCGCCCAGCAGGATCAGCAGGGCGGATGTCTCACCGAGCGAACCCGAGGTCGTGCCGATCAGGAGGTCCATGATCTCGGTCGGTACCAAGTCGAACTTCATGAGACCCAGTGGCGTCGCCGCGGTGATCACGTCCGGGGCGTCGGGCGTCATGAGGGGCCACGCCAGGTTGTCGCCCCGTAGCGCCATCCATGGCCCGCCGACCTTCGGCCAGGTAGTGAGGGCTCCCGGAAAGGCCGCCTGTAGGAACGCCCGGCCCAGCAGAGCAGGGTTGAACACGTTCTGTCCGAGGCCACCAAAGATGATCTTGCCCAACCCTATGGCGACGATCCCGCCCACAAACGCCATCCAGATCGGCAGGCCTGGTGGGAGTGTGAGCCCGAGCAGCAGTCCGGTGATGGTCGCGGAGCCGTCCCCAAGGCTGCCGGGGTGTCCGATCGCGCGCTCGGTGAGCAGTGCCCCCAGCACGGCCGCGCCGAGGACCAACACGGCCGACGGACCGAAGAAATACACTGCGGCTCCGACCACCGGCGCCAAGCTCCACACCACGGACCACATGATGGTCGGGGTCGAGTCGGGCGCCTTGAGGTGTGGCGATGCTGTGAGCGAAAGCCGAGAGTCCATCATCAAGCGGCCCTCCCGTCATCGGCCTCTGTCTTCTCGGCCTGCTTCTCCCGCGTCTTACGCAGCATCGTCTTGCCCAACGAGAACATCTGCGAGAGCGGGATGTTGGATGGACATACGTACGAGCAGCATCCGCACAGCATGCAGGTCATGAGGTCGTGCTCGGCCATCTCCTCGTAGCGTCCCGCCTGGGCGAGAATGCCCAACAGCGACGGGTTGAGGAACACCGGGCAGGCGTCCAGGCAGTACCCGCACTTGATGCACGGGTAGACGGTCTCCGGGTGGGCTTGTGCCCTTGTCAGAGCGATGATGCCCGTGGTGCCCTTGATGACCGGAGCGTCCAGGTCCGGCTGGGAAAGCCCCATCATCGGGCCACCGAACACGATCTCGTTCACGTCGTCGGTGAGGCCCCCGCAATAGTCCAGGACCTCGCGCAACTTGGTGCCCACCGGGATGATCAGGTTGGCGGGCTTGCGGACGCCCGGGCCCGTCACCGTCACCACCCGCTCGACGAGTGGAAAGCCCGTATCGAACACCTCGGCGATCGCGGAGAGCGAGCCGACGTTCTGCACTACCGTCCCCACGTGCATGGGGAGTCTCCCGGAGGGGACCTCTCGGCCGGTGACAGCCTTGATGAGCATCTTCTCGGCACCCTGAGGGTACTTTACCGTGAGAGGTTGGATGGTGATATCCAGGTCGTCGGGCACGGTTGCGCGAAGGGCCTCGATCGCGTCCGGCTTGTTCTTCTCGACACCCACCACGCAGCGCTCGACGCCCAGCGTCTTCATCATGATTCGGATGCCGAGGTGGACCCGTTCGGGGCGCTCTGCCATGAGCCGGTGGTCCGTCGTGAGGTAGGGCTCGCACTCCACGCCGTTCACCAGCAGGAACTCGAGCTTCACGTCCTCGGGAGGCGATAGCTTGACGTGGGTCGGGAACGCGGCGCCTCCGAGGCCGACCACTCCAGCCTCCTGAACGGCGCGGATCACTTCCTCCGGGGTGAGTCCCTCCCAGTGTGGGATCATGCGGGGCCGCGGCACCTGGGGGGAGTACTTGTCCAGGTCGATGATCACCGCCTCGGACAGACTTCCATCCGGGTGCGGCCAACGCTGGATGGCTTTCACGGTTCCAGCGCCCGAGGCGTGTATGGGCACGGACACGAATCCGTCGGCCGCGGCTACCTTGTCGCAGCGCTCGACGTGATCGCCCGGCCCCACCAGCGGTTTGGCCGGGTTTCCCGCGTGTTGCCGGAGCGGGAGTATGATCTGGTCGGGGAAGGGCATGCGCCGGATCGGTATGCCAGCCGTCAGCTCTTTGCTGTCCGGCGGGTGGACCCCGTGGCGAAAACTCAAAGGATCGAACATCGGCTAGTTATGTGGCTCGGCTCGGGCAATCCATTTCTCCAGATCCTTCTCCTTCGGGTCGAGCGGCGTTCCGGGGTGAATAATCTCGGCCGGGCAACGCTCGGCGGCTTGTACGATCTGCGCGAACGAACCCCCGCGTGGATCCTTGATATAGGCCTGCTTGTTGTCGTCGTACGCGAACAACTTGCCGTTCAGGTTGGTGCACTCGTCGCAGCTCGTGCACATGGCGGTCTCGATGTACGCCTCCATGATGAGGTCGTCGTCGGCCTCTACGGAGGGCGCGACCTCCGCCGGCGCGGTGAGAGTTGTAGCCGCGGATTGCTCACCGGGAGCAGCAGTCGGCGCCGGGGCAGGGGGTGCCGCCAAAGCCGTGCCGCCATCGGACGGCGTCATCGCGCCGTCCCATCCGCCGATCACGTCCGCTCCGATCGGCTCGAGATCCGTTGCGTTCTCGGCCTCCAGCAGCAGGTCCGCCACAGTACGTTGACCGTTACCGGCGCCGATCAGGCCTTCGGCCATGCGGCGGGCGATCACCCGTGGATAGGTGGTTCTGAGGTCAGCCAGCTTGGCCTCGTAGTCCGTACGCAGGGCTTCCGCCTTCGCGTCGAACTCGGCTTCCATGTCCCCGGTCAACCGGTCTCGGACCACGTCGGGCACTTCCAGACCCGCCATCTGCTTGAGCTGAGACCAGAAGTGGAGGCGGTCCTCGGCCAGCGTGACGATCTCTTCGGACACGCCCAGCCGGGCGAGCTTGCGATCGTCGTCCAGGATGAGCACGTAGGGCGCTTTGGCGTCGCGCCCTTCCGCGGATAGCTCGACGTACTCGTCGAACGGGACCATGTCGTCGGACCAGTCGTCCTTGGCTACCCGTTTGAAATGCTTTGCGAAACGGCCCTCCGTGGCACACCAGTCCGCTATGGTCATGGGTAGCTCCAGGCTGGCTTCCCGGCCGTCGTCATCCACGTGGGCCAGCTCATACGTCGGCCATTTATCGTCGGGCGCGGGATTGCCGTCGAGCGTCAAACATTCGGCGACGGAGTCCCCGGCGTCCGGGTCGTAGGTGAGGAACGGGAACGCCCTCGACTCGAGCGCCAGCCGAGCCGAGTGAGTGGCCGAGTCGTCGGCCGTGCCGTGCTCTACCGGACAGGGAGTGAAGATGTTGAAGACGGCCGGGCGTTTGGATTTCAGACCCTTGATCACACCGCCCATGAAGTGGGAAGCGAGGGCCTGCGAGGATTGGTGCACGAACGTGCCCCGGTGCGCGATCGCGATCAGTGCCATCTCCTTGCGAGCTTCGGTCTTGCCGTGCTGCGCGCTGCCGTACGCGGCCATGTCGGCTACCTGGCCTGTGAACCCGCTGGTGCAGGACTGTCCGCCGGTGTTGGAGTAGACCTGTGTGTCCAGCACGATCACACGGATAGGCTTCCCGGAGGCCAACAGCCGCGAAAGGTTCTGGAAGCCGATGTCCAGCATCGCCCCGTCGCCGCCCATGGCCAGAATCGGCGGGCACAGGTCGAACTCCGCATCGTCGAACTGTCGCCAGTCGAAGGCCTCGAAGAAGGCGTCGTGGACATCCGGCTCGTAGCTGTCGTCAAGCAGCAACTCGGCTTTCCTGACTGCCGAGAAGTTGTCGGCCATCTTCCGCATGTGGCCCTCGAAGATGCCGATCGCCACGGACGGGGCGTCCTGGAAAAGGTGGTTCACCCAGGGGAAGGGGTAGGGGTTGAATGGGTAGGTGCTTCCCCACACCGAAGAGCACCCGGTGCTGTTGCTGATCCCCAGCGGTGCGCGGCCCCTCCCACCCGGCCCTTCTACGTACTTCCAGCGGAGATCCTTCAAGGCGGAGATGGAGCGGGTGAGGCTCTCAAGGCTCGCACGCTTGTCGGCGTCGAGGTGGAGGTCGACACCCTCTCCCTCGCCCAACGCCTCGATGTCGATCTCGGCGTCCGCGGCCAGAAGCGATCGGGCCTTCGCGTCGAGCCCGTCGACCAGCTTGTCCAGCTTGTCCAGGAAGGCTCCCACACGACCGTACATCACACCCTCTATCGTGGACAGCAGCAAATGCACGGTGGTCTTCTCGCCGCAGCCCATGCAGGCCCCGTCGCCGCCGACCATTGTGCGGTAGTTGTCCTTCTTGAGGAGCAGAGACGAGAGCACGCCGATGCCCTCTTCCAGGTTCGCGATGTTGACGTAACGGTCGTCCGTGTCGGGCAGCTCCTGCCAGACCTCCCAGTTGCGGCGCAGACGCTCGAGATTGTCGTCGTCCTGCTTGACCGTGATCAGTGCGTCCTCGGGGCAGACCTCGACGCACAGCATGCAGCCCTTGCACGCCTCGGGGTTAACCGTGATCGAGAGCAAACCTCCGGATCCTGCTTCCTTGCGCTCCGGCAGGTCGAAGAAGGGAGTCGTCTTGGCGACCGGCATGTCCGCGAGAATCGGGTAGACCGCTCCCCACTCGCTGTCCACGGCCGCGCGGCGCTCGCTATCCCAGCCTAGCTTGTCCATCACGTTCTGGTACGCGCCTTCCGCCACGTCGCCGAAGGTGGTGAAGGGCACGTCGGCCATGATCTTTCGTGATTCCTTGGCCAGGTGTTTCGAGATCTGCTGCACCCGGCTGAGCGGCTTGCCGTTCTGGGCGGCGCGGATCGCAGTGTCCAGGATCTGCTCGACCGAACTCACCACGCCCGGGATCGCGGCGTCCGGACACTGCACCCAGCACTGGCTGCAGCCTGTGCACTTGTCCGCGATGAACTCCGGCACCTCGAAGCGCAGGTTCGACATGTCTCGGATCACGCTGGTGGCCGCGGGAATCACGGCCGACGCCTGGAAGGGGTCCGCTATCACGTCGTCCCCACTGGCCGTATAATAGGTGCACACCTGCTCCCAGAAGCGTCCAGGATTACCTAGGCCCGCAGCGGCTGCCGGGGTGTCCATGAGCGTGGGCACGCGGGGTAGCTCGACTTCGCCGTCGGGCGCGATCTCGCCGGCCTCGATGCGACGTACCTCGACGAAGCCTCTACGGATGACCCTGAGGTTGTCCTGCACCACGTGCTCCCCGCGCTTGCCGAACTTCTTGTCGAGTAGCGCGTGGATGCCCTCGAAGAGTTGTTCCTCTCCGAGCTCGTGTTGCTTCATGAGCGGGGAGACCGCGAAGAACGCTCCCATGAACGCCGCTCCCTGCATGCGGTAGCGAAGATCGGCGTCGCTGGCTTCGTCCATGGCGATCTCGAATCCGTCCAGCGCGTAGACCTGGATGTTCTGGTCGCGGATTGTCCGTTGGGCCTCGGGTGGGAACGACTTCCAGGTCTCGGCGGGCTCCAGGTCGGTCTGGATCACGAACACGCCACCGCTGGCCAGGCCCTCCAGGGGATTCGAGTTACCGAAGACGTTCGGGTCGGGTGACAGCACCACGTCCACATGCTTGAGTTCCGAGTTGAGCCTCAGGGGTTCGGGAGAGAGCGTCGCGTAGAAATTGGTAGGCTGGCCCTTCTTTTCCGAGCCGTACTTGGGGTTGGCCTTTATGTGCAGGCCGAGCAGCTCGAACGCGGTCAGCGCCACGTTCTTGCCCATGGTGATCGCACCCCATCCTCCGATGGAGTGAATCCTGATGGCGATCGACCCCTCCGGGAGAAGGCTCGGATTCTCAGGCGCCTGTAGGGCGAGCTGGTCCAAGTGTGGGTAGCTGTCCAGCAGTTGCTCCTGCCAGATCTGGAGCTTGGGTGCTCGTGTGTTCTTTCTGATGAAGTCGATACCCAGGTAGAAGTGCCGCCGCTGGTGCCCGTCGGGCAGCATGTTGTCCACCGCCGCGATCAGGTCGCCCGGCTGCAGGTCGCGGCTGCCGAACCCGAACCCGCCCGCGTAGAAGTCGGGAAGCTCGTCCGGGTGCAGTTCGGCGAGGCGGGGGAAGGGAAGCGGTGCCTCGCCCGGGATTCGGCCCACCGCACGCCCGTTTTCGAGCGCCTGGCCCATGGCGGCACGCACCTCGCGCAGGATCGGCGGATCCACGGCGAGCGGCTGATCCACGCGCTCCAGCACCGTCACGCCCCTCTTCCCGTGTAGCATGTGCGTGATCAGGTCGGCCGGGAATGGACGGAACATGACCAGGTTGAGCACGCCGACCTTGATCCCACGCGTCTCGCGCAGGTAGTCCACGACGGCCTCCGCGTTGGACACCACCGACCCCTGGCCGGCGAGGACGTACTCGGCGTCTTCCAGCCGGTAGCTCATCACGCGCGCGTACTCACGGCCGGTCAAGGTGGAGAACTCCTCCATGCTCCGGTCGGTCAACTCGGCTACATGGTCGAAGTAGAACGGACGCTGGGCCGCCACGCCCTGGGCGTAGCTCTCCTGGTTCTGGACGACACCCATCATGGCCGGGTAATCGACGTCGAACAGCTCGGGAATGCGTCGCCGCGTTTCGCCGTACACGAACTTCTGGGCCGGCGTCGGCGACTCGATGATATCGGAGGGATCGCCGAGGTACTCCTTGACGAGTTCTCGTTCGGGAAGGGAGGCCAACTCGATGACATGGCTGGTGAGGAAGCCGTCCTGCGATACCAGGCCGGGATTCAACGCCAGCTCGGCGGTGCGATGGGCGATCAGCGTGAGGTCGGCGGTCTGTTGCACGTCCTTGGCGAAGAGCTGAAAGAAGCCGGTGTCGTCGACGGCGTGGTAGTCATCATGGCCGGCGTGCACGTTGAGCGAGTGCTTGGTCATGGCACGGGCAGCCACGTTCAGCACGTACGTGAGGCGCTTTCCGACCGCTGCGTACAGGGACTCGTGCATGTATGCGATGCCCTGGCCGCTGGAGAAATTGGTGGCCCTGAGGCCCGTCATGGACATACCGGCCGTTACGCCGGCCGCCGCATGCTCTCCCTCGGGCTCGAAGAAGATGAGCCTGCGACCGTTGACGTTGGTCTTTCCTTCCGCCACGGCCACGGCCCAGCCCTCGCCCATCTGAGTGGAGGGCGTGATGGGGTAGGCGCCGGCAGCCTCGCTCGCGGCGGTCTCGATGGCCACCACGGCCTCACTTCCATCGACGGCCATGCGCACCCCCGGGTATTTCACATCCGGGGTCTCAGGCTGGCTCTTCTTCCGTCCAAACATCCTTCGTCACTCCTGGTTGGTGACTGGTCCTCCTGCGCCGGTCGGGGTCTGGCAGTCCCTCCGCCCGCTCAGCTCATCACCGGGCTTTCGGCTCTTGGTTGTGCGCTAAGGGCGGTGCCCTCGTCGGACACTCCCACTGCGAATTGGGCTCCATCGAGCCAGATGATCGCGTTGGTGGGACAGCGCTCGATGGCTTCGTGGCTCTGAAGGGCGACCTTGTCGTAGTCGATCACCGCAAGGTTGGACTGAATGCTGATGAGCCCTTCGGCGGCATCCTGCACGCAGCGCCGGCACGCGTTGCAGGCCACTGCACACACGTCGGTGGCGGCCTCGCCGTCCAGTAGGTTCTTGCACTGGACGATGAGGTGGTGGTCCATTGGCATGAGCACGAACAGGTCGAGCGGACACGCCTCGACGCAGTCGTTGCAGGCCGTGCACTTCTCCGGGTCCACCACCGGAAGCCCCAAAGGACTCATCTCGATGGCGTCGAAGTGACACGACACCACGCAGTCGTCCAGGCCGACGCAGCCCCATGTACACCCTTTGCCGCCGCCACCCACCGCGACCGCGGCCGCGCAGCTCTCCACGCCGAAGTAGTCGGCCTTCCAGGGCGCCACCGGAGCGGTTCCCGCGCACAGCAGCCTGGCCACCACCTGGCTGACCTCCCCGGCTTCGACGCCCAGGTAGCTGGCCACGTCCTCGGTCTCTTCGGCCCCCAGGACCGTGCACTGAGCGGGGCGCGCGTCTCCAGCGATGAGCGCTTCGGCGAATGGGCGGCATCCCGGGAAACCGCACGCGCCACAGTTGATTCCCGGGAGCAGGTTGTTTACCGCGTCGATGCGTGGGTCGTCCCACACCTTGAGCTTGGCGTGCGAGAGCGCGATGAGTACGCCGAACGTCAGCCCGAGGCCGCCCAGGATGGCGGCGGAAGACAGAAGCGTGAACGGGTCCATTGCTCCTTCGGCCGACTTGCTAGCCGTCTAGGTTGGTGAGGTTCGCCTGATCGAGCAGCCAAGCGGCCAACCGGTCTGCAGGCGCGGGGGCCTCCACGGATTCGCTGGGCTTGCCGTTGGCCGAAGGCGGCGCAGCCTCTGCCGCCGACTTGAGGGCCGCCAACTGCGCGAGCGCCTCGGTCTGCCGCCAGGCGGTCATGGCTCCCAGCATGCGCACTGTCGCGGCCTCGGGGAGGTCTCCCACCGTAACCCGCTGACCGAGAGCTGCGCCGCCCGCTGGGTCGTGCACGAAGCCGGGGCACGTCTCCGGAAGGAGCGCGGCAATTGCCGGCCCCGTGGTATCGCCCAGACGAGCGAGCTCTTCCGCGTCGGAGGTCTGAAGCACGAAGACGCCCGGTGTCACAAGAGAGACCAAAGCGGCGGGTGGAGCTGGGCCATCCACCACCAAGACGATCCTGATGGTGCCCTCGAGCAGCCTGCCCATACCCTCTACGTCGAGCGCGCTGCCGGGGACCGACACGACCAGTGGGGGTGCGAGGCGTCGTTCCGCGCGGCTCCAGCGACCCGGGGGATTCCCTCCCGTGAAGCTCTTCCTCGCGGCCTGTGCGTCACCTCCGGTGCGGATTCGCTCGACGGCCTCCGCAGCCCCGAACGCGCGGCCCGAAGCAGCCAATGCAGCTTCGACCCGATCCACGAGCGAGTCACCTTCATCGAGGTAAACCAGGAAGTTCTCGTCGCCCTTCTTCACCAGCGCACGCAGCACCTCCAGCGCCTCTTCTAGTACCTCCTGGGAGCGGTCGTCGAGCGGCTCGCGCACCCCGGTCAAGGCGGCGAATCGCTGGGGGTCGATCCGACCCTCGGCGAAGCGACCCAACTCGGAGGCGGCGCGTTCGGGTTTCGCCTCTTCAACCCCTGTGTTCGCGTCCAAGTAGGATCCCACTTGATCCACCGCGACCTTCACGGCGGACATGAACGCCTCGCGGGGCCCGGATACCGCCGCGAGCGCTTGCTGGACCCTCTCGTCAGACGGCATAACGGGCCAACTCCTCGTTGAGCAGTTCGATTCGCTCTTCGGCTGTGCGCCGGGGCGTGTGGCACAGATCGTTGTAGCGCGGCAAGGACTCGTCACGGAAAAACAGCCCGAGCCGTGTCTGCTGGATGTCTGAGGACAGGCGCCGGGCAGCGGCCAGATTGCTCGGGTCGTGGACCTTTCGGTTTTCGAAGACCTTATCCAGGCCCGGGGCATTGATGCCATCCTCGTGCACGAGCAACTGGACCTGGTCTCGGTCCGTCACCAGCCCGCTCATGATGTCGGCGGTGAAGTGCGGACAGCGCTGCAGAATACGCACGAACGCGAAGCCCTTGTGATGGTACGCGGCCTGTAGCGTGGCGTAGAGATGGGCAGGCACCCACTCCGCGGTTTGGGCCACAAAAGAAGCGTTGGTGATTCCCAGGGTCGCCTCGAGTGGGTTCAGAGCAGGTAGGAAACTACCTCGAGGATGCGTGTTGCTCTTGTATCCCTGGGGAGTGGTGGGAGAGGTTTGCTTCTTCGTGAGGCCATAGATCTCGTTGTCCAACAACAGCGCTACCATGTCGACGTTGTACCGAGTCGCATGGAGCCAATGTCCGGCCCCAATCGAACAACAGTCGCCATCGCCCATGACGGCGAAAACGCTGAGATCCGGCCGATTCAGCTTTACGCCGGTCGCGAGAGTGAGGGCCCGCCCGTGGATTCCATGAAATCCGTACGTGTTCATGTAGTGTGGAAAACGGCTGGAGCAGCCGATGCCTGAGACCACGACGGTCTCTTCGGGCTTCAGCCCCTCCTCGGCGAACAGTCGTTGGGTGGCAGTCAGCACCGAGTAATCGCCGCACCCCGGACACCAGCGGACCTGGACCCCCTCGTAGTCGGCGCGCTCGTAGTCGAGATCTTCGCTTTGGGCCAGGGAAAGCAGGGAGCAGGTGCTCATTTGCGCTTCCCCCTCTTCTTGGTCGGCATATGTGCGTGGATCGCTTCCACTATGGAGCGCGGGCGGAGAGGCTCGCCGAGCACCCGGGTCCAGCAGTCGACGTCGACTAGGGTGGTGGCCCGAAGTAGCCAGGCGAGCTGGCCCCGCCGGCGGTTCTCCTCGGTGATGTACGGGTCGTCGGGCTCGTCGCTGTAGTTGATCTCCACCGTCATGACCTTGCGGAAGCGCGAGAAGATCTCTCCCAGGCCGGGCTCGAGCGGAGAGAGGAAGCTCAAATG
>JBGMRK010000018.1:0-2114 GCA_048061375.1 Longimicrobiales bacterium | reverse complement strand
AAGGCTTGATTGCCGTTCATCACGACCATCTCTTGATCGGTCTCGATACTCGGTATGTGGTACTGGAAGTCGAGGTTTTCAGAGGCCCAGCCGTGGCCCAATTCCAGAAGAGCCACGTTTCGCTCGTAGATCTTCTCGGGCTTGTTGCGGAACGCGAAGGCGATCTGTTCCTGGATGCGGGCGAGGTCTCGATCGTACACGAAGGCGAGGAGCCCGAGCGCGAACATGTTCTTGCCGAGCCGGGGGTTCTCGACGACCGTGAGGCACTGCTCCTCCATCGGCACTTCGATGATCGTGTAGTTTCGCTCGGAGAGCTCCTCCATGGCGGAGGCCCACTCGTCTCGGATCGCCTCGTCGTCGTGGGTGGCCCAGCGGCTCTCGACCAGGATCGTCGCGTCATCGGCCAAGGCGCCGATGCGGTGCCTCGAGAGTAGGCTCTGCTCATTGAACGCCACGGCCATCTTGGTATCGTCACCCCAGTTCGTTATTGGGCCCGAACCGATGCGGATGCGAATCCCGGAGGTACCGGCCACCGAACGCGCGGGCGGCTCGATTTCGGCCGGGATGATCTCCACGGTCCACACGCCGTTTCCCATCTTGGCCGAGACCGTGCCGAAGATCTGTCCACATTTCTGCGCGCCCTCACCGGAATCGGAAATGATTTCTACCGTGTGCTCATCCAGGCGGTGAGCCGTGGGCGGGGCGTGCTTCACCTTGCATGAATCTCGTACCTCCGGTGATACGGCGGACGATAACGCTGCCATAGCGAGGGCCTCACATCGGGTTGTAAAGAGGGCTCTGAACCCATCTTTAGAATGGCGCTTCGAGACCGCCTCCGTTATAGGGGAAAAACCGGACGTGCGGGTGGGGAATAGGAGGACATCGTGTCGGAGAAATCCCCACGCGGGACGAACTCCGGCCTTGGGGGAGAATCCTTACAGGCACATCGGGGAATCCCCGATACAACCCAGGGGGCACGGTGCCGTTATTGAAGATACGCAGGAGCGAGAAATGGACCGCGACCGTACTACCGAAAGGAGACGTCCGGTGCTCAGACCTTCCATGAAGGCCTGCTACCTGGCCCTTGCCGCCATTCTAGCGATAGCTCTCGGTGCATGCACCGACGAGAAAATCGTCTTCCAAGATCGTGAACTCTTTGAGACTCCAGAGGCTGCGGCCCTGGGGTTTTTGGGTTATAGCAATCAGGAAGACAAGCTGACCGTTTGCGGAAACTGCCACGTGGGCACCCAAGCCCAGTGGGAAGAGACCGCACACGCGGACGCATGGGCCGATTTGCAGGACACTGGCCGAGCACAGGATTTCTGCTCGGGCTGTCACGCCGTCAGCGAGTTAGGCAACCCGGTCGAGGGCGCGGCCGGATACAACGCCGTTCCTGACGAACGCTATACCGACGCCCAGTGCGAGAGCTGTCACGGTCCGGGTCTTTCGCACGTCGAGAACCCGGACGCATCGCAACCTGCAGCCGGGATCTCTGTTGGCGTGGATCTCGCCACAGGATGCGGTGAGTGCCACTCGGGCACCCACAACCCGTTTGTCGAAGACTGGTCCCAGTCGGCCCACGCCAACGTCGGCTTCCAGGCGGCCCGGGAGGGTTGCACCAATTGCCACAGCGGGAGTGGCGCCCTGGCCGCATGGGGCGTCGAGGCGGAATACCTCGAAAAGGAAGCGGCCCTGGCGGGTGAGGCGGTGCCCATCACCTGCGCGGTGTGCCACGACCCGCACGGATCGGAGAATGCCGCGCAGCTACGCTTCCCGATCAACACTCCGGAGGTGGGCGTAAACCTTTGCTCGAAGTGTCACGATAGGCGGACCGAGCCCGATCCGGGGTCCTCGTATGGGCTCAAGCCGCACGCTCCGGAGTCGGCCCTTCTCGAAGGTGACGTGGGTTGGTTCCCACCGGGCGCTACCATTGATCGTGGAGCCATCATCTCCACGCACGGAAGTGAAGCGAACCCGTCTCTGTGCGCCACTTGCCACGTGAACTCGTTCGAGATCACCGATCCGGCCACGGGTGATTTCGTGTTCTCGGCGACGGGGCACGTCTTCGATGCGATTCCATGTCTGGACGACCAAGGCATACCCACCGCCGAGGA
>JBGMRK010000017.1:0-22970 GCA_048061375.1 Longimicrobiales bacterium | reverse complement strand
GAGAAGCTCTACTCCCTGATCAAGCCAGGGAAAGGTAGCTTTGCGTTTGCCGAGGCATCCAGGGGCGCGACCTCGTCTCGCTCCAGCCTGAAAAGCGCTGCCCGGGCCACCATGGCTCCGTTGTCCAGAGACAGGCGGTCGGAGGCGGCGAAAAGGCGCCCATCGGGTCCCAGCCGCTCTGTAAGTTCTTCCCGCAATCGCCGGTTTGCCGCCACACCGCCGCCCAACAAGACGCGCGGGCAATGTGTGGCCTCCACAGCCCGCATCGTCTTGCTTACCAGCACATCGATGGCGGCCTCCTGGAAACACGCAGCCACATGGGCCCTTTCATTCGCCAGTGTTCCGGCGCTCGAAAGCTCCGAGATGAGCGTGGCGACCGCAGTCTTGAGGCCGCTGAAAGAGAAGTCGTAATACCCAGCGCTGCCTAGCTCCTGGCCCTTGTGGAACAACGGCCGCGGTAGACGATAGCGCGTTCGGTTACCGTCCTCCGCGGTCTCCTGGACCGCCGGCCCACCTGGATAGGGGAGCCCAAGCAGCTTGGCTACCTTGTCGAAGGCCTCGCCTGCCGCGTCATCGCGTGTCTCGCCCAAGAGACGGTAACGCCCCCATTCCTGGACGTGCAGCAAGAGCGTATGCCCGCCGGACACGAGGAGTGCCACAAACGGTGGCTGCGCTTCGGGGTCTTCCAATGATGGCGCGAACAGGTGCGCCTCCATGTGGTGGACCGCAACCAACGGGCGGCCGAGTCCGTAGGCAACGGCCTTGGCCCAGGAGGTCCCGACCAAGAGGGCTCCAATGAGGCCTGGTCCGGCCGTGACCCCGAACACGTCGATATCCTCGAGCGGGCAACCGGCGCGGTTGAGGGTCTCGGTCACCACCTCGTCTACTCGCCGCAGATGAGCCCGGGCGGCCAACTCGGGTACGACGCCCCCGTACACCTCATGCACATCCTGCGAAAGGATCACATGACCGCGGATCGTGCCAGGCGCCTCGATCACCGCGGCGGCCGTCTCGTCGCAACTGGTCTCGAGTCCCAAGACCAGCGACCCACTCATTGATCCGCCTGGCGCCGAACCAAGACGCTGTCCACGTCCATCCTGGCCGTGACAAAGTCCGGCACCCCTTCCACACGGATCGGTACGCGCCGCTCTTCGCTAGGACGCATGCCCAGAATCGCATAGCTGGGTACGAACACACGCAGGCGGCCCGGGTTGACACCGTCCACCCGTGTACGAGCCCCGGTCAGAATAAGGTCGACCGACGACGGCACGATCACGATGCCCCCGGCTTCGCCGTGGTCTCCAGCCCGTACCGGGACACCGATAAGCTGTCGGTCCGTCGACTGCTCCACGGGCACCATCACCGTCACCTCCATGGGCACTACCTGGAGACCCAACCCAGCGGTGTCCACCGTCGCCTCCAGCACTCCCTGATCGGATACGTTGGACAGGTTCACCGGCAAGATGTCCAGCGTATCGACCGCTAGGACGCGGCTCGCGGCGCCACTCACACGCACCACTCCAGGCCTCAGGCTCATGGCTCTCGTGAGCGCCAACCTCGGGGGCACCTTCCCTGACGTATTCAGCCGGAGCACAACAGTCGCCGTTTCAATCGGTTCAAAATGCAAGCGGATGGTGCTCGGGACGAAGTCCTCCACCTGAACCCCTTGGAAACCCTCCACCGGAATCCATCCCGGCTGCAGGGCGACCACCATGTCGGTGTCGGTCACGTTGTTGATCGGCACTATGACCGCTACGCTGCCATCGAGGGCGAGTCGGATGATCTCCCGCACCGGTCCGGCGAAGCGCACGCTCACGAAGGCCGGAAAGGGATCATCGACCAGCATGAAGTCGGAGCTCACCAGTTGGACACGGACAGGGACCGGGATGGAGCGCCGGCTCATCCCCTCGGTGCGCACCAGCCCCCATAAGAAGACCGCTATGCCGACGGCAGCGAGCTTGAGACGCCAGTTCCTCGCGAGGACCCGGGGAAGGACTCGGGCCGTCACTGCTCCAGAAGGCGCAGGATGAGCTCCCGGTTTTCGGGGGAGTCCCACAGCGTACCCCCGGTCACCTTTTTGTAGATGAGGCCGTCCTTCCCGATGAGGAAGGTCTCGGGCACGCCGGTCGTCTGGTAAGTCCGCTGGATGTCACCTGTGACATTTTGCAACATCATGAACGTGAGACCGAGCGAATCCGCAAAGGCCTGGATGTCGCCGCCCGGCCGGCCGAAGATGTCGAAGCCTCCAAAGGTGGCATCGATGCTCACCGCCATGATTACGAAATCCTCGTTGTCGAGCTCAGCATAGAGACGCTCCATGGAAGGCATCTCTTCGCGGCACGGCAGGCACCAGGTGGCCCAAACGTTCATCAGCACCACCTTGTCCCCGGCAAAATCCGAGAGCCGGTGGAGGTTCCCCTCGAGGTCCGGCACCGCGAACTCAGGCGCAGGATTCCCAGGCATCACCGGTTGGAGCCGGCCACGGTTGACCCAGGCCAGTAGCACCACGAGTCCCGCGCCTAAGGCGGCGAAGACGTAGGGAAGCCTGGAGCTCCTCCGCCGCACGGTGGATGTGGCCATCTCCGAAGTGTCCTCGAGGTAAGGCGTTGGAGCATTCCAACACACGTACACTGGTACGACTCACTACGCTCTTAGTTCCTACTGTTTCCGCCACGCCGACTGCGGCGCCCCACGACCAGTTGAACGAGCGATCCGGGGTTCAGCAAGGAGTCCGGCGGGGGCGCTTGTTCGACCACGCGACCCTGGTCCCTTCCGAAGCGGAATCGGGTCGTGATCTCTGAAATAACGAGCCCGAGCGAGTCCAACATGGACTCTGCCTCGGCCAGTTGGAGCCCAAGCACCAGCGGCATCTCCACCAAGGCCGGGCCAGTGCTCACAACGAGTCGAATCTCGCCCGGCAAACTCACCTCCGTGCCGGGCTCTGGAATCACCTCGACGACCTTTCCACGGGGCAGGTCGGCTTCGGCAGTGTCAACCGTAACGCTGAAGCCCGTACCCTCGAGGACCTCCCGCGCGTCTTCTTCCCGAAGCTGACGTACGTCGGGTACGGGCCGTTGCTCGGGGCCGAGACTCACCGTGATCCGCACGGATGATCCGGCCAACGCCATTTGGCCGGGAAGCGGGCTTTGGCCCAAGATCTGGCCTTCCGGGGAAGTCGGATGCTGAAGGGAGTCGATCGGGCCCACTTCCAGGCCGAGTTGCCGAAGCCGCGTTCGCGCATTCTCGCGGTCTGTTTTCCGCAGATCAGGGACCTCCAACAGGCCACCGGTGGGCGCCGGCGCCGGAAACAGAACGCGTGTGGAAACGAGGTATCCGCCGGCAAAGCCGATCAAGGCGATCGCGCCAATCAGCCCAGCGTATTTCCTAACGCTAAAACCGCGACCAGCAGCCTCACCCTTGACCTTTTCGCGCCGGCGAGGACCCTCTCCGCGACGCCGCCGGATCGAGCTGCCGAGCCTCATGGCAGGCCCGCCGATTCTTCGATTCGCCACCCACCCATCACGCCCTCCGCAAACGGGCCGCAAAGGCCCCGTCAAACCCCGTCACCTGCGGGAGAAGCCTCAAGAGCCCCTGTTGGTCCAAACGACCTTGATCGACCCCGGTTCCGGGATCGATGGTGAACTCGGGATGACCACGCAGGAACGTCTCCACCTGGGCCACGTTTTCTTCGTCTTCCAGGCTGCACGTAGCGTACACCAAAAGGCCCCCGGAGGGTACGAGATCGCTGGCTGCCTCCAAGATCTCGGCCTGTAGTTCGACGAGGCCCGCCAAACCCTCCGGACTCAACCTCCAACGCGCATCCGGGTGGCGGCGTAGCGTACCCGTACCCGAACACGGAACGTCGAGCAAGACCACGTCGGCCCGACGAATGGCGGGCTGGCGTGCGTCAGCGACCACCATGCCCACGCGGTCTGAGATGCCGGTCCCGAGGCGGTCCGCGTTACTCCGGAGCAAGTGCATTCGCCTCATCGATGAGTCGGCGGCGACGACATAACGGGCCCCCCCGGCGATGGAGAGCGCCTTCCCTCCCGGTGCAGCGCACAGATCGGCCACCGTGGCGTCCGGCTCGATGCCGGCATACACCGTCACCAGTGCCGACGCTGGATCTTGAATCACACCCGAGATGGCATTCAGCACCTCGCCCGGAGTATGTCCGGATTCAACGCGGAGGCACACATCACCTGCCTGCTCCAGGTGCACGACGATTCCATGATCACCGAGTCGCTCCGCCGCACGCTCCAGGCAAGCACCTAGTGGCCTCACGAACAATGGTGGCACCTGGTTGTTGGCCTCTACGAGCCTCGTGACGTCCGTCGCACTCCAACGCGCCAACCAGCGGTCCACGAGCCATCGAGGGTGCGATCCCCACGTGGACAGGTACTCGGCGGGCCTCGTCTCGGGATCTGGGAAAAGCTCCGGGCCGGCTCCGACCCGTGCCACCGACCGCAAAACGGCGTTCACCAACCCAGCGACCCCTTTTCCACCCACGACGCGCGCTTGGTCCACCGTCTGAGACACGGCTGCATATCCGGGGACACTCCCCATGTAGAGCACCTGGTAGGCACCCAACCTCAGAACGTCCAAGACGTCGCCGGCAAGGCTGTCGACGCCACGATCGAGCTGCGCGTCCAGCAGATGATCCAGCCGACCCATCAGCCGTACGGTCCCGTAAACCAGCTCGTGCACCCAACGGTGCCCTCGGGGATCGAGCCGATCCGACGCTTCAGCAAACGCCAGGTCGATGCGTCTGCCCCGGCTCACGGCACGCATGGTCTCGTAGGCAGCTCGCCGCCCCGGTGTTGTGACGTCCACGATGGTTAGTCCAGCATTCCCCGGGTGGGGGATGAGGGAACGGCGATCTCGCGCGCCGGCATGCGCCCGGCGAGGTAGGCCAGCCGGCCCGCTCGGACCGCGAGACGCATCGCGTGCGCCATGCTCACCGGATCATCGGCCGCCGCGAGGGCCGTGTTCATCAGGACCCCGTCCACTCCCTGCTCCATCGTGATGCAAGCGTCCGACGCCGTTCCCACTCCGGCATCGACGATAATCGGCACGTCGCAGCGGCGCTTGATCTCCCGTACGAAGTACGGGTTTACCAGTCCCAGGCCACTGCCGATCGGGCTGGCGAGGGGCATGACGGCGACACATCCCGCGTCCTCCAATCTGAGCGCGGTGACGACGTCACCCGAAGTGTACGCCATCACCTTGAAACCCTCGTCCACGAGAACGTGCGCCGCCTCGATTGTGCCCTGCGTGTCCGGGAGCAACGTGGCCTCATCGCCGATGACCTCGAGCTTGAGCCAGTCGCTGAATCCGGCTGCCCGCCCAAGGCGCGCATATCGAATGGCGTCCTCCGCGGTATAGCATCCGGCTGTGTTGGGAAGCAGAAAGAACTCGTCCGGATCGAGATGGTGAAGGATACCCTCTTCCTTGCCTCGATCCAGATCGACCCGACGCACCGCGACCGTCACCATCTCCGCGCCGCTGGCGCGAATGGCGTCCATCATCACGGCGTTGTCGGAGTACTTCCCCGTGCCGACGATCAGCCGGGACTGGAACTCCCGATTCTCGATTCGCAAGGGGTCGGCCGCCACCGAGTCCGGCTCGCTACCACGCGTTACGATCGTCGCTTCCCTCGCCACCGCTCAGCCTGTTCCTTTGGGGATTATGTGTCCCGGCATCAGCCACCACCGACGAAATGCACCAACTCTACCTGGTCTCCCGCCTCGACCCGTACGTCGGCGATCACATCCCTGGAGAGAATCTCTCGATTCAGCTCGACCACGACCATGTGCGGATTCAACTGCAACGACTCGAGAAGATCCATCACGGTCAAGTCGGGCTCGATCTCGCGATCCTTCCCGTTCAGTCGAACCTGTATCATGTCTCCTGCCGTCAGTCGGTATCCCGGACATGCCGCGGTGCATCACCGCAGGCACGATCCAACGCAGCCAAATATACCTCCACCGCCCGCGTCGGGCGCTCCCCGCCCCACACGCCACCGAGGACGGCAATACCGGACGCGCCGCTCGCCACCACAACCTCCACCCGATCGGGCGTGATGCCGCCGATGGCGACCAGAGGCAAGCGGGCGACCCGTTGTACCGCCTCCACCAGCGATGGCCCCTCAGGAGCGTGCCCGGGATGAGAGGAAGTTGCAAACATCGTGCCCACAGTCAGGTAATCCGCGCCGCCCGCTACGGCCTTCCGCGCGCTGGTGACGTCGTGGACCGACACACCGAGGGTCGCCTGCCTACCGAGCAGGTCCCGGGCGACGGAGGGGGGAAGGGACCGCTGCCCGAGGTGCACCCTTTCGAGCCCGAGAGCGAGGGCGATGTCCACCCGATCGTTGACGACCAGCGACGCTTTCGAGTCCTCGATGACGGTCCTGAGACCACGGACGATGCGGTACATGTCCCTACCTCGGGTGCCGGGACCCCTCACGTGCAGCGCCGTGCTCACCCCTCCGGCCCTCATCACCTCGGACGCGATGGCTACGAAGTCCGGCCTCGCCAGCACTTCGTCATTCGTGACCAGGTGAAGCCGCGGGTTCACTCGAACCGCTGGCCGACCGTGGCACCGCGCCCCCGGATCCACGCAGCGGCGGGCATCCGGCCCTTCCCTTCGGGCTGCACCTCGATGAAACGCACCGCCCCGGTGCCGGCGGCCACCAGTAACCCTTCCGATCCGTCGGCCTCCAGCACGCTGCCGGGATCGGCATCGGTGGACCGTTCGTCGGGAATCGGCCGAAACAGCTTGACCGGGCGGGATTCGAGCATGGACCATGCGCCCGGCACCGCGTCCATGCCCCGGACCAGGTTCGCCACCTCGGAGGCGGAGGCCGTCCAATCCACTCGGGCGCTTTCGCGCCCGATCTTGGGAGCGAAGGTGGCGAGGTCCTCGTCCTGGGGTTGCTCTTCGAGAGCCCCACCTTCCAGGAGCGCCAGTGCCTCGATCAGCGCCTGCGCGCCGACCTCGGAGAGCCGGGCCGACAAGTCCGACGCCGTCTCGCTCGCGGCGATCGGCTCTTCGATCTGGAAGAGGATTGGGCCCGCGTCCATTCTCTCGACCATACGCATGACCGTGACGCCTGTCGACTGCATGCCCTGGATAATCGCCCAATTGATCGGAGCCGCGCCCCGCAGCGACGGAAGCAGCGAAGCATGCACGTTGATCGATCCGCGCGGGGGCGCCTCGAGCACCTCGCGCCGAAGGATGCGGCCGTAGGCCACCACCACGGAAAGGTCCGGCGAAAGAGCCCCGATCTTTCCGAGAAAATCCTCACCGTGGGGACCTTCCGGCTCGAGCAGGTCGATGCCGTCCGCGAGGGCCGCGAGCTTCACCGGAGACGAACGCAACGACCGACCGCGCCCGGCAGGTCGATCAGGCTGAGTCACGACGCCCACCACTTCGTGTCCCTCCTCCGTCAGAGCTCTCAAGGAAGGGACGGCGAATTCGGGAGTGCCCCAAAAGAGCACCTTCATCCGCGCTCCTCCTCCTGGATCTTCTTCCACTTCTTGAGGAGTATCCGGCGCTTGAGCGGACTGACCCGATCGATGAACAAGATTCCATTCAGATGATCGAGCTCGTGTTGGAGCGCCCGCGCCAGCAGGCCCTCCGCCTCGACCTCGATCGGTTCACCGTCGGGGTCCTTGGCTCGTACAGTCACCCCGGCGGGGCGGGTGACGAACTCCTCGAGGCCCGGAATGCTGAGGCACCCCTCCGTCTCCTTATCCGTCTCGCGGCTCGTCCGGACCACCTCAGGGTTCACCAGCGCCAAGCGACGGGTGTCAGAATTCGCATCGTCCTCCTGGACGTCCAGCACACAAAGGCGCAGGGAGAGACCGATCTGGGGGGCGGCCAGCCCGATCCCCTCTGCGTGGTACATGGTCTCGAACATGTCCTTCACGAGCGTCCTGAGATCGTCATCGAATTCGGAGACTGCCTCACCGGGCATACGGAGCACCTCATCACCGAGGAAGCGGATCTCACGGATCGACATCAGTCCTTCGCTTCTTCGCCTCCGAGTTTCCGCGAGACCCGGCTCCGCTCCACCGTCACTTTCGTGTCCCCACCCGTCTTGATGATCAGACGGTCATCCTCCGCCCGGACCACAGTTCCGATGATACCACCGGAGGTCACGACCTCGTCCCCCTTCTGGATCGCGCTGATCATCTTTCGGTGTCGCTCCTGCTCCTTCCGCTGAGGGCGAATCAGGAGAAAATAGAAAATGGCGATAACCGCGAAGACGTTAAAAATAAGGACGATCGAGCCGCTGGCCCCTTCCCTCGGACCAGCCGCGAACGCCAGTGCCTGTTCGATCAAGGTGTTACTCCCTCAGTAGAGTTGAGTCATCTCAGGCGAACGGCCGCCGCCCGCCGCTCCGCCTGCACTACACCACTCGCCCCCGGTACCGTTCCAGCCACTCGGCGCTCCACGTAGTGAATGTACCGGCCCGGATCCGCTCCCGGGAATCGGCAGCCAAGCGCACCAGGAAGCGCAGGTTGTGAATCGAGAGCAGGCGATGTCCGAATCGCTCGCCTGCCACCACCAGATGGCGCACATAGGCCCTGTCGAAGCGCATGCACCCGTAACAGTCGCATCCCGGATCGACCGGAAGGGTATCCGCCTTGAATCGTGCGGCCTTGAGGTTCACCTGACCTTCTTCCGCTGTCCAGGCCGTGCCGTGTCGGGCGTTTCTCGTGGGGGCGACGCAGTCGAACATATCGCATCCGCGGGAGATCGCTTCCAGGAGGTCGTCCGGGTAGCCCACCCCCATCAGGTAGCGGGGTCGGTCGGAGGGCATCGCGGTGTGGAGGGCCTCGAGCACCCGCCACATCTCCCGCTTGGCTTCGCCCACCGAAAGGCCCCCGATGCCGAACCCGTCCCATTGGCCGAGGTCGTGCACACGCCGAACCTGGTCGAGCCGGAGATCCTCGTAAACGTTACCCTGGAGGACCGGAAACAGGCTTTGTGGAGTCCTGCCGTCACTACCGGAGATTTCTTCGAAACGGGTAGCGCAGCGCTGGAGCCAATGTAGCGTTCTCGCGTTGGCCGCCTCGGCCACACTTCTGCTGCTACCGCCCGGAGGACACTCGTCGAACGCCATGATCACATCCGCCCCTAAGACTCGCTGGATGTCCACGACAGTCTCTGGCGTGAACAGGTGGCTCGAGCCGTCGATATGGCTTTGGAAGACGACGCCATCGTCCTGGATTTCATTGATGTTGGCGAGCGAAAAAACCTGATAGCCGCCCGAGTCCGTGAGGATGGGCCCGTCCCAGCGCATGAACGCATGCAGACCGCCCAACTCGTCGACCAGGCCGTGCCCGGGACGCAGGTAGAGATGGTAGGTGTTGGCGAGGATCATCGATGCGCCCAAATCGGAGAGTTCGTCCGGCGAGACCGCCTTCACCGCACCGAGGGTGCCTACCGGCATGAACACAGGTGTTGGCACGTCACCGTGGGGAGTGCTGAAGGTGCCCGCCCGGGCGGCCCCGTCGGTCGCCTCCAACGCAAAGTCAAACACGGGAGCTCGGCCCACACGCCAACAACGTCCCAGTCGTCCAGGAGCGGCTCATCAAGTGACCGCCATGCTGTCGCCGTAGGAGTAGAACGCAAACCCCAACCGAATCGCCTCCTCGTACGCATTCATGGTTCGCTCATATCCGCCGAACGCCGCGACCAGCATGATGAGCGTCGAGCGGGGAAGGTGGAAGTTCGTTACCAACGCGTCCACCGCCCTGAACTCGTATGGCGGCCGAATGAACAACTCCGTGCTCCCCTTCCGCGGTTCGACCACCCCACTCTCCCCCGTCGCACTCTCGAGCGCCCGCACGACCGTCGTGCCCACAGCCCACACTCGCCTTCCCTCTCTCTTCGCATTCATCACGGTCCGGGCCGTCGCTTCCGGCACGCAGTACCGCTCCGAGTGCATGGTGTGTTGCCCGGGGTCGTCGACGTCGACCGGCCGGAACGTGCCTACACCGACGTCCAGCGTCACCGATACGCGCTCTACTCCAATGCTGTCGATGGAGGCCAGCAGCCCGGTAGTGAAATGAAGTCCGGCCGTCGGAGCCGCGACCGACCCGGGTACCTCCGCGTACACGGTCTGGTAACGCTCTCGGTCGAGGGGTTCGTCCTCTCGCTCCAGATACGGAGGCAAGGGTACGTGCCCATACCGCGCGAGCACGTCCTGAAAAGCAAGCTCGGTCACGAGGCGGACCACGCGCCCGCCGCCCTCGAGAGAGTCCAGGATCTCGACGTCCAGGTCCGGACCGACCGCAACGTTGCGCCCAGGCTTGAGTTTTCCCCCTGGCCGCACCAGCGCCTCCCAAACGAGGGAGTCCGCCCCTCCCTGCTCCGCTCCACCCGCCGGACGCAGGAGCAGAATCTCCGCGGGCGCACCGGTGGGCTTCCGTCCTTTGAGTCGGACCGGCAGCACCTTGCTGTCGTTCACGACCATTACGTCGCCTGGTGCCATGAGGGAGGGGATTTCTCTGAACGGGCGATCGGTAATGGGGCCGCCGCTCCGGGGCACGACCAAGAGGCGGCTGGCATCGCGTTCTTCGGCGGGATAGCGTGCCACCAGATTCTCCGGCAGGTCGTATTCATAGTCTTGGACGCGCCGGCCGTCGGCCACGGAGTCTACTCGAAAAGGGACGACTGGTCGGTCCCTCCGTCCGCCGACGGGACCGCGTACCCGAATCGCTTGTACGCCCGGTTGGTCGCCACGCGGCCACGTGTGGTACGCATCAAGAAGCCCTCTTGGATCAGAAACGGCTCGTAGACCTCCTCGAGGGTGGAGACGTCCTCACCCAACGCCACCGCCAACGACTGGAGACCGACAGGGCCTCCCTCGAACTTCTCGATGAGCGTTTTGAGCACACGTGCGTCCATCTCATCCAGCCCGTACTCGTCCACCTCGAGCATAGCGAGCCCGTCTTGTGCCACCTGCGCGTCGATCACGCCATCGGCGCGAACTTCCGCGAAGTCCCTCACCCGTCTGAGCAAACGGTTCGCGACCCTCGGCGTGCCCCTTGCCCGTGCCGCCAAGATGTCCGCTCCCTCCTCCGTCGTCTCGATGCCGAGCACCTCCGCGCTACGGCGGACGATCACCGCGAGTTCGTCGGCCGGATAGAAGTTGAGCCGCTGAATGAGCCCGAAGCGGGCACGCATGGGAGCCGTCAACAGGCCGAAACGGGTGGTCGCACCCACAAGCGTGAAGCGCTCGATGTTCATCGTCATTGTCTCGGCCTTGGGGCCGTCGGCCAGCCGGATCTCGACCCGGTAGTCCTCCATCGCAGGATAGAGGAACTCCTCGATGATCGGCCTCAGACGATGGATTTCGTCGATGAAAAGGATGTCGCCCTCACGCTGATTCGTCAGAATGCCCACCAGGTCGGCGGGCTTCTCGAGCACGGGCCCGGACGTGGTCTTGATATTTACGCCCATCTCTCGAGCCATGAGGGTGGCGAGCGTGGTCTTTCCGAGCCCCGGCGGGCCATGGAACAGCAAGTGGTCCAGTGGATCTCGACGCTGAAGCGCGGCCTCTATCGCAATCGAAAGCGACTCCCTGACACGCTCCTGACCGATGAACTCGTCGAGGCACTGAGGCCGGAGCGAAGGCTCGACCTGGGTATCCTCGTCGAGTCTCTTGGGTGTCGTGACCTCGCGCTGTCCGGTCATTCGTTGCTCAATGCTCTACGGATCAACTCCTCGCGTCCCTCCGGCTCTCCCTGCTCGAGAGCTTGGCGTATGGCCGCGTCGGCATCGACGAAAGTGTACCCGAGGTGGACCAGTGCGGCCACCGCCTCCTCGGCATAGCCTACCCCGCCGGCGGCGACGCCTTCCCCCGCCACCACGAGGTCCTGCACCCGATCGGCCAACTCGAGTGCGATCCGTTCGGCGGTCTTCTTGCCCACGCCACTCACTTGCGTGAGGGCGGCCAGATCCTTCTCGGCGAGTGCCTGGGCCAGCCGCGGGGCGTTGTACGTGGACAACATCGCGAGCGCCATCTTCGGGCCCACTCCGGTCGCTCCGAGCAATCGGCGGAAGAGCTCGCGCTCATGATCCTCGGAGAATCCGTATAAGGTCAGCGATTCCTCACGGACGACCTGGAGCGTGCGGATCTCGAAATTCTCAGCCGGGGGTGAGGGCAGCCGCTGAAGGATGGTAAGCGGTATCTCGACTTCGTAGATCACCCCTCCCGGGGTCTCGACCTCGATGCGGTCCAAGTCGCGCGCCACCAGGGTACCTTTGATTCGGCTGATCAAGGCCGCATATCTCCTATCAGGCAGTAGCACAAGGCTGCGGCACAGCCATCGGCTGCGTCGGCCGGCGCCGGCGGTGTCTCGAGCCGCAACTGTTTCTGGACCATGAAGGCCACCTGTCCCTTGGTTGCGCCGCCATGGCCCACGACGGCCTTCTTAATCTGCCTGGGCGTGTACTCGGCGATGGTGATGTCGCTCAAAGCCGCGGCCAAAAGAATAGCGCCCCGCGCGTGACCCAATGTAAGCGCACTGCGCACATTCTTGCCCTGGAAAACATCCTCGACCGAAACTACGGACGGTCGAAACCGCTCGATGAGCACCTCGATCTCCTGGTAGATTTCCCTGATGCGCACAGGAAGAGCCTGCCCGGCCGACGTGCGAATTACACCACACTCCAGCAGCGATACGGCGCCGCCGCCCTGGTTGGCGACGACGCCGTATCCCGTGATCGCGGTCCCGGGGTCGATGCCCAGCACCACCTCGGTCTCGGACCTGCCGACATTCACGTGCTACGTGGCCTCCGCCAGCACCGCCTCGTCGATGTCCGCGTTCGAATAGACCATCTGAACGTCGTCGGAGTCGTCGAGGGCATCCAACAACTTCAGTAGGCGCACAGCGACCTTGCCCTCGACCTTGACCTCGTTCTTCGCCAACCAGCTCAACTCGGCCCGATCGAAGTCCACACCCGAGTTTCTCAGCCCTGTTTGGACCTCATGGAACGCCGCGACCTCAGTCGTGACCACGAACTCCTCGCCGGAGCGCTCCACGTCCTCGGCACCGGCCTCGAGCGCCGCCTCTAGGACGTCATCTTCCGTATGCTGGGCTGCATCCACATAGATCTGTCCCTTGTGGGCGAATTGCCAGGCCACCGAGCCTGCCGTCCCCAGGCTGCCGTCGTGCTTGCTCAGGACGTGGCGCACATCGGCTACCGTGCGGTTCTGGTTGTCCGTCAGCGTCTCGATGTACATGGCCACACCGCCCGGGCCGTAGCCCTCATAGGCGATCTCCTCGTAGTGGACCCCCTCCAACTCGCCGGTACCACGCTTGATCGCGCGCTCGATGTTGTCTTGGGGCATGTTCGAGGACTTGGCTGTGTCGACCGCCAGGCGGAGCCTTGGATTGAAGTCCGGATCGCCGCCACCTTCGCGTGCCGCCACGGTGAGCTCTCGAATGAGCTTCGTGAACACCTGTCCGCGCTTGGCGTCCGTGACCGCCTTCTTGCGCTTGATTTGGGACCACTTGCTATGTCCAGACACGAGTCCTCCAAGTGTCTTCTAGTCGTGCGCCTTCTTGGACTCCGCGATGATCTTCTTCGCCTCGAGCTCAGGCACCGCGGTGTACCCGGCAAAGGCTCGCGTGTGGTGGGCTCGGCCCTGTGTCATCGAGCGCAGCAGCGCCGCGTACTTGTATAGCTCCGCCTCGGGAATCATGGCACGAATGGTCGTCTTTCCGTCGGTGGGTTCCATGCCCTGGACCTTGCCGCGGCGCGACGTGATGTCTCCCATGATATCTCCAACGAAATCATCGGGCGTGGAGACGGCAACCTCTATCATCGGCTCGAGAATCACGGGCCGGCAGTCGGGCGCGACTTTCTTGAACGCCATCGAGCCGGCGACCTTGAAGGCGATATCGCTGGAGTCCACGCTGTGGTATGACCCGTCATAGCACTCGGCCTCGAAGTCCACGAGCGGGTAACCCGCCAGAATGCCATTCTGGGCGGCCTCTTCGATGCCCTTGGCCACGGATGGCACATATTTACTGGGGATCACCCCACCTTTGATGGAGTTCTTGAAGTTGAAGCCCTCTCCTGAGTGGAGTGGCCTGAGCCTCACCTTGCAGTCTCCGAATTGGCCACGCCCGCCGCTCTGCTTCTTGAAGCGCCCCTGGCCCTGGGCCTCCTTGGTGATGGTTTCCCGGTAGGCGATCTTCGGCGCCTCGGTCTCAACCGATACGCCATACTTGCGCTTCATCCTCTCGAACTGGATCTCGAGGTGCATCTCACCCAGGCCCCTGGCGATCGTCTGGCGTAACTCGGAATTGAAGTCCGCACTGAACGTGGGGTCCTCCTCGTGAAGCTTGGCCATTACCTCACCGAGCTTGTCCTCGTCGGCCCTCGTCGCACCCTTCACGGCGAGGGCGATGTCGGCGTTGGGGAAGTCGATGCGTGTGAGCGTGACCGGCCGGCTCGGCGCCGCGAGCGTGTCGTTCGTGTGCGAGTGCTTGAGCTTGGCCACCACGCCGATGTCGCCCGCGTGGAGCCTCGACACTTCGAAGCGTTCCTTGCCCTGGGCGATGGCGAGATGGTTGAGTTTCTCCATGGCGTCACGTCCCGCATTCTTTACCTCGACGCCGTTGGCAATCGAGCCGCTGAAAATCCTGAAGAACGACAACTCCCCCACGTGGGGCTCGTTCGACGTCTTGAAGATCAGCGCCGAGAACGGCTCGCTGTCCGACGGCAGGACCGCCACATCTTCGGTCATGCCAGGCTTGGTGGCGATCTCACCACCGGTCTCAGCGGGGGACGGGCATAGCTCAACGAGCTTCTTGAGCAACGCCTGCATCCCGAACGACTTGGTCGCCGATGCACAGAAAACGGGAAATATCTCGCCTCTGGACATGGCGAGTGCCATGGCCTCTATCGCTTCCTCACGGGAGATCTTCTCGCCGTCGAGGTATTTTTCGAGCAGATCCTCGTTTGTCGTCGCGAGGGTCTCCTGAAGCTCGGTCTCCCACTCCTCGAACCGGGTCTGCAACTCCTCGGGAATGTCCTGCTCCTCGTACTCGCCCCTGGACGTGCCGGGTTTGAAGATGTGCGCGCGTTCGCTGAAGAGATTGATGATTCCCCTGAAGTCTTCACCCTCTCCGATCGGAATCTCGACGGGGATCGCCTTGTCGGTAAGGCGCTCCTTGATCTGCTTGTAAACACTGTCGAAGTTGGCGTTCTCCTTGTCCATCATGGAGATACAGAACATTCGGGGCAGCTTTCGGGCCTTGCAGTAATCCCACACCGTCTCGGTGCCCACCTCGACACCGGCCGTAGCTCCCACCACGATCAAGCCGGCGTCGGCGACGCGCACCCCAGCCACCGTATCACCCGTGAAATCCAGATAGCCCGGTGTATCGAGGAAATTGATCTTCGCGTTCTGCACCTCACAGAACGCGGGAGTGCACTGCATCGAGATCTCGTGCTCGACCTCCTCCGGAGTGCACAGCGTGAGCGCGTGTCCCTCATCGACGCTCCCCTTACGCTTCGAACTGCCCGCCGCGAAGCAGAGCGCGTCGATCAGGCTCGTCTTCCCGGCTCCACCGTGGCCCAGAACGGCGACGTTCCGGATTTGCTCCGTTGTATATTCTTTGGCGGATGCCATAGCTACCTCCTACTGGAAATTCTCGATTCGGACCTTAGAAGGTTATTGAAGAAGTACAGCCTTCTAGAGGCCTGTTGCAGGGGATCGTGATTTTAGATCCCATAAAAACCTGGGTCAAGCACTTACAGAGCGATACGTGGGAAGAGTTCCGGCGGGACCCAAACCCTTCCACGGCGGGTGGATTTACAGCTCGATGCCGGGCGCCGGCCCGGGTTCAATTCGTACGCTGTCGGCGAGAAACTTCGTCGAGCAACGCACGCTCGTCATCGGTGAGCGAACTCATTCCCTTCGCGGAAATCTTGTCGAGCACCTGGTCGACCTCGTCTAGCGTGGCCTTTTCCTTCGTCCCCTCTGCGTCCGCGCTTCGCGCCTTGCTCGCGGAGGAGCGCAACGTGTCCTCCCCGGGGACGATCGCGAGTCGCCTCACCTTGGTGCCGGCGGCGTTCGCGAACCTTTGTAGCTTACCCGCGGCCTTCCAGTCACTCTTGAGGTAGATGAACCCGGTGACCAACCCACCCAGGTGCGCGAAATACGCAATACCCCCATCTGCCCCTCCGAAGGCACTCGAGAAAGCGAGCAGGAAAAAGAACGCCACCAGCCATCTGGCCTGCACGGGGTAGATACCCCAGATGTAGATCGGAGCCTTCGGCCAGGTCATGGCGAAAGCCAACATGACGCCGTATACCGCGGCCGACGCGCCGATGATCGCGGCGGACGATGCGAAGATGAAGCTGAGTCCTACCCCGCCCATGCCACAGATCAGGTAGTACTTGGTGAATTCACGCGATCCCCAACGGCGCTCGAGGGGTGGCCCGAAGAAGAACAGAGCGATCATGTTTCCGGCCAAATGCATCAGATCGCCGTGCACGAACATGTAGGTGACGGCACCCCACGGTTGTAGGAGTACCCTTCGAGGTTGGAACGCGAAGAGGCTCTCCACGAGCCCACCACCAACCAAGCGCGAGACGATGAAGACGCCGACCGTCGCTATGATCAGCTTCTTCACCACAGGCGTGAGCTGGAAGCTGAAGGTGGGGGTTCCTCTACCGTCGTTATAACCCATACGCTTCACGGAATTCTTCGGGTTTCTACTACGAAAAACACTTGACCCTCGAGTCCACCGTTCAACACCGGATCAGGGGGTGTTGTTCCTGAGGATCGACCGTCTAGCCCGATTACTTTATGCGGGCGAGCTGCACCAACCTATTACAGAAATCCGGAAACGATAAACCTGCCGCACGGGCCGCCTTCGGCAGGAGGCTGGTGCCGGTGAGCCCGGGTAACGAGTTCGCTTCCAGGATCCACGGGGCACCGGCGCCGTCGAGCATGAAGTCGATACGCGAGTAGTGACGCAGGTGTAGGAGACGATGCACCGCGAGCGAGAGATCCTGAAGCTGTTGGGCTACTTCGGCCTTCAGATCCGCCGGGAAGACCTCGGACGCCATACCAGGTTGGTACTTACACTCGTAGTCGAACAGCTCGTGTTCGGTGACGATTTCTCCGACCGGCAGAGCTTCGTCACCGAGGATTCCCACCGTGAGCTCCCTGCCCTCGACGAACGCCTCGTACATCATGGCGTCTCCCCGGGCCTGGCCTTCGGCTCCCGCACGAGCCACCTGCTCGGCGTCCAGCGCCAGCGTGAGTCCGATCGAAGAGCCTCCACTCACCGGCTTCACGATGACCGGCGCACCGAGCCGCTCGAACACCTCGGCCGGCGGCGGATTCCCGACCATCCAGTCCGGCGTGGGAAATCCGGCGTCCCGGATAAGGCGCTTGGAGACATCCTTGTCCATCGACAATGCGCAACCCAACATGCCGCTACCCACGTAAGCAACGCCCGCCAACTCGAGAAGCGCCTGCACGGTGCCGTCTTCTCCCTGGCCCCCGTGCAACGCCACGAACACCACGTCGGCATCAACCACAGCGGGATCTCCACTGATCGCCACCGCCGTGCCGGCGGCCTCCCACCCTTCGGCGGGCGGTATCACGGCCACGCCCGATTCCAGGATACGATCCTCCTCGCCACGAGTGAGGAGCCCTCTGGCGGGATCCAGGCTCACGACGTCGTGTCCTGCCGTCCTGAGTGCTTCGGCGACGCCGACCCCAGACGCGAGGGACACGTCCCGTTCGGTCGAGTCGCCACCCAGCAAGACCACGACCTTCATGGCGACCTGGTCCTCACCCACCTGCGCCGGTGAGGCTCTGCACCACGTCGTAGCGCGTCAGAATGCCCTGGAGTTCCCCACCCTCTCGCACGAGGACGGCTGCGTTGGAGCGCGTGAGTAGCCGGCTCGCCTCCTCGGCCTCGATGTGGCTGTCCACTACGGGGAACGGTGCGTCCATCACCGAATCGACCGGTCGCTCGAGCAACTCGGGAGCCTCGATGACACGGCCCATGAGATCTCCCTCCGAGAGCGATCCCACGCATTCGCCATTCAGCACGACAGGCAACTGGGACACGTCGTACGACGTGATGGTGGACAGTGCGACCCTAATCGACGTGGTCGGGCTCACCGAAATGAGTGGTGGCGCCACACCATCTTTGGCCGAAACCACCTCGTGGACGCTCACACGCGTGTGCCGGAGGAAGCCGTTTTCGCGCATCCAATCGTCGTCGTAGACCTTGGTCAGGTAGTGCTCACCCCAGTCGGGGAGCAATGTGACCAGGACGGCGTCCGGATTGTCTTCTTCGCGGGCGATGTCGATCGCGGCCTGAACGAGAAGACCGGAGGAGCCGCCTCCGAACAGGCCTTCTTCGCGAGTAATCCTGCGGGTCATCGAGAACGCCTGGGCGTCGGTGATGGTGACCCACCTGTCAGTCACATCGAGATCCAAGGCCCCGGTGATCTTGTCGCTCCCCAGGCCCTCGACCTTATAGGGCTGGCCCTCGGGCATCTCGCCGGTATCGAAGAACGTCTTGATCACGGATCCCTCCGGATCCACACCGATGATCTGCACGTCCGGATTCTGCTCCTTTAGGTATCGCCCCACGCCGGTGATCGTCCCCCCAGTACCGGCCCCCGCAAGGAAATGCGTGATCGTGCCCGCGGTCTGAGTCCAGAGCTCCGGCCCCGTGGTCTCGTAATGGGCCTGCGGGTTGGCCTGATTGTAGAACTGATCCGCAAGGATCGCGCCCGGTGTTTCCTCGGCGATACTCTTGGCCTTGTTGGAGTAGTGTTCCGGATGATCCGGTGTGACAGCGGTGGGTACGATGACCACTTCGGCACCGAATGAGCGTAGCAGCTTGACCTTCTCTTGACTCATCTTGTCGGGCATCACGAAGATGCACCGGTAGCCCCGGATCGCCGCCGTCATGGCGAGCGAGACACCGGTGTTACCGCTCGTGGCCTCCACGATCACTCCACCTGGCTGGAGCGTGCCGTCACGTTCGGCCGCCTCGACCATGGCGAGGCCGATGCGGTCCTTGATCGATCCACCGGGGTTCATGAATTCGCACTTCACGTAAATCGTCCCCGGAACACCGTCGGTGACGCTATTCAACCTCACGAGCGGCGTCCACCCCACCGTGTCGAGGACATTCGCCACAACGCCCCGGTTGTGTTCGGTCATACCGCTGATCCTTTCAAGATTCGCGCGTCGCGGCAGGCCGCCGCCACGCTGAAATCGCAGGCCACCGAGAGGTCAGGGGCGAGGCTTCTTCGAGAAGTGGACGGGTACCTGAGCCCAGACCTCGATGCGCTTACCGCCCCTCGTGGCCGGACGGAAACGGAGTGAGCGAGCACCCTGGAGGGCAGCCGAGTCGAATGCCGCGTGGCCACTGGACTCGACGACCAGAACACTGTCGACTCCACCCAACTCATTCACACGGACCTTGACGAGGGACATGCCCTCGATGCCTTGATCCCACAACTCGAGGGGATACTCGATCGAAAGCCCGGCCATGAGTGGAGAGGGGCTCCGGACATCCTGATCGCCGCCACACGCCACTACGGCGGCCGTGGCGGCCAACGCGCTGACGCCGGCGATGCGACGAAGCAGGTCTGTTTCAGTTCTGCTCAAGCGTCCTCTCCGTTGCCGAGTTCACTTCGAAGCTCAAACAAGAGGTTCAACGCCTCAATGGGCGTCAGGCTCTCGAGATCCATCTCGGCGAGCCGTTTCACGACCGGATGCTCCTCGTACTGCACGGATCCATGGAAAAAAGAGAGCTGGTCCGGCGGATCCGTACGGCCCAGGCCGATCCCGCCTCCAGAGTGTGTTCCCTCCAACTCAGCCAGAAGTTCCCCGGCACGGGAGATCACCGCGTCGGGGAGCCCCGCCAGCCGCGCCACCTGAATGCCGTAGGATCGATCCGCCCCACCCTCCTCCAGCCTGCGCAAGAAGACGATCTCGTGGCCCACCTCGCGGACCGCCACGTTCATGTTCTTCACTCCGGGCAGCAGATCGCCGAGCTGGGTGAGCTCGTGATAATGGGTCGCGAAGATGGTCTTGGCTCGCAATTCCTGGTGGATGTGCTCGGTGATCGACCACGCAATGGACACACCATCGTACGTCGACGTCCCACGTCCGATCTCATCCAGCAGGATGAGGCTGTGCTCCGTCGCACCGTGGATGATGCCGGCCGTTTCGTTCATCTCGACCATGAAGGTCGACTGCCCGAGGGTGAGGTTGTCCGATGCGCCGACCCGCGTGAAGATCCGGTCGCACACGGGCAAGCGCGCCGCGTCGGCAGGAACAAACCCTCCTATCTGCGCCATCAACTGGATGAGCCCAACCTGCCTCAGCACGGTGCTTTTTCCGGCCATGTTCGGCCCGGTGAGGATGATGATCCGCTTTTCGTCGTCCAGGGCCACGTCGTTCGGTATGAACAACTCGCGGGACATCATGGTCTCGACCACCGGGTGCCGTCCGCCCTCGATCTCGGTCTCGAAGCCCGAGTGGACAATGGGTCGCACGTAGCCGCGGCGAACCGCCCCGTGGGCCAGGGCGGCGAGAACGTCGAGCTCGGCCACCCGCGCTCCCGCGTCCTGGAGACGTACAACCTGATCGGTGGCTGCGCGGCGCACCTCCGAGAAAAGCCCCGCCTCGAGCTGGGCAATACTGTCCTCCGCGCCGAAAACCTTCTCTTCCCACTCCTTCAGCTCCGGAGTGAAATACCGCTCGGCGTTGGTGAGCGTCTGCTTGCGGACGTAGTCCTCGGGGACACGTTCGACGTTCGCCTTGGTTACCTCGAGGTAATACCCGAAGACCTTGTTGAAGCCGACCTTGAGTGATTGGATGCCCGTGCGCTCGCGCTCACGCACCTGTAGCGCCGCGATGAAGTCGCGCGCGCCGTCACGGATCCGCCGGAGTTCGTCGAGCTCTTCGCTGTATCCTTCGCGTATGACGCCGCCGTCCTGAAGCGTGGCGGGCACCTGGTCCGAGAGGGCGTCGCGCAGAAGATCGGCGATGTCTGTGAGAGGGTCCAACTCACCGGACAAGCTTGCCAAGAGGGGGGATGTCGCGGCTTCTCCCGCGGCGCGGAGCGCCGGAAGCGCATCGAGTGACCGGGCCAGGCCGGCCAGATCGCGGGGTAACACCCGTCCGCTGCCTAGCTTGCCGGCCAGACGCTCCAGGTCGGTGACACCCGCCAGGCGCTCCCGTAGGCCGTCGCGGCGGTCTCGTGATTCGACCAGCTCCCCGACCGCCTCCTGGCGCGACCAGATCGGCTCCGCCTCAACGAGCGGACGGAGGATCCACCGCCGCAGGAGGCGCGCGCCCATCGCCGTCAGGGTCTCATCCAGCACGGAGAGGAGCGTGCCTCCCTGTTGGCCCGGCCTAAGTGGCTCCACCAGCTCGAGGTTGCGGAGCGTCATCTCATCCAAGACCATAGCGCTGCCGCTCCGCATGATCCGCGGCGGCCTCATGTGTCCGATCCCCGAAGGCCGAATCTCTCGTACGTACGAGAGCAGTGCGCCCGTGGCCCGGACGAGCAACACGTCGTCCTTCTGGAATCCGAAGGCCTCGAGGGACTGGATTCCGTAGCGGCGCAGCACTTCCTCGGAGGCCGACTCGAAGTCGAAGATCCAGTCGTCCCGGTAGGTGCTCAGCAATGGGGATGCCCCCAGCCCGCCGGTATCGTCCAGGTTACTCGTGACGGAGTCCTCCGCTGAGCGTGGCAAGAGGAGTTCGGAGGGTTCCAGGCGACCCAACTCGGCCTCGACCTCGGCCTCGGCCAATTCCTGCACCAGCAGCTCTCCGGTGGACAGGTCGAGGGCAGCTATCGCCTGCCGCCCGTCCACCGGTAAGGTGAGCGCAACCAGAAAGTTGTTTCGGTCCGCGCTGAGCAACGCATCGGACAGCACGGTGCCGGGCGTGACGGTCTCTACTACTTCGCGCCGGACGATGCCGTCTGCCTCCGCTGGATCCTCCACCTGCTCGCAGATGGCCACGCGCTGGCTGAGCGCGACGAGACGCCCCAGGTACTCGTCGAGCGCCTTCACGGGGATGCCGGCCAAGGGCACACGGCTGGCCGCCCCGTTGTTCCTCGAGGTGAGGGTCAGCCCTAGCAGCTTGGAGCCCTCCTCCGCATCCTGGAAGAAGAGTTCGTAGAAGTCACCGACACGGAAGAAAACAAGGGCGTCCCTGTGTCGGGACTTGACCTCTCGCCACTGCCGCATCAGGGGTGTATCGTCAGCCTGTGCCATCCGCGCCGGTGAAGTTGGGAAGCGATTGGAGCGGAAGAATATCTAGGTAGCCGACGCCGATCAACTGAACGCGCGAACAGGAGAGGAGATCCGGGCCGGCTGGCGAGCGCCAGGGAAGCGCGATTCCAGCCAAGTACGTCGACGGTACGCGCTGAGGTCAGGCCGCTTGAAGAGGAGACACAGCCGGAGAGGCCTTACCAACCTGTACCGTCGCGGAATTCCTGGTTCTACTTGTCGGGCCCGTCGATCGTAGAGATCTTGGAAGCATGGACATACAGACCTTTACCTACGGCCTCAAGAAAACGGTGGCCCTGCCGCCCTCTGAAGCCGAAGCACGGGTTAGGGCCGAGCTCAAAGAAGAGGGCTTCGGCGTGCTAACCGAGATAGATGTCAGAGAAACACTCAAGGAAAAACTGGACATCGACTTCAAGTCCTATCGCATCCTGGGCGCCTGTAACCCGACGCTCGCTCACCAGGCCCTCACGGCCGAGGAAGACATCGGACTACTGCTCCCCTGCAACCTCGTGGTGTATGAAGGTGAATCGGAAGGTACGTCCGTGGTCGCGGTGCTCGACCCGGTGGTGCAGCTCTCGGTGACAGGCAGAGAGGACATCGAACCGCTCGCCCGTGAGGTTGCGAGTCGGCTGGCGCGTGTGTTGGAGCGG
>JBGMRK010000016.1:0-24859 GCA_048061375.1 Longimicrobiales bacterium | reverse complement strand
GTCGGAGGAGGCCGATCCGCCTCCGGCTTCTTCTTGACCATCTTGGCCGGGATCCCGACGTAGATCGAATGAGGCTCGGTGTCGCGCGTCACCACGCCGAACGAGCCGATCATGGTGTCGTCGGCAACGTGCACACCCGACATCACTGTAGCGTGGTATGTGATCCGCACGCCTTCTCCGATCACGGTCTGGGGCGTCTGGATCTCGCGTGACTCCACGACGTCGTGAGAGTGACTGTAGATGTTGGCGAAGTCCGAGACGCTGGCCCGGTTCCCCAGCTTGATCCCGCCGCGGTCGTCCAGGAGCACGTGGCGGTGCACGACCACGTCGTCCCCGACCTCCATGTTATAGCCGAACGAGAGCTTAACGAAGTGGAACGCCTTGAAGTTCTTGCCGCACTTCCGGAAGATCCGCTCGGCCAGAATGCGTCTGAACTTTACGCCCAGGTAGACGTTTTCACCGAGCGGGCTCTTGTCGAACATCTCCCACATCCAGAGAAGTGGCTTTACCCGGTCGTACTTCTCGGGGTCAGTGTCGGAGTAGTATTCCGGTTCGCGCGTGATATTGCGCGCGTCCATCTGAGCCAGCGCGACCTGCGTCGCTTCGGGTAGCGACGCCGTGTCCGTATCCACCACATGTGGGAAGTAGATGTCCGTGAGCACCTGCCGGCACAACTCGTAGCGATCGCAATCCGGGCGGTCGAGCTCCTCCTCGAGGGAGTCCAACCAGCCGTCGTAGAGCGCTGACGCGGTGGGAGCGACCGGTATCGGCCGGTTGGGGAGAAAGGCCATCCGCTCGTGGGTCTCCGTTCTGTGAGTGAGGGTGCGCGACGGGTGCTGGAACACGATACGGCGTTTGACGGAGGGGGCAAGGTGCGGCGAGGCATGTTAGGTTGTGGCATGACGCATAGGAGGGTGATTTACCGCGAGACGAAGTAGGGGAGACTCATGCACGACGTTCTTCGCCAGCGGCTCATGCGGAAGCTCGAGAGCTTGCCGGAGGAGCAGATCTATCAGGTGCTCGACTACGTCGATTTTCTGGAGTCGAGGTATGCGGGCGAGCTGGCCCAAGAGGCCTCCGGCCTGCAACGCTTCGCCGAGAAGGTCGAGGACAAGATGCGCCGAAAGGCAATGAGCCCCGCCACCATCCGTGAGGCGTTCAAGGTCATCTCGGCCGCGGACAAGGTGTTCTCCTCTGTGTCCAAGGCGGGCAAGCAACTGATGGAGGATATCACGTCTCCGTTGACCAATGATTCGGATGATGACGAGGAGGCTGAGTCACCGGTCGAAGACCTCGCCGAAGAGACCACCGAGCCCGCATCGGCACAGGACGAAGAGTCCTCGGAATAGCCCTTTACAGTGGAATAGCACCTTGACACTCCGTCTTTAAGGCCGGTAAGATTGCCCATGAAACGACCGAACGCGCCCGCTCGCCGAGCATCCACTGAGGATTCGCTCGGCGAGCGGGCGTCTCGCATATAGCCGGTGGGAGAGCAGAGCCAATGTCCGACGGCACCGTGAGGAGCGCTGTCATCATCAAGGAAGCCCTGACGTTCGACGACGTCCTGCTGGTTCCGGGGCATTCGACCGTGCACCCCAAGGATACTTCGGTGACGTCTTTCCTCACCGCCAAAATTCCGCTGCAGGTGCCGTTGATCACGGCCGCGATGGACACGGTGACCGAATCGCGCATGGCCATCGCGATCGCTCGGGAAGGCGGCCTGGGCTTCATCCACAAGAACATGACGGTCGAGCGTCAGGCCGAGGAAGTGGACCGGGTCAAGCGCTCGGAGAGCGGCATGATCCTGAATCCCATCACGCTCACGCCCGAAAAGACGCTTCGGGACGCCCACGACCTCATGGCCCGGTTTTCCATCAGCGGCGTGCCCATTGTCGAGAACGGAGGCATGCTGGTCGGCATCATCACCAATCGTGACCTCCAGTTCGAGGCCGACTTGGATCAGTTGATCGGCGAGGTGATGACTTCCGAGGCGCTGGTCACCGCTCCGGTGGGGACCACCCTCGAGAGCGCTGAAAAGATCCTGCACAAGCACCGCATCGAGAAGCTCCCCGTGGTCGAGGAGGATGGGTCGCTCGCGGGCCTGATTACGGTAAAGGACATCTTCAAGCGCCGGCAGCACCCGAACGCCTGCAAGGACCAGCACGGGCGTCTTCGGGTCGGCGCGGCGATTGGCGCGTCACTCGGGGAAATCGAAAGGGCGCATGCCCTTATCGACGCGGGGGTCGATGTGCTCGTGGTCGACACGGCGCACGGCCACTCGGAGGGTGTGCTCCAAGCGGTGGCCCGCACGCGGGAGAAGTTCCCGGACGTGCAGCTCGTGGCAGGTAATGTGGGCACGTCCGAGGGGGCGGCCGCGCTGGTGGAGCGTGGTGCCGACGCGGTCAAAGTAGGCGTCGGCCCGGGCTCCATCTGCACCACCCGGGTGGTGACCGGTGTCGGCCTCCCCCAACTGACCGCGATTATGGATGCGGCCAAGGGCGTCGAGGGGCGAGTGCCGATCATCGCTGACGGAGGTATCCGCTATTCAGGAGACATCGCCAAGGCGCTCGCGGCAGGCGCCCAGTCGGTCATGATGGGCTCGATCTTCGCCGGCACCGAGGAATCACCGGGCGAGAGCTTCTTGATGGAGGGGCGCCGCTTCAAGACCGTGCGCGGCATGGGTTCGCTCTCGGCCATGCAGGAGGGATCCGCGGACCGCTACTTCCAGGACTCCGAACAGGAGCTCAAGAAGCTCGTCCCCGAGGGGATCGAGGCGCGTGTGCCGTACAAAGGCCCCATGGCAGACACTGTCTTTCAGTTGGTGGGGGGCCTACAAAGTGGCATGGGATACTGCGGCGTGGCCGATATCGAGGAGCTTCGTAGCACGGCGCAGTTCGTGCGCATAACGCCCGGTGGCCTGCGCGAGTCCCATCCACACGACATCACGATCACTCGAGAAGCCCCCAACTACCACAATTAGGACCGTTTCGGTAAGAGATCAATGCGAGTTTCCGACATCCAACCCGTCTTGCTTCTAGGCCCGGGCCCGTCGCCGGTTCGCGAGCGCATCCTCCAAGCCATGGCCCACGATACGGTAGGCCACTTGGATCCTCAGTTCCTGACTATCATGGACGAGGTGAACGAAGGTCTACGCGTGCTCTTCGGGACGCGGAACCGTATGACGTTCCCCGTCTCGGCTACCGGCTCCGCTGGCATGCAGGCCTCCCTCGTCAACCTGTTGGAGCCGGGTGACACGGCCATTATCGGAGTAAACGGTGTATTCGGCGCGCGCTTGGCCGAGATGGCCCGCCGAATCGGCTGCGAGGTCGTGACCGTGGAGGCCGAGTGGGGCCGTATCATTCCCCCGAACGAGGTGATCGACGCGCATAAAGCGCACCCCGACGCCCGCGTGGTGGCGCTCGTTCACGCCGAGACGTCGACCGGCGTGTGCCAGCCTCTTGGCGAGGTGGGGATGGCGCTCCGTGGTAGCGCCACGCTGTTCGTGGTCGATGCCGTGACGTCGCTCGGGGGGATTCCAGTCGACGTGGACGATCACTCCATCGACGTATGCTACTCGGGAACGCAGAAATGCCTCGGCGTGCCGCCCGGCCTGGCGCCCATCACGTTCTCCGAGAAGGCGATGGCCCGTATCGAGAGCCGCACGACACCCCCGCAGAGCTGGTACTTGGATGTCGCGCTCATAGCGGGCTACCTCGGGCAGGAGCGGCGATACCACCACACGGCTCCGATCAACTCGGTGTACGCTCTCCACGAGGGCCTCGTGATCATCGAGGAGGAGGGCCTGGACTCGTGCTTTCGCCGTCACAAGGAGGTTGGCGCTGCGCTCCAGAACGCGATGGTCGAGAGGGGCTTCAGGCTGTTCGCCCAGGAGGGCCACCGGCTACCTCAGCTCACGTCGGTCGAGTTGCCCGACGGTCGTGAAGAGGGCCCGCTCCGAAAGGCCCTTTTGGAAGACCACCACATAGAAGTCGGAGGTGGGCTCGGCCCGGGCAAAGGCAGGCTGTGGCGGATCGGACTCATGGGAGCAGGAGCCAACCACAAGAGTGTGGAGCGGTTGATGGTGGCGGTCGACGCCGTTCTCGCGGCCGGGTGACGCGTTGACGGGGACACCCCTTCGCCGTGGACTGACGACCCTGCTGACCGCATTGCCGCTCGCGGCATGCTCGAGCCGCATGCCTGAGGGCCCCATCTCCGTGCCGCCCCCAACGGTGAATATCACGCACACGGATGTGCCGACCAGTGCGCCCTCGCCGGCTCTCCCGCCGCCCCCGGCCGGGGTGCCCGACGCGATCATGGACTCCCGGTGGGCGAGGGACCCCGACGTGGCCGCAAGGTCGGCCGAGTGGGTGCGCTATTGGTCGAACGAGGGCCGGAGTGACTTCCAGATCTATCTCGAGCGCATGGAGCGTTACCGCCTGGTGGTCGATCCGGAAATCGAGGCACGCGGCATGCCACCCTCGCTGCGAGTGCTGCCCATGATCGAGAGCGGCTACCGGCCGGCCGCGGTCAGCCCCGCCGGCGCTGCGGGACTCTGGCAATTCATGAGCGGCACGGCACGGTCGATGGGGCTGACCGTGACGTCTCTTGTGGACGAGCGCCTCGACCCCGTGCGCTCGACGCCTCTCGCGCTCGATTTCCTGGTGGCGCTGAAGGAGCGCTTCGGATCGTGGTACGTCGCACTGGCGGCCTACAATGCCGGCCCGGCCCGGGTGGCCGGCATCCTCAGGCGGCACGCTCCGCTGGCGCCCTCGGGGGACAGCTTATACGTAGAGCTTCGACGGGAGCTTCCGCCTGAGACGAGCGACCTCATTCCCAAGCTCCTGGCGGCTTCGCGAATCGTGGCCGACCCTGGGCGCTATGGGCTGAAGCCGCCTGGAACGGTGCCACTGCTTTACGACGAGGTCACGGTTCCGGACGCGACGTCTTTGGATGTGCTAGCGGATGTGGCGGGGGTCCAGCAGCGCGAGATCGAGGAGTTGAACCCACAGCTCCTGCGTGGGTTCACACCGTATGGAGCGCGGACCACCGTACGGGTTCCCGAGGGCGCTGGACGGGATTTCGGGAGCCGCTACTCGTTGGTGCCGAAAAGCCAGCGAATCAGCTTCCTCGAGCACCGCGTCGGGAGGGGCGAGACGTTTTCGCACATCGCCCTGCGCTACGGTGTCCGGGTGGCCGCCCTGCAGGCGGCGAATCCAGGCATTCGCCCTCGCCGTCTCCAGATCGGGCAGTGGTTGGTGGTGCCCCGAGTCCCGCGGGCGGGCGAACAGAGACGGAGCGGTAGGCAGTAGGGCGGGCGAGTTCTCGAGGTCTGGATTGAGATCAGCTCGAGTCGTCGGAGCGCCAGCGCCCGGAGCGCCCCCCTTCCTTGCTGAGTAGGCGGATTCCCTCGAGCACCATCCCGCGGTCCACGGATTTGATCATGTCGTACACAGTGAGGAGCCCAACGCTCACGGCTGTCAGGGCCTCCATCTCGACACCCGTCTGGCCGACGATGCGCGCCTCGGCCGTGACCCGGATTCCAGGTAGATCGTTCACCGGCTCCACTGCGACCGTCACGGAGGTCCCGGGTAGAACGTGGCACAGGGGGATCAACTCGCCGGTACGCTTCCCCGCCATGATCGCAGCCAGACGGGCCACCTGGAGAGCATCGCCCTTGGCGGTGCCGCCTGACCGGATGGTACCCAGTGCCTCGGCCGACATGCGAATGTAGCCCTCGGCCACCGCGGTGCGACGGGCAGGAGCCTTGGCGGTGACGTCCACCATGCGGGCGTGACCCTCGGAGTCGAGATGGGTGAGCTCCTTGGGGTCGTCTCTCATCGGGCTACGCCTCCGGCGGCTGTGGCCGGCACGATCAGTGCGCGCCGGAGGTCCATCATGAGGCCGGCCACGATCAACTGCGGATTGACGTTCCCAGCGGCCATTCGGCTTGCCTCCTCGACCAGGTCCAGCGCGCGGGCCGCCGCGAGAGGATGGATATCGTAATCTCGGACGGCCTTCTGGAGGAACTCGACCGTCTCGGCGTTGACTACGGCTCGATGCGCGCCACTGGCAACCGCGGCGAGGTCGCGCAAGGCCTCCTGGAGGAAGGTGAACAGCCCCAGAAGTCCCCGCGCCCTGGCCGGGGGGAAGCCGACGGCCACACCGAGTCCTTCGGCCGCGCTCGGCGAGAGGGCGGCGCGCAGGAGCGTGAAAGCCTTCCTCCGGACCTCTTCCAGAGGGCCCGGTTCATCGGCCTCCGGGAGAAAGCCGAGCGCCCGTCCGATGGATCCCCGTGCCAGCGCGGCAGCCCGCTCGGCTTGGTCTTCGGGTATGCCCACGACATCCGACAGAAAGCACCGTACCTTCTGACGAGACAGCGGCGGCACGTGCAGCGGTAGGGTGCGCGACCGTATGGTTGTCAGTACCTGCCCAGGAACGCTGGTGGTCAGGATGAGCGTTGTGCCCTCGGGTGGTTCCTCCAACAGTTTCAGGAGCGCATTTCCAGCCTCCTGGCTGGCCTCCTGCGGGACCAGGGTTTCGGCGCGTGCGATTACGAAAACCTGGCGCGGGCCCATGGACGGTCTTTTTTGAGCGCGCGACCGGAGCGAGCGGGCTATGGCTAGGTAAAGTCCGACCGGCTCGGTCGCCGGCACCGAAGCCTGGAATGGCTCCTCACGCCGCTCGGCCAGCATCACCATGCGAGCTTCCTCGAAATCCGCCGCCAACTTCTCGAGAGTCTTCGAGCCCTTGGGACGTGGAAGCGGAAAATACCAATGGAGGTCGGGATGTTCGAGACCCACGGACAAGCGGCAGGACTTGCACTCTCCGCAGGGCCCCTCGCGTCCCGGCGCGGAACAGAGCAGAAGCTGGCCTATCCAGAGCGCGACACGCTGCTTGCCGACACCTGGAGGGCCGTGTACGAGCATGCTCTCGGGGAGTGAGTCCGCAGCCCGGGCGCGAGCCAACGCGCTCATGAGCGCCTCTCGTCCGACCAGCTCAGGGAGGGTCAATTGCCGCGTGGCCTGAGCCACTGTATGGGGTCCATCGCCTGCGGCGCTTCGCCGCCGGAAGGCGCTCTGATCTGGAACTCGATGTGGGAACCCTCCGGCGTGTCGGTTCCCCCCACGGTACCGACAACCTGCCCGGCCCGCACCTGGCGGCCCTGCACGACACCGATCTCCTCGAGGTAGAGGTAAAGCGTGTAGAACCCGTCGCCGTGGCTCAATACGACGGTTGGGCCGTAGCCCTCAAAGGGCCCCGCGAGCACGACCGTACCGTCTTTCACGGCCTGAACCGGCGATCCTGTTGGGGCCTTGATGCCCACACCGTTCCAGCGCAGAACCGTGCCGTTGGGCTGACGCTCCCGTCCGAACCGGTAGATGACCTCGCCCTCGATCGGCCACTCCAGCGTTCCGGCGTCCGCGGTCGAGAGCCTGGCCGGTCCCCCGCGAACCGCGTCCCTTGACTCCGCCTCGCGGCGCCGTGACTCAAGGTCCCCGATCAACGTCGTGAGGCGCGACTCGTCACTGTCCAACTCCTGCATCCGGTTCGTGGTACGCCGTTCCGTGTCGCGAAAGCTCACGAGGGCTTCGGTGTGTTCGGATTCGACGCTGCGAAGCTCCGCGACCTCGCCGAGTTTGGAGTTCCGGAACACCGCAAGATCCGCCATGTCACGCTGCAAGGCGGCGGTCTGTCCTACCAGTTCGCTCTCGAGTTCCGTCACCCGCGTTACCAGCGAACGATCGTAGGAGGCGATCATGCGTAGGTACCGATAACGCGTAAGCAGATCGGCGAACGAATCGGCCCCGAGGAGCACCCGCACGGTGTGCAACGCCCCCCGCTTGTAGATATCACGAAGGCGGCGCTGTAGGATAGCCGTCCCCTCGCTCAAACGCTCACGCGCTTGTATGAGGCCTCGGCTGCTCTCCTCGATCCGGCTCGCGGTGGCCTCCGCCTGAAACTCCACCTCGGCAAGTGCGGACCGGGAGGCGCTGAGTTGTTGCTCGATGTTCAGTAGCTGGCCGGAAACGCTGCGGACACGATTGGTGAGGTCGCCCATCTCGTTCTGGAGGCGCACGCGCTCCGCTCGCACCGCCTCGAGTCGCCGCTGGCTTTCCAGGATCTCGCGCCGCAGGTTGGCGGTTTGCGCGGCGGCTTGCGTTGTGGGCGCGGCCACGAGTAATCCACCGACGACGAGCGCTCCGAGCCGAACGCGGGCTAACGCACTCACGTCACACTTCCCGCAAGTACTTTCGGACAGCCAGGCCGGTCGCGAAGACGCCGAACACTGCACCCGAGAGGAGTCCCACTCCCGCCCACTCGGCCGGGATCCAGGCCACGCTGAATAGGTAACGAAACACCGCCCAGAACGTCCCGTACGTGAGGGCGAGGGCCAGCAGGCCGCCCAGGAGTCCCGTGATCGCGCCCTCGACGAGGAAGGGGCGGCGGATGAACCCATCGCGGGCGCCAACCAACTGCATGATCTTTATCTCTTCCCTGCGTGCAAACACGGCGATGCGGACAGCCGCCCCGATGATCAGGGCGGCCACCAAAGCGAACGCGGCACCCAGAACCGAGGCGGTGAGCGCGCCCATCCGCCGGATGGTGAAGAGCTTGTCCACCCACTCGCGGCCGAACTGGACGTCCTCAACGAAGGTGTAGAGCCGAGCCTGAGCGGCGACCCGCTCGACGGTCTCCGGGTCCCGCCGGCCCGGTCTGAGCTGAATCTCCAGTGACGCCGGGAGGGGGTTGACGGCGAGGTCGGTAAATAGTTCGCCGAACTCCGGAAGGTCTCGGCGCGCGATGTCGAGAGCCTCTTCTTTGGTGATCATCTCTACGCGGAGGACTTCAGGAAGGGCCGAGAGCTCACGTCGCGCGAGGAGGATCTCATCGTTGCGGGAGCCGTCGCGGATGTAGGCCACGATCTCAATGCGCTCCTCCACCGACTCGAGAGCCAACCGCAGGTTGTGCGTAGCGAGGGCGAACAGGCCCACGACGAACAGAGCGAGTCCCACCATGGCCGCAGACAGGCCTGTGAGCAGCGGAGAGCGCTTGAAGGCGAGGATCGCTTCTCGGATCGTATACATCGCCCCTATCCTCCTACCGTAGAGGATTGCGCCTCATCGGTGGTCCCCGACTCGGCTGTCGGAGCCTTCAGCGAGTCGTACACGAGCTTGCCCTGGTCCAACTCCAGTACCCGGGCTCGCGCATGCCTGCGCACCAACTCCAGGTCGTGGGTCGCCATGAGCACGGCCATGCCCAATGAATTGAGCTCCCAGAACAACTCCATAATGCCCCTGGTGGCACGTTCATCGAGGTTGCCCGTGGGCTCGTCGGCGAGCAGCACGAGTGGGTCGTTGGCCAATGCCCGCGCCACCGCCACGCGCTGTTGCTCCCCTCCAGACAACTCGCTAGCCATCGAGCCGGCCTTTGCCGCGAGCCCGACCTGGGTAAGGAGCCGCTGCGCCCTGGGCTTGATCCCCGCAGATCGCGCACCCGTCACTTCGAGCGCGAAAGCCACGTTCTGGAGCGCGGTCCTCCCCGGCAACAGCCTGAAATCCTGGAAGACGTAGCCCACCCGGCGTCGAAGCTTCCAGACCTCCCGGCGGGACGTTCGATCCGAGGAGAACCCGCTCACACGCGTCTCACCCCTCGTCGGACGGTCCGCCATGTGGATCAGGCGAAGAGTGGTGGTCTTGCCGGAGCCAGAGTGGCCTGTCAGAAAGGCGAACTCGCCCTTCTCGACGTGAAAGGAGACGCCATCCAGGGCTTTCCCCTTGCCCGGGAACTCTCGAGTGACGTTGATGAGCTTGATCAAGGGCCGGACCGATCACTGTAAGTTGATAAAAACCATGAACTTCGACCGATGGACACGGTCCGGAAGAAAAAGCTAAACACCGGCCATTGCGGTGTCAAAGCGTTTTCTTGCGAGCCGTGCGGCCAGACGCACGGCTTCCATCATAGAGGACGGGTCGGCCTTGCCGGTCCCGGCCAAGTCGAAAGCGGTACCGTGGTCCGGGGACGTGCGCACGAACGGAAGCCCCAGGGTGACGTTCACACCGTATCCGAATGCCACGGCCTTGAACGGTGCCATTCCCACGTCGTGGTATGGCGCGACCACCGCGTCGAACTCGCCCTCCAGCGCTCTCGAGAAAACCGTGTCGGCCGAGATCGGACCCTCAACCGACATGCCACCTCCCCTCAACGCCTCGACGGCGGGCGCCACCACGGTAGCCTCTTCGTCTCCGAAGAGACCCTGGTCCGACGCGTGCGGATTCAAGGCGCAGAGTGCCAGCCGGGGCGCCGGGATGTCCCATGCCTCGGCCAGGCTCGCTGCAAGGAGTTCGGCTTGGTCCACCAGAAGCTCGGTCGTGACGAGCCCAGCAACGTCGCGCAGCGGGACGTGGGTGGTGGCCAGGAGTACACGGAGTGGGGGGCCCAGCCTCGTGCGCTCTGCGCACATGAGCATACCGACACGACGGCTTCCGGTGAGCTGCTGAAGCATCTCGGTGTGTCCGGGAACGGGCCATCCGGCCTCGACCATCGCCGGCTTGTGGATCGGCCCGGTAATGATACCCGCCACCTGGCCGGCCTTGGCCAACTCCACCGCCGACTCGATGGCGGCAGCGGCGACCGCGCCAGCCGAGGCTTGAGTACCGTCCCATGCGTCACCGCCACGGTAGTCGAATCCGTCGGGGACCATACCCTCGGGCCCCAGGAGCACGAGCCGCGTGTCTGGATCTTCTTGCAGAAACTGGTTCGCCACACGCACAGCGACTTCAGGGCCGATCCCCCGGGGGTCACCGAGGGTGAGCGCTAGCACGGTTTCGGGCGTCAGGGCTTCAACTCCCTCCCGGGAGGCGAATGTCCACATAGGCTGCGGCGCGGAGGTCCTTGACGATCTGCGCGATAATCTTCTGCTCCTCGAGACGGGACTCCAATTGTGCCCGCATATCCTCGAACGTTGCACGTCCGCCGGCGTTCCGTTCGAGCACCTTCACGATCGCGAGCGCGTTGAAGGAGGCCTGCTCGAACGGAATGGGGCCGACCACAGCGCCCGCCTCAGCCGTCCGAAGCGCGTTGGCGTGCGCCTCGGAGAGTCGAGTTAGTTGGGTGAGTTGGATGCTGAGTGTGTCGACCTTTACCGCCACAGTGTCCGTCAGCGGCTCCCCCGCTGTCAGCAACGCAAATGCGTTCTCTGCTCGGGCCACGTTGGCTGCGATGTCGGCGGGCGTCACGGTCGGCATAAACAAAATCTGCCGCACACGGCGCTCCCCGCCACGCACGCGCTCCACTAGGATCAAGTGATATCCGAACTCGGTCTCGGTCGGTGGGCTCACGCCTCCGGGCGGAAGCGAGAACACTGCGTCCTCGAACTTCTTAACCAGGCTGCCATCCCGGCGTATCCAGCCTAGCTCTCCACCTACCTCCCGCGAAGGGCCCTGGGAGAAGCGTGTAGCGAGGTCGGCGAAATCCTCACCCTCTCGAATCATCTCGAGCACGCGCTCCGCTTCAGCCAGCGCATTGGCCTTGGCGCTGTCCGATGCGATCGGCTGCATGAGAAACTGCACGAAGCGTATCGACGCTGGGATCGTGGGTATCTGGCCCGCGTTTTCGGCGAAGAAATCCCGGAGTTCCTGCTCCGAGACCGCCACGCCCGAAGCGTCGCGCTGACGTTTCGCGATGTAGCTTTGCAGTAGGAGTGTTCGGTGGATCAGAACTTTCTGCTGCTCTCGAAAGCCCGCCATAGTCATGTTCTGGCGTTCGAGTTCCGCTTGGAGTCGTCCCAGGGTGCCGAACTGCCGGACCTGGCCATCCACTTCCTGCTGAACGCGCTCCTCCAACTCTTCGTCCGTGATCTCGATCGTGGAATCGGCAGAGGCTACCTGCAGGATGAGTTGCTCGTTGATGAGCTGATCGATCGCCTGCTCACGCAGCTCTTTGAGTTGGCCTGGATCCTCGGGGATGACCACACCTTGTGCCGATAGCCGCAAGAGGTAAGCATCGACCTCGGTCTTCAGTATGACCGAATCGCCGACGACGGCCCAGACGGCTTCGACCACGTCGGACTCGGTCGGGTCGGCCTGCACCCCTGCTATGGGGAGAGGCGTGGCCGCGAGAAAAAACCCTGCCAGGGCGATGTACGTGTGTCGAATCACCAACTCAGCTCTTTCCGATCGCACGTTCGTGGGAAAAGCGGGCCGGAACGCTGTCCGGCCCGCCCAATTTAAACCCCTGGAACAGGGGTGTTCCACGTTCGACCTCGGCCTATCCGGCGCTATCCGGCGCGGCTACGGCAGGTTCTTGGCCCTCCGCTACGCTATCCGTCCTCGGCCGCACCGGAAGCGGCGGGGCGCCAGGCACTCCACGGACTTCCTCCAGACGTTCCATCGCCTTCAAGATGCCGGTGTTCAGCACTCGCCCGTCGTACTCCTCTCGCAAGCTCGACGTCACAATACCCAGCGGGATCACGTTGATCGAGCCGTCGAATACCGACCGAATGAGTCCGCGAACCGTTCGTTCCAAGGCGCCCGAGGCGGACTCGCCTTGGACCGGCGTGATTCGGCGGATGCCCAACTGGTCCGCGGCCTGCACGAGTTGGCCCCGGGTCACCTCGATGAGTGAGTCCCGATGGGCCTGATCGATCTCGATGCCCGACTCCGTCGCTTTTGCGACGAGCAAGCGCTCACGCGCCAGAGTGAGGAGGAGGCTCTCGAGCGGACCGTCGGAGGCTTGCCGGACCTGGCCCGCGAACTCCGGTGCCCGAGTCTGAATGAACTGTTGCATTTCACCGGCGGTCACACTGCCGCCGGCAAATGTCACTACGGCGCGCTTGCTCGCCCGCCGGTTGAGCAGCTGCCAGGGTGCGGTGCCGAGTTCGCGGAGCACCGCCAACGCACCGTCCTGAACCGTCACGTCGGCGTCGGCTTCCACCGCAGCCAGAAACATAGAATCCGCCGAGTTGAGGCGCTGGGCGATGACTTGGGTTCGAAAATCGTCCCGCGCCGTCTCGAAGTCGGGCATCTCACGTTCATCCACTCGGATCAGATGCAACCCGAACGGCGTCTGAACGACGTCGCTGGTCTCGCCCGGCTGTAGCGCGAACGCCGCGTCCTCGAAGGGCCGTACCATTTGGCCGCGCTCGAACCAACCGAGGTCCCCTCCTTGCGGCTTGCTGCCCGGATCCTGCGAAAACTCGGTAGCAAGGGCAGAAAAGGACTCACCGCCTTCGATGCGCCGCTTGAGCGTGTTCATGGCGTCGAAGACGCTATCGCGCTGCTCATCCGTGGCCTGGTCGGGGAGGGTCAAGAGGATGTGGCGCGCGTGCACCCGGCCCTCCACGGGTGATTCGTCCCAAAGCGCCTGCAGGGTGGAGTCGTCGATCACCGTATCGGCCTGTACGCTCGCTTCTCGATAGAGCTGGATGATCTCCCGCTGAAACTGTGGAAGGAGCACCGGTTCGAGATTCACGTTTCGTAACTCGGCATCCTCCTGGGCGGCTATGGCGACCAGCGTATAGTCGACCCAAAAGTTCGCCAGCGCGCCGATGACCTCGCCTTCGTTCGGGAACTGCGCTCCCGCCAACAGATCCACCACGTCCTGCACGGTGAACTCATGGGTCCCCGCCTGCGCCACGATCCGATCACCCGGACTGCCGGACTCGCACCCGGCCAACACGCCGAGCAATGCAATCGCGGCGACACTTCGCTTCACATCCATCTACGTCGTTCTCCTCCGTGTATCACACGGTTCAGGCGGCGCCCTTCTTGCCGGCCAACAGCGTTGACAAGGCCGAGATGATTGTCGTACCCAGCGGCACGGCACCGACCCTGTGCAGCGCCAACGAGAGTGGCGCCAAGCGCCGGACCTCCACTTCGACCTGATGATCCCTGAGCGGTCGCTCAAGAACCGTCAAGCGCGGCTCCACCCCGGGGCGGAAGTTCACGCGCGCGTCCCTATCGCGGATCAGGATGCGCTCGACCCCTAGCGCGCGGCCAAGGATGCGTAGCGCCGCTCCTTCGAGAAGCCGCTCTACCTCGGGCGGCGGCTCTCCGAATCGATCCGTCACCTCCTCTCGCAGGCTCTGGACCTCCGCTTGGTGCCTGAGCTTCGAGAGGCGACGGTAAAGATGTAATTTTTGGCCCGAGTCCGAAACGTACCTGTCGGGGAGGTACGTCCCTCCGGCCAGGGAAATCTCAGGCTCCGGGTACTCCCTCTCTTCATTAGTATCCTTCATCCGCTGTACAGTTTGCTCCAGCAGCCGAAGATATGCGTCGAGGCCCATCGCGTGGGCGAACCCTGACTGTTGCCCGCCCAACAGGTTGCCGGCTCCGCGCAGTTCGAGGTCCTTGAGCGCCACCGCGTACCCGCTTCCAAGTTCCGTATAGTGCTCGAGCACGCGGAGGCGTTTGTCCGCCTCCTCGGTCAACTGGTCGGGAACGACGAGATAGCAATAAGCTCGCCGGTCGCTTCGTCCGACGCGACCTCGAATCTGGTACAACTGTGAGAGGCCGAACCGGTCAGCTTGGTTGACGATCAGCGTGTTGGCATTGGGGACGTCAAGGCCGTTCTCGATGATCGAGGAGCACACCAGTACATCCACCTCCCCATCGACGAAGTTCCGCATCACCGTGTCGAGTCGTTTGGGTGTCATTTGCCCGTGGGCGATCGCGACGGAGGCCTCTGGCGCCAGGGCGCGGGCCTGTTCGGCCGCGCTCTCGATGGTCTCGACCCGATTGTGCAGCAGAAATACCTGGCCGCCGCGGTCCAACTCCCTCTGCAGCGCTTCCGAAAGGATCTGGTCGGACCAGGGTACTACATGGGTGATGATGGGCTGCCTGTCGCGTGGAGGCGTCTGGATGAGCGACAGATCCCTGAGCCCGCTGAGGGACAGGTGCAGCGTGCGTGGGATGGGTGTGGCCGTCAGAGTGAGCACGTCGACCGAGGTTCGAAGCTGTTTCAAGCGTTCCTTGTCCTTCACGCCGAATCGCTGCTCTTCGTCGATGATCAGCAATCCGAGATCCTTGAAGGCCACGTCCTCCGAGAGCAGTCTCTGCGTGCCCACGACCACGTCGATCGTCCCATCCGAGAGGCCCGCAAGCAGGGTCTCTTGTTCACTCGCGGATCTGAAGCGGCTGAGGGCTCCGACTTTGACTGGATAATCCGCGAGGCGCTCCTCGAACGTGTGCCGGTGCTGTTCCACCAGTACCGTGGTTGGGGCAAGCACCGCGACCTGCTTGCCGTCCTGTACGGCCTTGAACGCCGCCCGTATCGCGATCTCGGTCTTGCCGTACCCCACGTCCCCGCATATCAGTCTGTCCATCGGCCCCGACGACTCCATGTCGCGCTTGACATCGGCCGTTGCTTTGCGCTGATCAGGGGTGTCCTCGTAGAGGAAAGAGGACTCCATCTCCTTCTGCCACGTTCCGTCGGGAGCGAAGGCGAAGCCCACGACGGTTTCGCGCAGCGCGTAGAGTTGGAGGAGTTCGGCAGTCATGCGCTCGATGGCCGCCTCGGTCTTCCGCTTGAGCGTCTTCCAACGCTTACCGCCGATCCGGTGCACCGCGGGAGCCCTCGAGTCGTCGGTCTCTCCAACCCAACGCTCGACGAGGTCGAGGCGGTAAACGGGTACGCGCAGGATCTCTTCGCCCGCGTACTCGATCACCATGGCTTCGAGCTCCGTGCCGGCTACCGGCGTATGCTCGAGCCCTTTGAATACGCCGATTCCGTGCTCCATGTGAACTACGAAATCACCCGGCGTGAGCTGCGAGATACTCTCGAGCGCGACCGCGCCACGGAACCTACGTGCGCGCCGCAAGCGCCGTGTGCGACGGAAAACCTCATGGTCCGTGAACACTCGTAATGGAGGGGACGACCGCTCCAGCACGAAGCCCGCCCCGAGTGAGCCGACCATGATATAGCATTCCGGGGGGATCGACTGCACGCCGCCCAGGATCTCTTCCAAGCGGTCGCATTGGCCCTGGTTGTCGCACAGGATCAGGGTGCGGTGCCCCGTGGCCGAACCCTCTCGTAGGTGGACCTTGAGGCGCGACATGTCCCGGTCCACGGTTGGGGGCGGTGTGGTGTGCAGGACCTCGTCGCCGACGGATTCTGCGACGGCTTCGATGCGTGGAAAGCTCGTGAGGGCGGCGAGGGCTTGCCGCGGCTCGAGGAACAGGTCGCTGGGGGGGACGGGCATCGAGCCTTCTTCCACCAACTCACGATGGAGGCCGAGGACCTGTGACCAGGTGCGCTCCAGCTCAGCCTGCCACTCCGCCGCCCCCGCCACGAAGATGATGGTCTCGCGGGGCACCAGCTCGAGCAGCGACCGCGGTAGGGTCTGTCCGTCGCCCGGAGACGACTGGAGATTGACGGGCAGGATGTGTGCACTGTCCTGCGGCTCGGTGGAGCGCTGGTCCAGAATGTCGAAGCAACGGATCGAGGCGACCTCGTCTCCCCAGAACTCGATCCGCATCGGCTCCGGGGAGCCGAACGAGAAGACGTCCAGCAGTCCCCCCCGAACAGCGAACTGGCCCACTTCCTCGACCATCGGCGCGCGCTTGAACCCACGCGCTTCCAAGGATTCGATCAGCCACTGGAAGCCAACATCCTCTCCGAGCTGGAGCGTGATGCGGAGCTCGACGAGGCCCTCGGGCACGGGAGCCCGTTCCTGAAGAGCTCTCAACGTCGTGACCAACAAGCGGGCCCTACCGCTGAACAGTGCCTCGACCGCTTCGACTCGGCGGCCTCCGATCTCCAGGTGAACCTCAGTGGATTCGTACGGAAGAGCCTCGCGTTGCGGATACAGGTGTGAGACGCCCGGTCCCAGGAGCACGTCCAGGTCCGCCTCGATCGCGGCCGCGGCCCGGGGATCAGGCGCGACGGCCACGAAGAGGCGGTCGGGGTGGCGCTCATGCAGGGTGCCCAGGATGGCCGCGGGAGTGGAGCCCGCAGCGCCCCCAATACGGTGAGCTTCACCGGTGCCCGGGAGCGCCCCCTCCAAGCCCTGAAACGCCGGGCATGAGGCCATGGCCTCCAACACGGGGTGGGGAAGTGAATTCACCGGCCGGACAGTGAACTCCCCCGTGCAGACGCCGGCGTCATCGAACCGCCGTGTGCCCTCACAGGGCCGGTCGCGGCCACCAGGCTTTCCAGCAGGAGAACTCCCAGGGCCAGGATGAGGACTTGCCACCACACCTCCGGCCCCCGGCCGCCGGCGAACACCGAGCGTGTCCAGCGGGTGCTGTCCTCCACAAGGGAGAGCGGCGCACCCACCAGTCCGCGCAACTCGCGAGCCTCGATACGGTCGAGAAGGGATTCGTCACTAGGGGTGTTGAGCGCCACGTAAGCGATCGGAGTGTCCTCTCGATAGACGGTGTAGACGCCGGGTAGGCGAGTTTCTCGAAGGACGCCCGTACCATCCACGGGATGCAGAGTTCCTTCGGGGTCCAGCACTCCCGTCGCACCCTCCGGAAGAGGTAACGGCTCGCCAGCGATCAAAGAGGGAACCGTGGCCCCGTCACCCGCCCATCCCATCAGCATCCATTCGAGCAGCGGCAGCAACGATGCCGTGATCGGGAGGTTCGTCGCCTCCGGCTCGAGCGGGGAGGCCACAAGGAAGAACGGTCCTCGGTCGTTCGTGCCCCGCACCAGCCAAGGCTCGCCGGTCGCCAGGCGAACGACCACCTCGGCCTCGCCGCCGTCGACCCCACCGGGAATCATGCGGTAGTGCTCGAACACCCGAACACCGTCGAGGGCGATCGGCACCCGCGAGGCATCCAGGGGTGTCTCGCCCTCCGCGTCGGTAGGCTCGAAGCGCCATGAGATCCCACTGGAGGCGAGACGGCGGTTCAGGGCCGGCAACAGGGTCACGTCCCGGTAGGGGACCACGATGGCGGCCGCCCGGGGCCTGCGGCTTTCCAGCCCCGCACCTCCGACGGCCAGGAGGACGTCTGCTTCGGTGACGGCTGCCCGCCTCAAGCGGCCCGCGCTCTCGAGCACAGCCAGAGCTCGGGACAGGAAGAACGACTGGGATGCGTCGGCCCAGACACCGGGTGGCGGCAGCACGGTAAGCGAAAAGTACCGCCGGTCGTCCATGCCGAGGTCGTCCGGGTCGGTTTCCACATACCCACTCACAGGCCCTTCGGCGAATGGACCTAGCGGAAGGAGTGTTTGGGTCCCTTCTGGAGCACTCGCCGCTCCGCGGATCCGATTCTCGATCACCAGGCGTATCGGGGTGAGCGAGTCGGACCCGCCCGACACCCGCACCGCAATCTGGGAGCGCTGGTTGGCGAGTGGGGGGAGGCCACCACCGATCAGAAGTTGGTCGAGATGGCGGTTCACGGGCTCGGCGTCCGTGCCGTCGTAGACGACCAGAGGTACTGCCGCAAGGTCGGCTCTTACGGCGCTACCCTGGAAAGCGGTACGCTGAAGGTCGGAGACGAGGTGGATCTCGGCGGCCCGAAGACCCGCGCCGGCGACCAGCGTTGCGGCGCGGTCGATGCTCTCGAGCAGGTTCCCCCGCCCTCCGCTCACCACGGTCTCGTCGATCCACCGGCCCACGTCGTCGAGGGAGCCGGTGAGCGCGACACTCCAGGGCTCGCCGGCTCGAAGTAGCCACACCTTGTCCTCGCTGCTGGCACGGGCCACGCTTCGCCGGGCGATTCCCTTGAGTTGGTCGAGCGTGCGGCCCTGCCCCACGACGCGCCCCGAACTCATCGAGTTGTCCAAGATGATGACCAGGGCCGTGGGATCGTGTACGCCCCCGCCCCCGCCGAGGAAGGGCCGGGCCGCGGCCAGAGCGAGCAGCAGAATCGCCGCAATCCTCAGAACCAGGAGGAGAATCTGGCGAAAACGGATTGTGCGGGCGTGTTCCTTCTGCGTGCGCTTCAGGTAGCGCAAAGCCGGAAAAGCCACGCGCCCTATATCGTGGCGGTGGAACAGGTGCAGGATCAGCGGTACCGCAACCGCGGCTCCCGTGAGTAACAGCAGCGGACTGAGCAGGCCCATCAGCCCAGGCGCTCTCTTTTATGCAAGTAGGCTCGGAGTGCCCGCGACAGTGGGGTGTCGGTGTCCACCACGACGTAGTCGATCCCATGGGGCTTGAGGCTACGTTCCCACTCGCTGAGCGCGTCAGCCACGGCCCCCCTATAAGCTGCCCTTACGTCGGCTACGCTCACGCTCAATTCGTCGCCGGTCTCAGGGTCGAAGAAACGTGTATTGCCCGTGTGTGGTAGCTCGCGCTCGCCCGGGTCGATCAGGTGCAGCACAAGCACTTCGTGGCCTTGGTGCCGCAGGAAGCGCAGGGCGGTGAGCGTGGTGTCCGGATCCACCAGAAGATCGGATAGAAGCACCACCAGCCCCCGCCGCCTCAGTCTTACGGCGACCTCCGTCAGCGCCGTGTGGGCCACCGTGCCCCCTTGGGGCACGAGGTAGTTGAGGTGGCGCAGCAGCTCGTACCAGTGAAGCTGACCGCCTCTCGGCGTGACGCGTGCGACGATCTCGTCGTGGAAGGCGGAGAGGCCGACCGAATCGCCCTGGCGAAGGAGGATGAGGGCCAGGGAGGCCGCCAAGTGTTTGGCGTACCAGAATTTGGTTGGTAGCGACTCCGGATGCGAACTCCAGTCCATCGAGGCGCTCACGTCCACGAGCAGGTATGCCCTGAGGTTGGTCTCTTCCTCGAACTGCTTGACGTAAAAGCGGTCCGAGCGGGCCCACATGCGCCAGTCGATGTACCGAAGGTCGTCCCCCGGCTGGTATGCACGCAACTCGGCGAACTCCGCCGAGAACCCGCGGTGGGGTGAGCGGTGAAGGCCCATGATGAAGCCCTCCACCACTTGGCGCGCGATCAACTCGACGCCCCCCAACTGCGAGAGGGTGATCGGGTCCATCAGGTCGGGCCGGCCCCGGGGGGACGCGGGATACGCTCGTTCGCTCATGTATGACGGCGAAGCTAGGTCCACGGGCCCAATTTGATCAACTCGACGCCCGTCGTGGCTGTACTGCCTCAACAGACGTCTAGTTATCTTCCTGGGTCGTAGAACCTAGGCCGTCGTCATCGACCCGCGAGTGCTGCGTGCTCCTCGATCACATCCGCAATTTTTGTATCATCGCCCACATCGATCACGGGAAGTCGACGCTCGCCGATCGCCTTCTGGAGGCGACGCATACGCTGGATGAACGCGAGATGCGGGAGCAGGTGCTCGACACGAACGAATTGGAACGGGAACGGGGCATCACGATCAAGCTCCACGCCGTGCGCATGGCGTACACGGCACCTGGGGGAGGTGAATTCGTGTTCAACCTCATCGACACGCCGGGTCATGTGGACTTTACGTACGAGGTTTCGCGCTCGCTGGCGGCCTGCGAGGGTGCCCTACTGGTCGTTGACGCTTCACAGGGCGTACAGGCCCAGACTCTCTCCAACCTATTTCTCGCGCTTGACGCGGACCTCGAGATCGTCCCGGTCATAAACAAGATCGACCTTCCCGGCGCCGAGCCGGGACGGCGCCAGGAAGAACTCGCGGACCTGCTGGGGGTGGAGCCGGGCTCGGTCCTGCTGACCAGTGCCAAGGAGGGTATCGGGATCGAGCCCATCCTGGAGGCGATCGTCGATCGGATCCCTCCGCCGGAGGGCGATCCGTCCGCCGCGTTGCGCGCCCTGATCTTCGATTCCTTCTATGACCAGTACCAGGGTGCCATCCCGAGCGTTCGCGTGGTGGACGGTGCGATCAGGCCGGGCATGGAGATCACGTTCGGTGCCGTCACCGACCGGTACGAGGTCACGGAGGTAGGCTTCCTGAGGCTAGGCAGAGTGCCGCAGCCCGAGTTGTTGCCCGGTGAGGTCGGCTATGTCGCCGCCTCCATCAAGGCCGTTTCTCATACGAGGGTGGGAGACACGGTGTTGGACGCGGAAAACCGGGCGAAAGGCCTCCTCGCAGGATACCAGGAAGTCCGCCCGATGGTGTTTGCGGGGCTCTATCCCACCGACACCGATGACTACGAGGCTCTCAGGGATGCGCTCGACAAGCTGAAGCTCAACGATGCCAGCCTTCATTACGTTCCGGAAACGTCGGTGGCTCTCGGGTTCGGTTTCCGATGTGGTTTCCTCGGGCTGCTCCATATGGAGATCGTACAGGAACGGCTGGCTCGGGAGTTCGGCGTCGATCTCATCACCACGGTGCCGAATGTGGAGTACAGAGTTTTGCTCACGGATGGTTCTGAACTCGCCGTAGAGAGTCCCGCGGCCCTACCTGATCAAGGCCGCATCGAGTCGATATCGGAGCCCGTAGTAAGGGCGAGGATCCTCTGTCCGTCCGACTACATCGGGAACGTACAAAAGCTGTGTCACGAACGGCGCGGTGTTTTCTTGGGGATGCAGTACCTCGACCCGGAGCGCGTGGAACTGGACTTCGAGCTTCCGCTGGCCGAGATCGTTCTCGACTTCTACGACCGGCTCAAGGGCGGGACGCGAGGGTACGCGGCCCTCGACTACGAACTGATCGACTATCGTGCCGACGATCTGGTGAAGTTGGATGTCTTGGTGAACGGAGACCCTGTCGATGCCTTCAGTATCATTATCCACAGGGAGAAATCGTACAACTACGGCCGAGACCTCGTCCGCCGGCTCAAGAAGCTCATCCCTCGCCAGCAGTTCGCGGTAGCGCTCCAGGCCACGATCGGCACACAGGTGATCGCCAGGACCAACGTCAAGGCGTTCCGCAAGAATGTCACCGGCAAGTGCTACGGCGGAGACATCACGCGCAAGCGCAAGCTCCTGGAGAAGCAGAAGGAAGGGAAAAAGAGGATGAAGCAGGTCGGATCAGTCGAGATTCCCCAGGAGGCGTTCATGGCCGTCCTGCAGCTCGGCGACTCCTGACCGCCGACGGGCCTCGGGTGTCCAAGACCCCGTGCAAGCGACTCGCTGTGGTGGGTACCATGGTGTGGGACACGATCTTCGACCGTGACGTCCGCGAGCAGCCCGCTCACGAGTGGGGAGGTATCTGCTACGGGTTGAGCGCGCTCGAAGCCTCTCTTCCGCCGGAGTGGGAGATCGTGCCCCTTCTCAAGGTCGGCTCCGACCTCGCCGAGGAGGCGCTTCGTTTCTTGCATTCCCTGCCGCGTGTGCGGGTGGAGGGCGGCGTGGTGACCGTGCCCACACCAAACAATCGGGTGGAGATCCGGTACGAGGGAGAAGCACGCCGGACGGAGAAGCTAATGGGTGGGGTGCCCCCCTGGGCTTGGGTGGAACTGGCGCCCTTGGTACGTGGTTGTGACGCCGCCTACGTCAACTTCATCTCGGGCTTCGAGATGGATTTGGATACGGCTCGCGCTTTACGCGCGGGCTATGACGGGCCGACCTATGGCGATCTACACTCACTCTTCCTCGGCGTGGGTGCGCACGGCATGCGCATTCCCCAGGTGCTTCCCTCTTGGGGCGACTGGCTGAGGTGCTTCGACGCCGTGCAGATGAACGAGGATGAGTTCGAGTTGCTTGGCCGTGCGACGGGAGATCCCTGGGAGTTGGCCGCCAACGTCGTTGGGCCCGAACTCAAGTTGATCACAGTAACACTCGGTGAGCGGGGCGCCGCCTACGTGGCCGGCGCCGGGTTCCATGCCGATCCGACGACCTGGCCCGAGACGAGGCGGCGTGTCGCGACACCCGGTACGGCCCGCAGCGGAGTGGTCCCGGTCGAGGGTGGCCGGGTTTCCGGAGACGCCACTGGCTGCGGTGACGTATGGGGAGCTACCTTCCTCGCCCGACTCATCGGTGGAGATGCGCTGGAGGTGGCCCTGGCACGGGCGAATCAAATGGCGGCGAAGAACGTGGAGCATCGGGGTGCCGAGGGGCTCCACCGTCACCTCGTCGGAAGACTCTCCACCGAGGGAGGCGCGCAGTGAAGATCGTCGCCCTTCCGAGTTCCCTCGACTTCAAGACCTACGAACAGGTCCTCGACGAAGTGGCGGTGGCTCCGGATGGAAACGTGCTCTTCGACGGCCGTCACCTTCGTTTCGTGGATCCGAACGGCATGGTCAATCTGCTGGCGGCAGGCAGCTTGGCGCGCTCGCGGAAAGGGGCGCCCGCCCGGCTCGAGTTTCCCGAGCAGTCGGAGGTCGTCGGCTATATGGCGCGCATGGGTTTTTTTCGCGCTGCGGAAGGTGTGTTCGAGGTTGTGGGGCGCCCCCCCACCAGGTCGGATGGCCCCTCCGACGTGCTCCTCGAGATCACACCCATAACCGAGAACAGCGACGTCCACGAAGTGGTGGACCGAGTCCAGAAGCGTGCGGGGGCCATCCTGACACGCCGGCTTGGCTACGCGCCTACCGCCGTCGTTCAATTCAGCGTGATTCTCAGCGAAGTCTGCCAGAACATACTCGAGCATGCCGAGGCACCTGGATGGGTTGCCGCGCAATCCTACAACTGGACGCAACGCCTTGGGCGTCAGGTTGTCGTGATCTCGGTAGCGGACATGGGGCGCGGATTTCAGGGGTCGCTCTCTGACGAGCACTCCGCCCGGTTCGGTGATCGGTGGGGAGATGCCACAGCCCTGGAAGCAGCCTTCATTCATGGACTTACGAGATTTCCTGATTCCGGAAGGGGGCAGGGGATTCAGCAGATCCGCAAACAGGTCCGACGATGGGGAGGGCTGATTTCGATCCGTAGCGGGACCGCAAGAATTGCCGATGTCCCGGCATGGGAGGACGTGCCGCCACTCACGGAGGGCCTCACTGCGTTCCCGGGTTCTCAGATCAACATCATCATCCCGGAGCACATGAGCCATGATGCGTGAACTCGGCATCGACCCGGTGTCAATCGACGTCGGCGGCCTTTTGCAGCGGTCTGTGGCCACCCTGTATTGCCACCTCGTAACCAGGCCTACGGGTAGGGCTGTCCGGCTCGCCATCGAAACACAACTCTCAGAAATGTCGAGACCCGCTCTCTCGCTGATCGATCTGTCCGAGGTCACTGTACTCGACTTCTCCTGTGCCGACGAGGTCGTGGCGAAGCTGCTGCTGAGATTCCTGGAGGAGGATCGTCCGGCCGATACGCACTTCGTTCTCAGAGGGCTCGGTGAGCAGCATCGTGATCCCATCACGACTGTACTGGAGCGCCACAACCTGCTTGCCGTGGCCCAGTTGGAGGGGGCCAGCTTCGAGCTGATCGGCGCTCGGACAGAGATTGAGGAGTCCACGTGGGGGATCCTCGAGGAGGCAGGACAGGTCCGCGCTGGTCGCGTGTTGGAGGTGTTCCCCGGTGAAGCCGAGCGGCTCGCTCTGGAGGGGTTGGTTGAGCGGCGTGTCGTCATCCGGCATGCCGATCCAGATGGCTACTATTCCCTGAGCGCGCTTGCGCTCGATCTCCCAACGCCGCCGTCCGACACCAAGGAATAACCGCCATGTCCGAGGAGAACACTGGATTGGGACCCTCCACCCGCGCGATTCATGCCGGAAGCCCGCCGCCGGAGCCGGGCGCGCCCGTCGTGCCCCCGGTGGTGATGAGCTCGACGTTCTACGGAGGGAAGCGTGACGAACCCGGCCCGCTTCGGTATTCCCGCTACGGCAACAACCCCAATCAGGAGCAGGTGGCCGCCAAGATGGCGGCCCTCGAAGGCACGGAAGCCTCCCTCCTGTTGAGCAGTGGGATGGCCGCGATCGCGCTCACGGTCCTGTCTGCGACGGAGGCGGGCGATCACATCGTGGCTTCACGCCATCTGTACGGCGCGACCCACGAGCTGTTCACGCACGAACTGCCGAGGCGCGGGATCGAGGTGACGTTCATAGAACCGGGAGACCAGGACGAGTGGAGGGCGGCTCTCCGTGAGCGGACCCGCGTGCTCTACCTCGAGGTGCCTACCAACCC